>JANYCJ010000059.1 GCA_025360345.1 Alphaproteobacteria bacterium | reverse complement strand
AGGTTTCGCAAATGATCTGCTGAACAAGAAGATGGAGCGTTTTGCAGGTCCAGCTGTGAAGTGACAGTGGCAGTTGAAATTATCTCTTACCTGCTGAGCCTAAATAAGCATGTTGATGCGAATGAAGTGTTCTCTGCTATTCAACTTCTAGGGATAGAGGATTTTTTGATCGTAGAAAGCGGATTCCATGGTGCTAATACATGGATTTTACAGTTTCTAGTTGAAGACGCACATCTATTTAAGCTCGCCTCTATTGTGGCGAACGACCTCAGGTTAATGAAAGGATGGACGACACCACTTAGTCGGAGTCAGTGCCAGCGGTGGGGCTGGACCGATTTAAAGTTTTTCTACTCCGGATGCTTTACAGGGAAATAGGAAGTAATGATGGTTCGGAACGAATTACCCCCCGACCAAGGAATTACGATTCCCTGTTACCATTTTTTACCGTCTAAAAAGGTAATACCATAAACTATTGAATTTCCTAGGCCCAGGAACTAAAAATCCCCTTAGTTTGGACACATGGGACCCTATTACCAGCGTATTTTCCCTGTTAATTCACTGCAAAACAGTGAATATAGGGCAGAGACTGGTTCGCAGCAGACTGCGTCCACCGCCACTAAGTCTGCTCCCGGGAGCACAGTCTCCGGGCAGCAGCAATTCTTAGGGAAGTTCGGCCGGTTGGGATGGCGAATGCGGGGATATGCGTCAGTCTTTAGGCTGAATCTTAGCTATTCTGGGAAGGTTTAGCCCATCCTGCTCTGTTGGCCGTTTTTGAACTGACGCTGATACTTGAGATTAGATCTCATATTTTAAGCGCCTTTTCACAAAAGCTGGCTGTGAGCCCTCTATACTTCGCGAATTCAAACAATATAATTCTCAAAACCCGCGCGCGCGCAGGTTCCAAAAACAGCAATATAATACACCAACCTAAGTGTTTCTATTGTTGTGCCGCGTTTAAGCGCGTAGAGCTATCTCCTTAAATACTAGAAAGAGACAACATGACGATATATCCCGGCATCACCCCCCCGTTTCAGGCCGCACTGACAAAACAGGGCTACACGAACCTCACCTCCGTGCAGCAAGCCGTGTTAGCGCCGGAGCTTCAGGGCTCAGATTTGCTCGTCTCCGCCCAAACCGGATCGGGAAAAACCGTGGCCTTCGGTCTGGCGCTTGCCCCTACTCTGCTTGGCGATGAGCAATCCTTCGACCGGACAGGCGCACCCCTGGCATTGGTCATTGCCCCCACGCGCGAACTAGCGCTTCAGGTAACCCGTGAACTCGAATGGCTCTACGCCCCCAGCGGTGGAACCGTCATCTCCTGCGTAGGCGGCATGGATATGCGCACCGAACGCCAGGCGCTTGGCCGTGGCGCTCATATCGTTGTAGGCACGCCCGGTCGCCTCAAAGACCATATCGAACGTGGCTCCTTTGATACTAGCCAGTTAAAAGCAGTCGTGCTCGACGAGGCCGATGAAATGCTGGATATGGGCTTCCGCGAAGAGCTCCAGTATATTCTCAATACCTCCCCTAAAGAACGACGCACCCTGATGTTCTCCGCAACCATGGCCAAAGGCATCGTTGCCATGGCCAGGACGTATCAAAGAAATGCTCAGCGCATTAGCACGAAAGAAGAAGAAAAGCAGCACGCGGATATTGAATATCAGGCGCTGAGTATCGCCCCCAGTGACCGCGAAAATGCCATCATCAACCTGTTGCGCTATCACGACGCGAAAAGCGCCATCATTTTCTGCGGCACACGTATCGAGGTCAACCACCTCACCAGCCGCCTCACCAACCGTGGCTTCTCGGTGGTCGCCCTTTCAGGCGAATTAAGCCAGGCAGAGCGCAGCCATGCGCTCCAAGCCTTGCGCGATGGCCGCGCCCGGGTTTGCGTCGCCACCGATGTCGCATCACGGGGCATTGATTTACCCGGCCTCGCACTCGTCATTCATGCCGATATCCCAAAAAATCGCGACATACTATTGCACAGGAGCGGCCGCACCGGCCGTGCGGGCAGCAAAGGCATTAGCGCGCTGATCGTGCCCCATAACGCCCGAAAACGCGCAGAGATCATGCTCAGGAATGCACGGGTTAGCGCAGCATGGGGTAAACCCCCTTCCATCGAAAATATTCTGGAGCGCGACCGCGAGCGCTTTTTAGCAAACCCCGCGTTCAGCGAGCCTGTAAAAGACGATGAAAAACCTGCAATCGCCGAACTGCTGTCGCGCTACCAGCCAGACCAGATTGCCGCAGCGCTGATACGTTTGCATAACGCGCAAAAACCCGCGCCCGAGGAGTTGCTCGATGCAGCATCCGCCGCAAGCCATGTAAAAGCAAGCCGCGATGATTTCAAAAACAGCGTCTGGATATCGCTTTCCGTTGGGCAGGATATGTCCGCAGAACCACGCTGGATTCTCCCCATGCTCTGTGGCCGTGGAAATATCACCAAGCGCAACATCGGTAGCATTAAAATCCAGCAGAATGAAACGCATGTTGAACTCACGGCAGATTGCGTCGATGGCTTTTTCAAAGCCGTGGGTGCTGGCGGCAAAATAGAAAAAAACATTGTGGTCACTCGGCTACAACGCGCACCCAAAATCCAAACGGCACATGAAGACAAAAAGAAATACAGTGATTTTAAGCCACGCAATGAAAAGCCTGCCGATATTGCAAAGCCGAAGTATCAGCCTAAAAAAATAGGCGAAAAGCCCAAATTCAATGGCACCAAGCCAAGCGAGGGCAAAAATAAACGCAAATTTAGGAATAAGTAATACACTTTGAACCATCGGAGCCTATATGCGCGGATTGATGCCCCTGTAATGGCAATTTATTTTTTCATTGTTTTACCTTGCAACGTGCAGAACAATATTTCACCTGCTCCCAAATCTTTTCCCATTTTTTCCGCCAGCGAAATGGCCGTCCACAACACACGCAGATTTTAACAGGCAGGTTGGATTTATGAATGCCTTTAGGCATTGATACCAGCGCTTTCCGCAAATACCGATGCCTTGGTGCAGTTCCTCATAAACTTCCCTCTGCCATTTTTTGTAAATGTATCTGTGCTTGCTGGCGAATGGCAAGTTGCTTTTCGGGCGCGAATTTATCCCAGGTGGAAAACACGTAAGGCATACGCTGATTACGGCGAAACTGGTCTTCATTCCGCACTAAAAAATCCCAGTAAAGTGCGTTAAATGGACATGCCCGCTCACCCGTCATGATGTCAGGATCATAGCTGCATTTTGCACAGTAATTGCTCATGCGGTGAATGTATTTTCCGCTCGCTGCATAGGGCTTGCTGGCGATCAGCCCGCCATCGCCGTATAATGCCATACCCAGTGTATTGGGCATTTCCACCCATTCATAGGCGTCGGAATACACTTCCAGATACCATTTCTGCACCTGCTTTACATCCAGCCCAGCCAACAGTGCAAAATTGCCCGTAATCATAAGGCGCTGGATGTGATGTGAATAGGCATGGTCCCGTGTGTGGCGTATGGCCTCTGCCACACAAAACATCACTGTTTGTGTTGTCCAGTAGAACTCTGGCAATGGCCGTGTTGCCTGTAATGCGTTACGCTCGCCATATTCCGGCATGAAATGCCAGTAAATGCCACGGATATATTCCCGCCAGCCAAGAATCTGGCGGATAAATCCCTCAACAGCATTGATAGGCGCTTTTCCCGCATGGTAGGCCGCCTCGGCCATGCGGCACATTTCTAGCGGCAGCAGCAAACCCGCATTAAGATACGATGATAAGAGGGAATGATACAAATAAGGCTCACCTGCGACCATCGCATCCTGATAATCGCCAAAGTTGGGAAGTAGCTGGTGAATGAAATGTTCCAGCTCCATCAACGCTTCATCGCGCGTCACCGCGTAATGAAAAGGCTTAAGCGTTCCAAAATGATGCGAAAAACGATCTTGAACCAGCGCTAATACCTCGTTGGTGATAGTTGATTTTTTGTGGGAGATCCGTTTAGGCGACGCCAACCCCGTTTTGGGAGGTTTACGGTTTTCTTTGTCATAGTTCCACTCACCCCCCGTGGGTTTGCCGGGCGCGTCCATGAGTATTCCGTATTTTTTACGCATTTCGCTGTAAAAAAATTCCATGCGCAGCTGGGCCTTGCCTCTGGCCCATACCGCGAATTCTTCATGGGACGCCAGAAAGCGCGTATCCGCCCGGATCTGTACAGGAATACCGAGTGCTTGTTGCCATTGCTTCATCATAGCAAGTACGCGGTACTCGCCAGGCTCAGTCAGTAAAAGTTTTTCTGGGTTTAGCTCCGCCACCGCACGTTTAATTTCACCGTCTAACCCGCCTGTATTCGCTGAGTCGTCGAGCTTCACATAATGAACGGTTATTCCTTGTCGGCGCAATCCGGCTGCAAAATGACGCATGGCTGAAAATAGGAAGGCAATTTTTTTGGGATGATGTTTAACGTAGGTGGCTTCCTCCATCACCTCGCACATCAGCACAATATCTTTTTCCCGATCAATCTCGTCAAGCGAAGTAATTGCGGGGGAAAGTTGATCGGCGAGAATCAGGCGAAGTGCTTGCATTTCACACCTTCGTTTTAGGGCGCACACGTGATAGTCCACCATCAACTGCCCATACTTGCCCGGTAATCCAGTCATTGGCGGGATCAAGCAGAAACACGATGGCCCTTGCTACATCCTCAGGCTTGCCTAGCCGCCCCAATGCGTGCATGGCTTCGGAAAACTTACGAGACGTTTCATTGCCCGTCAAAGCAATGGTAAGCGGCGTTTCAACAAGGCCGGGCGCAACTGCATTGACGCGCAGATTCATCGACGCATATGTTGCAGCCGCCGAAAGCGTGAGGCCGATAACTCCGGCTTTGGCCGCGGCAATGGCCTCATGGTTCGCAAGCCCCTCCATAGCCGCCGCCGAGGAAATCAAAACGACAGAGCCACCTTTACTCATATATTTCCCTGCCGCACGCACCGTGGCAAACGCCGTAGTGAGCGAAGCATCAATGACAGCCTGATATTGCTCTTTGGTGGTTAAATGCGCAGATTTTAACAGCAAAGAACCGCTACAGTTGACTACGCCATCTAATTCACCTGCCTGTTTAAATACTGCATCCACTGCATCAAAATCCGTTGCGTCCAGCATTGCGTCAGGAAGGATTTTATGTGTGCCACGCGCAGTGGTAATTACACTATGTCCGGCTTCCTTCAACAAATGAGCCGTTGCCTGGCCAATGCCGCTACTCGCAGCGATAACTAAATAATTTGCCACCGTTTCTTCCTATTTCATAATTTATTATTACTGAATTTTACACACTGCCCTAACGCGAGTTGACGGATTTTTTGATATCGGCAGGTAGGTCAAGATTTTCATTAGTGATAGTATGGTATAGTCCTTGTATGTCTTGCCGTTCCTGCCGAATAAGATCGTCGCTGGTGTACATATTGCTTGCTATACTTGCATATTGTTTCAGATGCGGGGCATTTTCTTTGAGCATCTGTTTCATATTTTCCAGCTGCTGTTCCAATACTTTGAAATCACCGAGAACAAGCGCTTTTTCATAAGCCAAAACAGATTTATATAGTGATGAATAAGCTTGTGTTACGCCGTCAAGCCCCGCATCTTTGGTATCTTCATAATATTTGGCAAGATGCAGCAGGCGTTCGGCTGAGCCTCGTGCAATTCGCTCAACATACACATGATGTGCAATCAGCCCCACAACCTGTTGTAAGGAAGGGTCTTGTTTTGCAGCTGCAAAAAAATCCGGCAGCACTGCCAACAATTCCGGGCTTTGAACGCGTCTGCCTTCAATAAAATCCTCAACTATGGCTTGTGCTTTTTTATTATCGTCTAATTTATCCTCAAGTCGCGCGAAATCATCCGCGTATGTTTCTACGATCATCCGTTGCGACAAAAACCCAAGCCTGCTGGCCTCATGCGGATGATGTTTAAATATTTCCTGTTCTTTTTTAACACCGGTAATCTCAAGCAACGGCAACATTTTATCGCCTGAAGCGGACACCTCGACATCCTTAGGATCTTTATTGGTCGTTTCGACAACGAAGCGCCAGCCATGCTCGACATCTTTGGAAACAGTATCTCCTAGCAGATGCGCGCGGGTACGGAAATTGACAAAGGCAAAATCATCAATAGGATGTGGCTTGTCTGTATGCCAGAGCATTTTTTTTTCCGCCCCAAACGTGCCTAAAGGTATCCGCGCTGCCCGATCTGGGCTTTCGATAAATAATTCATATCGAACAGCTTCCTTTTGCTCCCCCAATTTTGCTATGGGCTCGACCTTGAACAACAATGAACCACGAAGCATGTGTGCTGACATATTTGTATCAAAAGGAGGAATATCGATAGCCAGAGTATTTTCTTCCTTTGTAAGTATATATGTCTTAAGGGGCACCGGCACATGAATAGAAACGCCGTGCCTTAACAAGCCAGCACCCGCTGCATCATGCTCTTCATTAGCATTTTTAAATGCTGCCCTAGGGTAAACCTGCCTGCTTTCAGGAGAATAGGCCTGATAATCTTCAATCTGCACTGCTCGGCCTTCGAGCTGGGAAGCAACCATCTGATCAAACAAAATACGCTCGGCAATTCCCGGGTGGGGCATTCCAAAACCAGAACCTTTGGTATCAAAAGAGTGTTTGTAAGGGGTTTGAATGATCGCGGATTGATCATCAGCACCTATCGCAACGGCACTTAGCAGCAAACTTGACGTCACCGAATCGACCAAACTTTGCTTACGCTGATCTTTTGCTTCCAAGGATTCCTTCGTGAGTTCTTCCTGATATCTCCGTCCAGGAAGGCCATTGATAAAGAGATTACGATACCTAGCGGATATTTTAGCCGCGATTGCTGTTACTTGAGGGGCAGAAAAAGAGGTTCCCGAGTCTTCTCTGGGATTATTGTCATCTTTTCCATCCTTTGACCAAGCCCCTGAAACTCCGTCCATCGGAACATTCCGCCCTTTCATGACCAAATCGACGGCTGAGGTCGGGATCTGGGTAGAAGCCGTAAAATCGGTTAACTGAATTCGCTCTGGCGGTTTTTCGTGGTAAGCATGTTCCGTTGCGCCAACAACAATCGCATGATCCGACTGCGTTGTTAGGCCGTAGATGGGCTGCCCGCCTGCTTTGTTTCCTGACCCGTGAACAAAAATACTATCTCTGAATTTGAGTATATTGTTGCGTATGGCAAGTGCCGAGGTTGGGCTGGTCGAATCAAACCAAGACGCCATGCTAAAGTTAATAGCCCTGACGCTTGATAAGGAAATGTTTTTCTTTTTTAGCAACTCGCCAATTGAAAAAGCCGCGTCTTCATTTAACAGATTGCAATCGACATATACTATTCTGGGTGGATTTTCTGTCCCGTACATAGACTGAATAATTTTTATGACTTCCGCCTTATGATCCTCATTGTTGTCACCCTCAATAACTAGAACAACCGGATTTTTTTCCTCATAAACGCCAAATCGCGGATTATAAGTATCAGTGAAGTGTTTGTAATAGGCTTGCGCTGCAGTAACAGGTCTATTCCCTTTGGCATAATTTACATTCGATATTGGATTATGCCTGTCCAGCACAATCTGTGCCGCCCATGGCTTAGTGACAGCCTTATCCTTAGCTGGATCGTGTCCGGGCACGAATACAGGTAAAGTGCCTAACAGTAACGTGAGCTTTTTACTGATCATATTGATCTCTGCCACAAACATTAAATATTAATCCAATTTAACCTACATCTAATTTTTTGTGGCGAGAATAAAAATGTTAACAGGACGTCTCCTGCCCCCCAATTAACGTCTAGGTTTAAATGACTGGATTGAGATGTATCAGCATGTTGCCGATAGAGTTGCGAGAGGTGCGGGCGCTGCGTAGTAGGGTGATGAATGTAGCCAGATATGCTTGTATTCCTGCCACCAAGCTGTAACGATAATCGGCTCCTTCTTTGAATATATAAAAAGCGCTCCCGTCGCATTAGCAGCAAGAATGCCGTCACGGCATGTTCCTACCCGCAGATTTATTGTATTGCCAATAGGTTACCTGCCGCAGCTGCGGGGAATAATATCTATATTATTTAATAGCCTATTTGATTACGGATGGGCGCCCGCCCTTTTCCTAATTTCATCCCGGAAATGCGATTGTCACAGTATCTTCATGCAAGCACGCAATTTAAGCATTTAATATTAATTATTAAACTTGGGATCTCGTCCCGTTTTAACAATTATGGTTACGATGCTCGGTTTTGGTAAGACCCCCAAAGATATTTTTGCTGTTAACAAGGCAGCCTTGTCGCCGGAGGAAATTAAATTCTTCCAGCTCCTCGCCACGATCGCACAGGATCATATCAGCGCACGCCCGGAAACGACAAACGAAGAGCTCATCGCCAATTGCTATTCGCGGTTCAAGTCACCCACCGCCGCCTACATGCTCATGCTAAAGAAAGACCTGCCGGGCATGGACCCCGACGTGATACCGGCCATGCAACTGGTGGGTAATATCTGCACCGGCTATGATTCCGATCGGTTACTCAAAGAGGAGGCTTTAGCCAACCATTTGGGCCGCCGCTTCGATGCGCACGCCGCGCTGGAGCAATTTATCGAGAAAAGCCATATCGGGGAAGAGGCCAAAAAGCTGGCGCGCCGCTACCTCTCTGAGCACTGGCACGAGATTACTCATAACCGGCAGGTCTGGGACCGTATCCAGAAAGACCAGGCACTGGAACAATGGGCAACGGGGAGCTTAACTCAGCAAAAACCGCTTTTCGATTCAGAGGCGGAGTTGCAGGTGTTCGGCAAGCAGCTGTCTGCGCAGTTCCAGGATCTTTTCCTTGTCAGGAAGGCATTTCAGACTGCGGGCCTGCCCACCCAGATTGCCGCGCGCTTCATGGGGCGGGTGCTAACGCATGACGAGCCCATATGGAAAAAGGAAGCCGAACGCATTGCGCAAAAGGCCGCCCGGGAGGCGGAAAAACGTGAGCATTTCCTGTCGGAGCTGCGCGAAGACCAGAAGCGGAAACTGCAGCGCGAGGCAGAGGAGGCCCGCAAGCGCGCCGAGGCAAAAATCGCCGAAGGGGAACTGGTTAAAAAAACACCGCTGCCTTATGCACTTGAAGGGCCGCAGGCCACGGATAAGGAAGCGGCCAACCGCTTCGGGCTGCTTACCCACCTTGCAGGCTCCACGGCGCATGAGGCAAGCCACGCCAAAGCCCTGGTGCAGGTATGCCACGGGGCAAGCGCGCTGCTGAATACACGTTTCAAAGGCATCAAGGAGCTGGGGCAGCTGGTGCTGTCGCCCGCTAACCTGGTGGCGGCGGCGCAGCTTTACACCGCCGATAATCCGTTTCCCGGCGCGCACCCGCCCACAGATGCGGAGATTTCCGTCACGGCAACCAAACTGCATAACAGCTTCCTGACCTCGTCGGCTTCGCGCTTCGCGATCGAGAGACTGATGCAAAACGACGACCAGATAGTGCTGCTGGCGCTGCTGACCTGCCCAATGCAACGCTGCCGCGATTATCTCTCATCGCTGCAGCGGGTGCGCGGCCAGATGGCGTCCGAGCGCAAAGCGGTTTCCGACCTGGAAGAAGGACTTGCAGCTTTCTCCCCGGAGGAGCGCGCCTTATTTACCGAAGATCAACAAGCGCTGGAAGCGGCACGCAAGGCGCTGGCGGCCAAGCGCTCAGAGCTGGGAGTAGACCAGCTTCGGCTTGAGCTTACGGAAGAGATACGCCACACACTCGCCGGCGAGAACCTGCTGCGCAATGGCGCGGCAAAGGCTACAACGCCTGCGGCACCAGCCGCTTCCAATGGCAGCGCCATTCTTTCCAGTCCCCAGGCGGATGTGCTGCACGATTTTCCTGAATTGCAGGCCGGGCCCTCCGCACAAGGCGAAAAATTCGCAGCTATTTACCGCCGCGCTACGCCGGATATCCGCGTGGATATACGGCGCAATGCCGCACCGGACATTTTGGCAGCCGAGCTGCGCCAATTCCTTGGGCGCACCCAGCAGGGGCTGCTGAAGGACGAATTGCTCGCCTTTATGGACGACCGGCATGGCTTTGAAATCAACACGCGCGCAGGCCAGCAGTTCCTGGAGCATGAGGCGTATGGCATCAGCGTGCCGCTGGCGCCGTCGGAACACCTGACCGCAGACCTCTTTGCGGCGAAAATGCAGTTCGAGGAACGCCAATTCCAGCAGCTGGCCATGCTCGAAACGCTGCAGGAAGCTGGCGTGAAACTGGAGGGCGTTGAGCCCGACCTGACCGCAAAGGGCGTGATCACGCTCCGCCACCCGTCAATCAGCGGCAAGATGATGCGCGTGGCAGAGCATGGCTATATGAGCCCTGACGATTTCACCGCGCTGCAGGGACTCATTAATCAACTGCAGCCAGACCGGGAAGTGCCCCTTCCCAAACTTGTGGGCAGCGCAGATGCAGAAAAAGGCGAGCATCCCTGGAAGCTGCCCGCTGGGCACCGGCTGATGATTTTTGACACCGGGCCTTTGCTTAAACTTAGCGCGCCACGCGCCGCCGCGCCGGCTTACCCGGAAGAGGCAGGCGCCAAGCAGGAGGAGACGGCGCGCACCTGGCTTGACCTGGTGGAGCACACGGCGGCGCTGCCTAATGTCACCGTGGTTGTTCCGGCCGTTATCGCCAATCTGGAGCTACAGGGAAAGGTGCCGGTGTCGGATGCCGAGCATCACCGCAGGCAATTGCAGGTGGTGGATCCGCGTTTCCGCAAAGGCAGCGGTTATTATCACGAGCTTTCTGCAGCAGCCGTGGCCAAAATGCTCAAAACCGCATCCCATGCGCGGATCATTGAAGGGCCGGAGGGTAAGCAGGTACTGATCGAAAAAGGCGCCAACCCCAAGATCGTGGTGATGGAGACCGAGGGCGATAAAATAGTATACCGCAAGGCGCGGAAGGTTTTAAAACTCCCTGAACCGGAACGGGTAGCGGCATTGCAAGCCGAGGTATATGGACGCAGCCAAGGCGATTTTGCCATCGACCGCATCCTGAAAGAGCTTCCTCTGCTCGTTCCCGCAGCGGTTGTGTCAGACGACTCCAGCTACCTGTATAATTCCCGCCCGCGCACGACCGGGCAAGGCCTCTCCGTTGCGGGGACCGGCACCGGGCGCTACCTGGACGCCGAGATACGCGTACGCGGGCGCGCCTTGCAAAAGATAATGGATGAGACACAGCCGATGTCAGTATTTCGCATCGGCAACGAGATCAATGCATACTGGATGCCAAAGCAGCAGAAGGGGTATATGTATTTCACCAATTATTCTCAAGCCGGGGCCACCACCGCTCCGGGCGGGCCACCGCCCGAAACGGTCCATGACATCATCAAAGAGGGATGGCGCGTGCATAAGGCTGCACCTGTTGGTGGCCCACAAAAACCGGCATGGAGCGAAGGTAAACGGCTGGGGCCGGTCGGACGCAGCCTGATTGCACCGGCACATGTGAACGAGCGCGCGGGAGAACGGGTTAAAGGCAGCTGAGGCGCTCTTAAAAACATAATGCCTCCCAACCGCACAAAGCCTTTATCTCTTCACGTTTGACACCCTCAATTAGTACTACGCTTGTAAAAATTTCCCTGTTACCACTTCTTACCGCTTAAAAAGTTAATATCCTAAATTATTGGATTTCCCAGGCTAGAGCATTAGCCCATCTTGTCTTCCCACACCTAAAACAAGGTTATCAGCATATTTTCCCTGTTAATTCACTGTAAAACAGTGATTAGATAACGGAGACGGGGTCGCAGCAGACCGCCTCCTCCGCCCATTCTGCGCAGTATTTCTCCCCTCTATCCCCGCCATAAAGACTTTCCCTTGTAAACTCCCCCAAATCGTCAATGATAGGTGCCAATTTGCAGTGGGCCGCGTCGGTTACAAACAGCGCCTATAAAAAAATACATCGCAGGCCATCATCGAAAGTGCAATTCCTAGGGGGGGAGCAGATGGCGCATCTAACCTATTCGTGCTGGCAAAATCATGACGTTGACGGATTAATTCCCTCTCCGCCCGGCATGGTCAGCGAACCCGGAAAAACGGATATTGCCCAACTCACCCGCCGTCTCGACGCGTTTTTGCAGCGCCAACTCGCCGCCGCGCGCGCTATCATCGCAAGCACGGAGCTTGAGCAGTGCCGCCAACACCCCGATGCCCGCGCCCTCGCCACCTGCCTTGAAAGCACGGAAGATAGCATTGCCGGGGTCAAACAGCTTATGGCCTTGTCCACCATGCTCCCCATGCATTACAGCAGCCAGCAGCGCGAACTCGCCCCAGTGCTGGCAACACTGGCAGCAGGCACCCAGCAGATCAACGACGCTATCAGTCAGGCCTACGCGCCATTGGAAAAAACCATCCTGCAAACGGGCGATGCCGCCATGGCGGCAATGATGGCGCAGGAACCCCGGCTGCAAAATTATCATCACCTCATCGACAAAATCAGGGCAGTCCCCCGCGCCGAGCCGGGCAAAGCCGCGCAGCTGAACACCGCCGAATTCAGCGATGCTTACGCAAAGCTCTCAGAATCCCTCACTAAACCCAGTGCGCCCCGCAGCAAGATCCTGTTTGCCGAAGGCCTGAGCGGCTTGCTGCAATACAAGCGCAAGGCCGCCGAGTGCCAGGGCTTCACCGACACCCGTGCCCTGTTCTCCCATGCCAACTCCGCACCCCAGGACATGATAGATGCCATGGCGGCGGCATCCGGGCGCCATGGCGAAGCCTTGGTTAAAACCTTCAACGACCTATGTAAAATCATGCCCGCCAAGCTGAAACACGCTGGCAGCGGGCGCCAATACGGCTGGGAAGAAGCCAAAGACCTCGTATGCGCGGCCTACGCGAATCTGGACCCAGCCCTCGGCACATTAGCCAGAAAAGCATTTGATGAGCACTGGATACTCGCCCGCTCGGCCGATGTGCCAAACCCCATGACCATCATGGGCGCTCCGGGCAAACATGCCCCCGGCGCGCACCCCTTCGCCATTGTGAGTTTCAAGGGCGAAGCCATGGATATCATGATGCTCGGCCACGAAATGGCGCATGTCCTGTCCTCCCATCTGGCAGGCCAGTCCCACGGTGCCTTCACGGTAGCCCCCTCCACCATGGTGCATGAAAGCTTCTCCCATTTCGGCGAAGCCCTGCTAGAGCGCGAAATGCTGAAAAAAGCCGCTACCCCAGAAGACAAACTGCAAATCCGCTTCCTCTTCCTGACAAAGGAATTCGACACGGTAAGCCTTGTCAGTACCGTCAAACTGGAAAATGCGCTCTACAGCCAGCTCGAACAAAAAGGCCGCGCCCTCACCTTCGATGAAATCAACGACCTCTACAAACACCATAATAAAGACTTCCTCTCCATGGCCAGCGGCGACATCCGCTCCCAGTGGTCCACCATCGCGCCACTGGTTATCCTAGCCCCGCACAGCACCGCCGCCTACCCCGTCACCAAAATCATGGCCTCGGCATTGCATAATGCGTTTGAAGCATCTCCGGCGCGCTTCAGCAAAGACTATCATCAGGCAATGGAAGCGGGCTCTACAATCGGCGTCTCGCAACTATGGGAGCGTCTTCTGAAGAATGATAAGGCCGCGCAGCTCGCCTTCATTGAAAAGCATATGGAAAACATGAATAGCCGCCTTGAAACACTCAAAGCGGATCTGGAAGCGTTGCCAGACATTTCCCGCACCAGATATCGCATCGACCAGGGCACAGAACCCGCCGAACCTGCTGCCAATGCTGGCATTGGTCATTTCACAGGCAAAGTCCTGCAAAAAGAAGCCGCCATGGCCGACAACCTCGCCAAACCTGA
>JANYCJ010000036.1 GCA_025360345.1 Alphaproteobacteria bacterium | reverse complement strand
AATGGTCTATCCAGACTTGCGGGCTGGTCGTGTCTTCCTTATTCATAGGCAGGAACATCACCACGGGTGTTACGTGGTTGTCCTTGGCCCATGCGGCGAACATATCCAGCAGCTGGAGCAAATTTTCGGCTAACTCCGGATTAGTGTATTGGGAGAGGTATTCATGGCCATTTTTCTTGTCCCAGCGCATTTGCAGGGGAACGTAAAAAGCGTGGGAGGTAATGGCTTTCACCAAGGACAGGCTGTAAGGGAATTTCGCTTTCGGCTTTGCCCAGTAATCGGTTGCGAAGGCTTTTGAAGCGGCGTCATACATGGTGGATACGGATGTAAAAATGGCCGGGTCGAGGGGGACAAGGACGCCATCTTTCATGTAGGGTTTGAAATAAAAGGCCTGGTGGGCGGCTTCGCTCATGTAGACGAAGCGGTAGGAATTGACCATGCGGTGGATGTTTTCATACATAATATTGAGCACCACCACTTTGGTCTTCGGGAAATCCGGCAGGCGTTTCTTTGCGTAGAGGAAGGCTTGGTCGGGGCCATTTCCGGCAAGGCCGAGATTGACAGTAGTGATGCCGGTGCGCTGATAGATGCGTGAAGCAATGGTGGAGTCATTGTTGATTTCCACGCCGTAGGTGTAGGAGTCGCCGACCATCATCACACTGACTTTATTATAATCGTATCCGGTGTAGATGCGGTCATAGATGAAGGGGCTGTTGGGGTCTAGGCGGACTTCGGGCACGTTTTTGTGCCAGCTTATACCGGGGATTTCATTATAGGAGACGAAGTCTGCAAGCTCTTCCGGAGAGATCTGGCGGATGTAGTTGAGTTTCTGGCGGTCGAAATAGAGGCGGCTGGCCAAGCTGACGGAAAGAAAGCCGCACAGTTCGAGCGACAGCAGCAGCACGCAGAAAAAAATGGCTATGTTTCTCATCGGCTACGCGGTGTGGTGGGAATGCGGCGGGCCATGGGCAACTTAGAAAATGGTGTAAATGAAAGGTGCGACCACATTGCCCTTCAGCAACACGATGACGCTGCCGAAAAGCACCATGACGAGGAGGATTGGCAGCAGCCAGAATTTTTTGCGGACACGCATGAATTTCCAGAGTTCTTTTGCAAACGAAAGCATCAATCTACCTTTATTTAAAATTGGTCTGACATGGATTGGGGGGCAGGGCCGGGCGGCTTGCGCAGTACCCAATAGCTGGATGTAGGTGGCGTTTTTCTTTTGCGCACGCATTGGAGGATAAGGCCGATGGGGACAATGGCCACTACATATAACAGGGTGAGGATGACGGGGTTGGTGATGTGATGCAGGAGCAGGCCGATGCGCGCCCAGAGGCGGTTCAGCGGCGAGGCGAGTGTGGGGCGCAACAGGCCGATGCCCGCGAGGATAGCAGAAACGGCCAGCCACAGGGGGGCGCGGTCATGGTGATGATAGGCACTGGAGGCAAAGGCGATGGCAAAGATGCCCGCGAAGACGAAGCAGAAGCTGCGGTCTGAGCCGTGCTTCAGTTCTTCTTCGCGCTGGAACAGCTCGTGGAAAGATTGGTGTTTTGCCATGTTTTTTTAGTCGCCCTGCCGGTGAAGGTAGCGCGATTATGGCATGTATCAACCTGTTTTACACAGCTTATTTAAAAATAAAAAACGCACCCAGCGCGATGAAACCGAAGCCGATGGCATGATTCCACGTGACCGGCTCGCCGAGGTAAAAATAAGAGAAGACGACGAAGATAGAGAGGGTGATTACTTCCTGTATGGTTTTGAGCTGGGCGGTGTTGAAGTAGCCGCTGCCGATGCGGTTTGCGGGAACCTGGAAACAATATTCGAACAGGGCGATGCCCCAGCTGATGGCGATGACGATGTAGAGCGGCGCCTCTTTGAATTTGAGGTGGCCGTACCATGCGAAGGTCATGAAGACATTGGACATCAGGAGCAAGCCGATGGTGAGGAAGGGAATGGGGAGGGTGGGCATGGGGCCTCTGGCTTTTTCAGGTTTAAAATCAAAACCGCCGGGCGTGCTTGGCAGCGCCCGGCGGTTTTAGGCGAAGGCGGCGAGCTTACGCGGCCTTGGCGAGAATTTCCAGCTTCACAGCGGAGGTTTTACCTTTTTGGGTCGCCAGTTCGTAACCCACGCGCTGACCTTCTGTCAGGGTGGTCAGGCCGGCTTGCTCAACTGCGCTGATATGCACGAATACGTCGGCGCCGCCGTTTTCAGGCTGAATGAAACCGTAACCTTTGGTGGGATTGAACCATTTTACGATACCGGTAGACATAATAAGTAATCCTTTCAACTAGGGACGTTTAATGCAACTGGCACGGATATACCAGCTGTTAGAGCTTCGTACACCTGAGCTAATGTCAGTAGCAGTAAAGACCGTGAAGGATCTTATTTTACCCTGTGGCTTGCGCCACATCCCGCCGCTTCAGGGCGGGCCCTGTCATCAATTTAAGAGTAGTAACTCATGTTCCTTTTTAGCCTTTTTTGGGGTTTTCGGCAACTAAAACCTTGGTTCTGGCGTGGCTTGGCGCAGCAGGCGAGAAGGGCCGGGTTGTGGGAATGTTTTTTTATCAGGTGGTTATTTTGCGTGTGACAGGTCTGTCACATCGGGTTCTTGGAAGGTTCATACACAGGGGGCGGGTTTTGAGGCATAGTTAGGGCATGAGTTCATAGTACGCTCATGGTTACTCTCTTTCAGGCAGGTGTCTCCCCCGACATCTGCCTTTTTTTTAGGCGCTGCAATTTCATCGCTATGAAAAACAAGCGCTTATGGAGACGGGGCCGTCATAAATCTTTCACATCAAGATATTGGTGCGGAACGATTTAATGCACTACAATGAAGTTATGAGTACGCAAACCAATACGGATGTCATACCGCAGCAGGTGATGCCCCAGGGGCCTTCGCTCGTGGATGTGAACCCGGCGGATGGCGATGCTGCGACCAAAGCGGCCAACGAAGTGGCGGCACAGGCCAACCTAGCGCTGGCGCAGGGGCTGGTACAGCAAATTGAAGCACTGATGAAAAGCAGCCCCGAAAGGGCGCAGATGCTGCTGGGGCAACTCCAGGCGATCCCGATCATTGCAGGCACTTCGGTTTCCGGGGCTATGGCCAGCGTGGTGCTGCAGGGGATGGGTGACCAGAACGCAATCACCACGGCGGAGACGGAAGCAGTGCTGGCGCGGCTTGCGGATGAAGTGGTCACGGCATCGGTCAGCGATGCGAAATTCAGGCAGGCGGAGCGTGATGTATTGGCAAAGCTCTCGCCCGAGCTTAAAGAAATGCTGAAGGCGGAATTCAGCGCGGATTCTTACAAGGCGATGGATATTGCGGTGTCACCCGACGGGAAGGTAACCACGACGCCCGCGAAAGAAGTTTCCGGTGCGGAAGCGCGCGATGCCGCCACCACGGTTTCCGCTGCGACCTTACGCGGGAAAGACCGCAAGGAAGTGCGCGAGAAGCAGGGTATGGGCGATGCGGTTACGCCGGAGGAAAGCGAAAAGCAGAAGCAGTCCATTGACGTGCTGAAGAAGGTGACGGCGGCCAAGATCGTGGAAGGCGACGGTACGGATGCGGAAAAGAAAGCCGCACTGGACCGGACACAGAAAGCCGCAGAGCGAGCCACGCGCAAAGCCGCGCAGGTGCAGCAGGCCGAGAAAGCCGAACGGGAACTGCCCGCCGCGATGAAGCCGGTGCTGGGCGGGGCGCTGCGCAGCAATACGGAAAAGCTGCGTGAAGAATATGCCAAGGAAGTGGAAGGCGGGATTTTGAAAGAAGCCACGACCGACCGCAAGCCAAGCCGCGGCCAGGGCCGCGAGCAGGCCCAAGGGCAGGAACAGGGGCAACGGCAGGCAAGCACCCGCGAGCCGCAGCGCGAGAACGCGCCAGACATGCGCCAAGGCGTCGAGATGGCGCAGAACGCACCGCCGCCTCCCACGCCGGGAATGCAGCGTGGCGGAGCCGGCATGGGCCGCGCATAACTTGATCTTTGTTTTTTTTGCTACTAGGCTGGCGCTATGACGCGCATTTTTTTCTTTATCCTGATTTCGCTGCTGGGGCTGGCCCCTGCCTATGGGTTTGAGCTGACCATTGTGAACCAGAACGCCGCGGCGGCACCATTCCAGCTGGTGGCGGCCATCCCGTTTGACCGGCAGGAGGTGAGCCCAGCACCCACAGCCTATATATTACGCTTCTCGCAGCCGGTACGGCCTGACCGCAGCAGCATCAAAGTGCTGAACTCTTTTGGGATGCGGGTGAACGGCGAGGAACTGCAGCAGCCGGACGGGATGAGCATCGCCACAGCACTTCCGGCACTGGCGCCGGGGAAGTATGTGGTGAAATGGCAGGCGCGCTGCCAGTGCCCGGCCGATCTGGACCTCGGGGAAACATTCCATTTTGTGGTGAAATAAGCGGCTGGAATTCCACAGAATAAATCTGCTGGTTTTTTAGCCCTAGGCATACTAATTTCGCTTATCAATGTGAGCGTTAACGTTTCTATACATTTGGGGCGAAATCTGGTGAAACAACATATTCTTTCGGTACTTAGCGTGGTTTTTGTGGCGATGGCGCTGGCGCCTGCCGCGAGCTTTGCGGCAGCAGACGAATATTTCGTGGAAGTCGGCGACGATGTGAAGAAGGAAGATGCGCAGACACAGTGGCAAGCGATGGTGGATAAAAATAAATCGCTGCTGGGAAAACTGAAACTGTATCCCAAGGATGTAATGCAGGACGGGAATTTGGTGACGACGCGTATGCAGGCGGGGCCCATCACCAGCAAGGCGCAGGCGGTGAAAATCTGCAACCATTTATTTGCGAAGGACGTGCCGTGCTTCGTGATTGAAGGCGTGAACGAAGCGCCGCCGACGGCGATGATGCACCTGAACCAGAGCGGGCAGATTGCGGCCAGTGGCGGCTCGCTGCCGTGGCTTTCTCCTTCCAGTGGCGGCTCCACGGGAAATTCGGAAATCCAGGCTGCGCCCGCGATCAAAGGTGAAGATACCGCGATAGACGGCTCACCGCGCTCCTCGCTTGAGGACAAACCCAGCTCCGTCAAGGGTGAAGTGAAGCTGCCATGGCTTGAAAAACAGAAGGCCGATGAGGCCAAGGCGCAACAAGCCAAGGAAGATGCCGCCGACGGCGAACAAGCAGCAGACGCGCCGAAAAAGAAAGCCGAAGTGCAGGTGGCTGAAGCTATCCGCGTGCCCCTCACGGAAACGCACGACTTTGAAGATAAAATCCGCGTGAGCGCGCTGCCAGAGCTGAAACCCTCTTTCGGCACGCATAAGCTGCAGGACCAGAGCGCGGAAATGGGCAATGTGAACAGCGGCGCGGGCTGGCTGGATGTGGGGAATTTTGCCAGCGAGGAAATCGCCTCGTCTATGTGGGATGAGGTGAGGGCGGCCAACCGCAAGCAGGCCAAGACGCTTAACATGCGCATCAGCAGCCCTGCGGTTGCGTCCAAAGACGGGAAGAACACCACGCTGAGCGTGGGCCCGTTTGCCAATAGCGCGGAAGCGCTGAATTTCTGCCGCAGCGGCTTGCAGGCCAGCGACCGCGGGCTGCAGTGCAGCTTCGTGGCCAATGACGCGGGCATGGCCAATAATAAATTGCTGGCGCTGAACGCTCATGCGGATGCGTATGCGCATCGCCGCCGCCCGCAGGAAAACCCGCCGGTGGCGATGGCCTCTGCCGCGGCAAGCGTGGCAAAGCTGGCCCCGGCTGCGGGGCCTTCCAAGCAGTATTGGGTGCAGGTGGTGACCGCTGACAGCCAGATGCAGGCCTTGAAGCAATGGGAACAGCTGAAAAGCGCCAATGCCGAAGTGATCGGTGATTTGCGCAGCAGCGTTTCAGCCTCGGCGACTGATAAGAACAGCTATGTGGTGCGGGTTGGCCCTATTGCTGAAAACGACAAGGCGATCCGCGTGTGCAGCCAGCTGCAAAAACGCAACGTGGAATGCCGTGTATTGCTATATTCCCGGGGCGCGTAAAGCCACGGTTTTGGGGCGTTTGCACAACGGGTTGAAATAAATTGGGCGGAATCAAAATAACCACTGGTAATTGAAAAATACCTTTGCTATAGATTTCGCCTCTTTTCGAGGTATTCCGCGATAGCTCAGCGGTAGAGCATCCGACTGTTAATCGGACGGTCCCTGGTTCGAATCCAGGTCGCGGAGCCACTGAAAAATCATGTATTTCAATGGCATTGTTAGCCCCGGCCGGGTTTGGCCAGTTTGGGCTTTGTCACATAATCTTCATGCCGTATGAGTGGGTTATTGTTATAATAATAACCTGATATCATTTTTTAGAGTGGTTATGGTTGATACACCCCCTATCAGCGCCAGTAAAAGCGGCACGGCGAAATCGCCGGTGCGGGCGGCTGGCGAGGTGAAGCCCTCGGGAATGGGCAAGGTTTTTGCCGCGCATCTTAAATCGCTTGATGCGCTTGACCCGCATGTTGAAGACCTGGTGAAGCATGTGCACGAGGTGGCACGAGGTGGCGGCTCGCAGGAGGGGATCAGGGCGCTGGGGCAGATCAGCGGGCAGCTGAACCCGAATCTGGGCTCAGTAGACCATATGCTAGGCAGCGGCGTGAGCGATAAGGTGTCGCGATATGTGATGAGCACGCTGGATATGCTGACTGACCATGGCGGGAAACCCGCTGAGATGGTACCGAAACTTAAACAATTTATCAGCAGTGCCGATCTGGACGGCATGGAGCATTATGTGAACGGCATACTGGCCAACGGCTATGCGCCAAGGGTAACGGTGGACATGGTGGACCGGGCCACAAGGCCAGTTAAGGAAAAGATTCTTAAAAGCTATGGGCTGAAACCGGAACATGGCGGCACATCTCGTGGTGTGGTTTTGCTGACATTGGAAAAGCTGAACCCTGAGCAGGCCGAGAAAATCGTGGCAGGTTTACAGGAAGAGTTTCCCAAGGCGGTACTGAGTATTGCCAATGACGGCAAGTTGCGGGTGGATACGTTGGGCAGGCAAATGATCTCCCATGATGAGATTTCACACGCGGTGCGCAAGGTGATGGGCGAACATGCCGGGATGTTTCCCGGGTGGGTGAAGCCCGAGGTGGTGGAAACGCTGATGCATGAACCGGCAGCGCAGGCGGAACTGCGGCAAGTGGTGCAGAAGGCCGAAGGCGCCAGAGGCATGGCCGGTGCGGTGATTGCCGGGGTTGGCGCAGCAGTGGCGGCAGTGACTCTGTTTAATATGATGGGCAGGCGTAAGGAAGCGGCGGTTGCTTTTGCGCCGGAGGCGGATACGAAGCTGGGTGCGGTAAGCGGGCCTGCGGTTCCCAAGGACAGGCTGTGGGCCGCCGAAGTGAAAACGCCCGCCGCCGATGCGGGACGGGGCACGCCCTAACATTTAGCGGCTGCTGCCCATGGTATTGAGGTTTTGCAGCAATTCATTGGTGGTGGTGACAGTGTTGGTGTTTGCCTGATAGGCGCGCTGGGCAATGACGAGATTTGTCAGCTCTTTTTCAAGCTCCACGGTGGATTGTTCCAAGGTGTTATTTTGTATTTTTCCTGCTGAAGCCTGATTGGTGCCGATGAAAACCGGGTCGCCGGTATTGGCGTTTTCGGTGTAGGCGTTGCCACTGATGGAAGTGAGGCGGCTGGGGTCGCGGAACTGGGCGAGGGGAATTTTGAACAGCTGGCGGCTGGTGCTGTTGTCGTATTGCGCGCTTACATATCCTTCTGCGTCGATATTCACGCCTGAAAGGTTGCCGACTTCGTTGCCGTTCTGGTCCAGCGAGCGCAAATCATAGGCGGAGGAAAATTGTGACAGGCCATCGGTGCGGCCGATGACGGTGGCTCCCGGTGTGCCGAAGGGCTGGCCTGCAGTTCCGTAATTAAAAGTGACGCTACCTGCGGCGGCGCCGGGAGTGCTGAAATTGATGGCGACAGGGCCGGTGAGGCTGGGGCTTACAGTGGCCAGAGAGCCATCGCCGTTGAAGGTGACGGTGCCTGTGGCGACCTGCTTGGTGGTGGGGGTGCCGCCGAGGTCGGAGATGGATTTAGCGTATACTTCCACAGACCAGGTGTTGATGGCGGTTTTGACGAAGCCCATGGTGAAATCATGCGATTTGCCGGTGCTGTCTACGATCTTAAACGTGCGCTCGAACTGGGTGGGCACTTTGCCGGAAGCCATGTTCTTGGTTTCATCCGCCGGATCATAGGTGCCAACGGCAACGGGGGTTTGCCTTGCGTCGAGATTTGCGGAGATGGAGACGAGCGTGGTGGGGGTGGCTGTGCCGGAAATTTTGGCAATGTTGACGGTTTGCAATGCTGCGAGCGCGGTACTGGCATTTACCTGCGGGCCGGTGAGACCTGCGGGGGTGGTGCCGTCGGCATTCAATCTCCAGCCCTGGAGAAAAAACCCGGCATCGTTCTTCAGATCGCCATTTAAATCGGGGGTGAAAGCGCCGGCGCGGGTGTAGCTGATGGTGTCTGCGTTGTTGCTACCGGTGGTGGTGGATTTTACCACGAAGAGGCCGCTGCCGGAGACGCCTATGTCTGTGCCGCTATTGGTGGGGTTGAGCACGCCCTGGCCGCCGACGAGGGTGCGGGTTTTGGCAATGGCGCCGCTGGGGGAATATACGCCCGCATTGCCGTCGAACATGCTGGGGTCGTAGTTCAGCAGGCTTTCAAAATTGGTGTCAGCTTCTTTGTAGCCATTGGTGTTTACGTTGGCGATATTGTCGGAAATCGAGCTGATACGGGTGCTTTGGGCATTGATGCCGTTTACGCCGACATTAAAAGAACTGAAGATGCTCATGATAATCCTCGTGGCTATAGTTAAGGATAATATGAGCAATATCCGTGCCAGAAATTATAAAGCACGCGTAAATACTTCGCGGTGAAATCAGAAGGTTAGGTGATGGCGTGGGAGCCGTGCGCGGCATGGCGTACATGCAGGCGGGAGGCATTTACGGCCGGGGGGGAGACCTGCTGGCCGAAGCTGGCATAGCTATCCTGCCCGCCGCGCTTGACCTGCAGGTAGAACTGGGCGGGGCCATTAAAATCCGGCTCTACGTGGAAACGCAGGCGGGAACTGCCCGAAGGATTGTCTCCTTGCGGTTCGGCGCCCATGGGGTGGGTGTGCACCAGCGATTTGCCGTCGGCGCTGAAGCCTACGAGATGGGCATAAGCGCCCATAACGGGCTGGAGGTCGGTTACGGGCATACCGTTCGCATCGCGGATAGTGACTTCGACGATGGTGGCGGTGTCTTTGCGCAGGCGGTCGGGGGCGTTCCAGTCAAACTCCATGCCGTCCTTGAAGCTTTTGGAATTATTGGGCACGAAGGCGCGGACATTGCGACTGAGGGCGGAGTGCATGGTGGCTTTGAGGCGATGGGTTTTATCATCGCGCACCAGCTTGATGTCGGTCCACGCATTATAGCTGTTAGGAGTGCGGGGGGTAAAGGAGAAGGCGTATTCCCCCGGATTTGCCGTGGGGGTGGGGTGGATGTGGTGATAATCTTTCAGGCTCTGGTCTGCGACGAAAAGATGCATTTTCTGGGTGTAGTTGACCGATAGTTCGTCGATGGTGACGGGGCGGCCGCTGAGGCGGTGGCTGAGTTTTAGCTTTGCCTGTACGGGCTGACCCGCGACGAGGGGGCCGTTGGTAGTGATGGCGGCGACGATGCTGCCATCGGTATATTTGCCATTATGCTCGGGCAGGGGAGAGGGGTGCATTCGCTCTTCGAAACCCGCCTGGCTGCGCTGGTTTGGGTTTTCTATGCCGAGGGTGAAGGCGGCGGGCATGATGGCCGCGCCACAGGAGGCAAGGTGGGGAAGGGATGCAAAAGCACCTGCGGCAAGGCCGGGC
>JANYCJ010000009.1 GCA_025360345.1 Alphaproteobacteria bacterium | reverse complement strand
GCTGTCCTTCCCGCTCTACCTGATCCATATGCCCGTCATCGCCTCGCTGTCGTCTTACGCGCTGCTGCGGATGAATGATGCGGGCGTGGGCATCGCCATGGCGGAATATATATATGCCGCGCTCACCCTCGCCGCCTCGCTCGCCTGCGCGGCGCTGTTGCTGCCCGTGGAGCGCTTCAGCATTTACGCGTCACATCGCCTCTCTTCGTTTAGTGCTGCGCCTTTTCGTCCCACTGGCAGCGCACATTGACCACGAACAGCCGCGCCGCATCCGTGATGGAATCCGTGCCCATGTACAAACCCGAATCCGCCTCGCGGTAAGCAATCTTATGCGCCTCTAAAAAGCTGCGGATCACCGGCAGCGAAATCGCCAGGTCGAAATTCTCCACCCGCTCGCTGTCTTCGTCTTCTTGCGGCGGGCTGATTAAATGCCCCTTGGCCGTCACCACCCCCACCACGTTGTCGGAATTGTCCAGCAGCGGCCCGCCGCTATTGCCGCCCGCCAGCGCGTCGGAAAATTCCAGCCATTTTTCCTCGCCCCGCGGCCCCGCCGTTTTCAGGATGGTGGCTTCACGCGTCTGCGGCTGCCCGGTCTGCCACGACTGCCCCGGATATCCCACCACCACCACCCGGTCGCGCGCCCGCAGGGGCTGCTTCTCGGAATTAAGCGCCGCCACCGCCAGCGGCAGCGCCCCGGTTTTCACCAGCGCAAGGTCGTATTCCTTATCCACCGCCACCACCTTCGCCGCCGACTCCGGCACCATGCCATACACGGTCAGGTCCTTGCAGTGGCTCACCACGTGGTAATTGGTCACCAGCATCCCGTCGCTGCGCACAAAAAAACCCGTGCCGCTGCTATAGGTGAGCAGGCGGGGCGCATCGGCATAAGCGGGAACGCTGGCCACCGCCAGCAGCAGGCCGAGCAGGCGCTTACTGGCCCACATTGTTCGGATCGAAAATAGACGGGCCGCTTTTCACAGGGTCGGCCTTCACCGCTTTGGGCGGATCAGGTTTTTTCAGCACCGCGTCCGGCACGGAAAGCACGCTGCGCCCCACCGACTTGTCCTTCGGGTCCTTGAAATACGAGCCGCGCAGCATCACGATGGTGATGCGCCGGTTGCGTGGGTTGGAAGGGTCGTTCGGCAGCAGCAGGTCGCGGTCTGCCATGCCCATCACCTTGGCGATGCGCTCCGGCTCCACCGAGGTGGAAACCAGCGCCCGCCGCGCCGCGTTGGCACGGTCGGAAGAAAGCTCCCAGTTGGTATAGGCCGGGTTGGTCGAAGGCCCCGACTGGTCGGTGTTGCCGATGATGACAATCTGGTTGGGCGTCTTGGTGATGATGTTGGCCATCGCGTCGAGCACCTTCTTGCCCGCGGTCGTAAGCTCCGCGCTGCCCGCCACGAACATTTCCTTCTGCGGGTCGTCGATCAGGTTGATCTTCATGCCCTCGGTGCTCTGTTCCACCTGCACGTTATTCTTCATCTGCTTGATGTCCGGGTCGTCGTTGAGCGACTGCTTCACCTCGTCCTGCGCCACCTTGAACGTGTCTGAGTCCGCATCTTCCGCCGAGTTGCTGCCTGCGTCGCCATCCTGTTTTTTCTTGCCGCCCGCCGAGGTGGACTCTGCATCCGGCTCGGGGTCTTTGGCTTCCGTGGGGGTCTTGGCCACCGGCCCTTGCTGCACCTGCCCCACCACCAGCCCCGGCGTCATCAGGTTATTGATGGACACGCCCTTGCGGTTCTGGCTCATACCGCCCTTAAAGCCGATGCCCTTGGAATCCTTGATGCCGATGGTCGGCGTGAAATAATCGGCAATCCCGCGCTTCTGCTCCGGCGTGGTGACGTTCAAAAGCCACAGCAGCAGGAAGAACGCCATCATCGCCGTCACGAAATCGGCATAGGCCACTTTCCACGCGCCGCCGTGGTGGCCGCCATGGCCGCCTTTCTTGATCTTCTTAATGATAATGGGCGCAACGGGGTTTTCAGCCATAGCCCTGATTATGCGCCCCATTGGTAAAAATTGGGTTGAACCCGCCATGGCCAAAACACGGCAAAAATGTAAATAAATCTTTACCAATCATCCTATCGGGTCTACTAACAGGGGGAATTCCCCGCCGCGAAAGAGCACAAAAATTGTCTGATAGCTTTGTAAATCGTATTGTTACAGACACTTACCTAGAATCCATTCACCGGGCGAAGCCCACGGACGCCACGGTGGATAAGGTGCAGCTGGCCATCACCCTCACCGGCACATCGCAACATCTCAGTATCGCGGCCAGTAAAATACGCGCCGCAGCGGGCGAAAGCGAAGTGGAGATGAAATCCCAAATCAAATCCCTGCCCGGCGCAAAAGGCAAAAAATCCGCCGCCCTCACCCTCGCCTTCTATCACCTGCACCCCGACAACACGCCCGAAAAAATCCTTGAACTGGTGCACCGCGCGTCGCATTGCGATATCGGCGCGGTCATCACCGCCAATGTGAGTGAAATACGCGGCTCACAGAAAAGTAGCGATGAGGATGACCAGCACCTTTACCAGCCCTCCGCCGACATCACCATCAGCCATCCGGACAAGGCCGTGCGAAAAGTGGTGGCGCAATACCTTCGCCAGCGGCTGGATAAAATCTTCGAGGATAAATACCTGTATAACGGCGTAGGCCAGATCGGCCTGCCGCACGAATGTTTTGAAGAAGGCGCGCTGATGCAGCACAACGGCCAGCACGAAAAAATCTACATGACCTTCCGCGACGCAGAAAGCTCTAACAAGTCCGAAGCAAACCTCGCTGCTACAGCGGCTTCTGAACATGTCTCCGGCCTGCTCGGCATCGGCGAACGCCTGACCGGGCACGACAAATTCTCGTGGGAACACCGCAATTAAAAAGGGGTTGGGCTAAGCCTTGATCCGGCTATACAGCCACACATGCGCCGGCGGCACATTGCCGATCACCAGCTTCATGCGCTTGCCTTCAAGATGCAGCGCCTTCATCTGCGCGGGCAGGATGGGCGATTTCGGGCCATAGGTAAACTGCACGATCACACCGTTATCGCCAATCACCTTGGCCATCTGGGCTTGTATCGCATTGCGCACCGGCTCGGGCATCACCAAAAACGGCAGGCTGGACACCACGGCGCACACTTTGGTCACGCCGATTTTTTCCAGTACCGTGTCCAGCTCGATCGCGTCGGCCTGAAGCACGTTGAGTTGCGGGAAATGCCCGCAGATAATTTCATGCAAGCGCTCATCGCGCTCCAGCACCACCAGCCGTTCAGCGGGCACATGCGCCTGCAGCAGCGCGTGTGTCACCACGCCCGTGCCAGCGCCAAGCTCCACTACATGCCCGGGGCGCTTCAAATCCACCCCCGCTGCCATGGCGCGGGCAAGCCCGCGTGAACTCGGCAGGAATCCGCCGATCTTCATCGGCGAGCGAAGCGCCGCAATAACGAAATGGTGACGGCTACGGCTGGGTTTGCTGCGGCTCGTTTTGGCCGCTGGGGCCTCAATAGGATCTTTTAGCATTGCTTGAGGCATTTTGAATCTGTTTAATTGCGGCTTCAATTTTCAGGCTTAGATACTTTTTTCCGAGTGCCGCTGTCGCCATGGTGGTATCCCCCACAGCTCCTGTCAACTTATAATCGCGTTCAGTGCGTGCTGCGAGCATATTAGCACGTACACTGCCCGCGTCAACCGCCATAAGCTCCGATGTTTCGATATGCCCGCCGGGCGATGTCGCGTTGGTCACGCGGTTGGGCATGGAGTCGGTCCACTCGTCCTGCCCGTTATGATTATAATAGTTGGACACGTACAGCACGCGCACGCCCGCCGTCACCCATTCGCGCCCCAGCTTGTCGGCCACCTGCGCCATCACCCGCTGGCTTCCCGCATCGTCGCCGAGGAAGCAGATCATGCGGAAGCCGTGCTGCTTCAGGCTGCGGGCAATGTCTTCCAGCTCCGCGGCATAGGTCGCTTCGGAAATGGAGAACGTGCCGGGAAACTGCATACTGCCCTCAGGCGGGTTGATACGCCCCGAGGGGGTGTACGGAATCACCGGCGCGGCCAGCGCCCCGCCCATCCTGCGCGCAATTTCGCCAGAGGTGTAATGCGCCACTTCCGTATGCGCGCCCGTGGCCATGCCCGGGCCCGCCTGCTGGTTTCCGCCCGTGGGCACAAGGGCGATGAACGTGCCCGACCGTAAGCGGTCGTTGATTTCCATCCACGTCATTTCTTCCATGTACACGCTGTCGGTGGAAGAACCGATCTGCATCTGCGAGGTGATGGGAACCTGCACTTCCGCAAGCGCGGCCGTGCTGCACAGCGCGCCCACCAGCGCCGAACCCAGCAGTAAGTGGCGAATCATCTTCATACGAATCCTCCTCAGGCCTCTGCCCTGTTGCGGGCTGGAAAATTGCGGTGTTTTTCTTTCCCACACCTTGATATATCTTCTATACCATGAAAAAAGCACAAATCGACGCAATATTTACACGCTTTTCCGCCGCCGAGCCGCACCCCGTCACCGAGCTGAAGGCGCCAAACGGCTTCACGCTGCTGGTGGCCATCGTGCTCTCCGCGCAAGCCACCGATGTCGGCGTGAACAAGGCCACCCCAGCCCTCTTCAAACTGGCAGACACCCCGCAGAAAATGCTGGCGCTGGGCGAAGCCAAACTAAAAACCTATATCAAAACCATCGGCATATTCAACACCAAGGCCGCCAATGTCATCGCCCTCAGCCAGCGCCTTGTGGAGCATTATAACGGCGAGGTTCCCCACATCCGTGAAGACCTGCAAACCCTGCCCGGCGTGGGCCGCAAAACCGCCAATGTCTGGCTGAACTGCGTGCTCGGCCAGCCCACCATTGCCGTGGACACCCATGTCTTCCGCGTGGCAAACCGCGTCGGCCTGTGCAAAACCACCACCCCCGACGCCACCGAACTGGCGCTGGAAAAAGCCATCCCCGACAAGTGGAAAACCCACGCCCACCACTGGCTCATCCTCCATGGCCGCTACACCTGCAAGGCCCGCGTGCCAAACTGCCCGGAATGCCTCATCCGCGACCTGTGCCAGTACAAAGACAAAACCCCGGCGGACAAGAAAAGATAACGCAGATATTACTGTAATGCGGAAGTAGCGAGAAAGCCGCCTCTCGCAAAGCAAAAAACGCCGAAAGCAATTAAAATCATTGAAAGATATAGCCAAGTTCTATGATCATAGATTTTTGGAACTATTTTACTTCTCTGATTAAACAGCGAT
Organism: Alphaproteobacteria bacterium; assembly: GCA_025360345.1. Lineage (GTDB taxonomy): Bacteria > Pseudomonadota > Alphaproteobacteria > Rickettsiales > SXRF01 > JANYBV01. The sequence continues at coordinate 3,377 of JANYCJ010000009.1, read as the reverse complement.
AGTTGTGTGAGATAAGCTGTAAGATTTACTATCCCGCCAGAAACAACTCCGGTTACAAACCAAAGAATAGCAGGTTTTATACAAGCAATTTTGTCCGTATGATTTCCAAGAAAAGTTAAAATCGATAAGATCGCACCCCCATTTGAAAGCAAAACAAACTTTACTGCATTCAAACCATAGGACATCATAGATTCATAATTTTTTTCTTGATGCCAGCTGTGAGAATTATCTTCCGGGGGGCGCATATATGATTAAAACTTATTCGTCAGCGGATAGCGCCTGTCGCGCCCGAACATCATGGAAGAAACTTTCACCCCCGGGCAGCTCTGCCTGCGCTTATATTCGCTGAGGCGCACCATCTTCAGTACCTTCGTCACCGTGGCAAGGTCAAACCCCTCCGTCACGATTTCCTCGGCGGACATGCGCTCTTCCAGGTGGCGCAGCAAAATGCCGTCCAGCACCTCATAGGGCGGCAGCTGGTCTTCGTCCTTCTGCCCTGGCGCTAATTCCGCGGAAGGAGGTTTGGCGATGCTGCGCTGCGGTATCGCCGCGCCCGCACGGTTGCGCCAGTTGGCCAGCGCATAAACTTGCGTCTTGTACACGTCCTTAAGCACGTTATACCCGCCGCAGGAATCGCCATACAGCGTGGAATACCCCACCGCGATCTCGCTCTTATTGCCAGTGGAGAGCAGCATCCAGCCGAATTTATTGCTTAAGCTCATCAGCATCATGCCGCGCAGCCGCGCCTGTAAATTCCCGCCCAGCAGCACATTGTTCATCCAGCCCGATTCGTGGAATACCGGGCTCAGGCATTCTTCCATCACCGTCATGCCGGGCGTGATCGGCACCATCATCGTCTCAATGCCCAGCAGCTTCGCAGTCTCATGCGCATCCTCCACGCTTTCTTTGGAGGTGTAGGGCGAAGGCAGCAACACCCCCTTCACCTGCGCAGCCCCCAGCGCGTCCACCGCCAGCGCGGCCGTCACCGCCGAATCAATCCCGCCGGAAAGCCCCAGCACCACGCCCGGAAAACCGTTCTTGCCCACATAATCATGCAGCCCCAGCGCCATTGCCTGCCACAGCGTTTCTTCAAACAACAGCGGCTGCGCCATCGCGCCCTGCGCCATCTCCCAGCCCTTCGCGCCCTGCCGCAGGCTCACCATGTCCAGCGCCTCGGCAAATTCCCGCGCCCGCGCACAGACCGCGCCCTGCGCGTCTACCGCGAAAGAGCCGCCGTCAAACACCAAATCGTCCTGCGCGCCCGCCATGTTCACATATAGCAGCGGCGCTTTCAGCTTCGACACCGCCGCAGACACCACGCCCTTGCGCTGCGCCAGCTTATCCGCTTCAAAAGGCGAAGCGTTGATGACCACGCATAATTCCGGCGCAAGCTTCGCCAGCTGCGAAACCACTTCCGCGCTCCACACATCTTCGCAGATCAGCACCGCCAGCTTCACGCCGCGCCACTCCGCCAGCGCCGGGGCCTTGCCCGCAACAAACACGCGCTTCTCGTCAAACACGCCATAATTCGGTAAAATGCACTTATGCTGCACGAAAGCGATCTTGCCTTCATCCAGCAGCACGGCGGCATTGGTCACCTGCCCGCGCTCTTCCCACAGCGTGCCCACGATCATCGCCGGCCCATGCACCGTCTTGCCCGCCAGCTCCTGCAGCGCAAGCAGCGCCCGGTCGCGGAAGCCCGACATCAGCACAAGGTCTTCCGGCGGGTAGCCGATCAGCGCCAGCTCCGGGAACACCACGAGGTCGGCCCCGCCCACCCGCGCCTTCTCATAAAACATCTGGATCCGTGCCGCGTTGCCCGCAAGGTCGCCCACGATGGGGTTCATCTGCGCCATGGCGATGGAAATGCTGCGCCCCTCAGCCATTATTTCGCAAGCGCCGCTTCAAGTTCCGGCAATGCCGTCTGCCAGTCGGCCACCAGCCCGTAATCGGCCAGTTCGAATATCGGGGCGTTCTCATCCTTGTTGATGGCCACGATCACCTTGCTGTCCTTCATGCCCGCCAGATGCTGGATCGCACCGGAAATGCCGATGGCGATATATAAATCAGGGGCCACGTTCTTGCCCGTCTGCCCGACCTGGTAATCGTTGGGCACATAGCCCGCATCCACTGCCGCGCGTGATGCGCCAATCGCCGCGCCCAGCATGTCGGCCAGCTTCTCCAGCTTCTTGAAATTCTCCGCGCTGCCAAACCCGCGCCCGCCGGAAACCACAATCCGCGCCGCCGTCAGCTCCGGCCTTTCGCTGGCCACCTCCGTCACGCTCACAAAGCTGGAAAGCCCGGCATCCGCCGTGGCCGCAATCGGCTCAACCGCAGCATTGCCGCCCGCGGCGCAGGGCGAGAATGCCGTCTGGCGCACCGTCACAAACAGCGTGGCATCCGCGCACTGCACTGTCTCCAGCACATTGCCCGCATAAATCGGCCGCACAAACGTATCGGCGGAAACCACCTTGGTAATTTCAGACACCTGCGCACAATCCGCCAGCGCCGCCGCACGCGGCATAACATCTTTTCCCGTCGTGGTCGCGGTGGCCACTACGCGGCTGTAATTTTTGGCAATCGAGGCAATCAGCGGCGCAACATTTTCCGCCAGCTGGTGCGCGTAAACAGCGTTATCGGCCAGCAACACCTTGCTCACCCCCGCCAGCGCCGCCGCTTCTTTGGCCACCCCATCGCACCCGCTTCCCGCCACCAGCACCACAATATCGCCGCCCATTTGCGCCGCGGCGCTCACCGCGTGCTTTGTCGCCGGGTGCAGCGCTTTATGGTTATGCTCCGCCAAAACTAAAATCATAACACCTTCGCCTCGTTGCGCAGTTTATCCACCAGCTCGGCCACGCTTGCCACCTTGCCGCCGCCCTTGCGCTTGGCAGGCTCGGCCATGGAAACCAGCTTGAAGCGCGCCTGCATGTCCACGCCAAGCTCAGCCGCTGAAGTCTTCGCCAGCGGCTTGCTGCGCGCCTTCATGATGTTGGGCAGCGTCGCGTAGCGCGGCTCGTTCAGCCGCAAATCGGTGGTTACCACTGCGGGTAGTTTCAGCTTCACCGTGGCAAGCCCGCCATCAACCTCGCGGGTCACGGTGGCAAACCCATCGGCCAGTTCCAGCTTGGAGGCGAAAGTCCCCTGCCCCCAGCCCAGCAATGCCGCAAGCATCTGCCCGGTCTGGTTGGCGTCATCGTCAATCGCCTGCTTGCCGGTGATGATAAGCTGGGGCTGTTCGTTGCCCGCTACGGCCTTCAGGATTTTCGCGGCCATCAGCGGCTCCACCGCACCGTCTGCCACCACATGGATGGCGCGGTCAGCCCCCATGGCCAGCGCAGCGCGCAAAGATTCCTGCACCGCTTCCGGCCCGATGG
>JANYCJ010000208.1 GCA_025360345.1 Alphaproteobacteria bacterium | reverse complement strand
CAAAGCCACGCAGGAAGCGATGTACCAATACAACAAAACGCAGGCAGCCCCGGCAAAACCGGCACCCGAAGCGCACCACTCCCCCGATATCGCCACCCAGCTTTCCAAACTCGTGGAGTTGAAAGAAAAAGGCTATCTGAGTGAGCAGGAATTTCAGGAACAGAAGAAAAAGCTCTTAAGCGCCTAAACCGCGGCCTCTGCCGCATACCCGCGCCCCACCAGCCCCGAAACCTGATACACCCTGACATTTAGGCTGCTTTGCGCAACCCCGAAATCAGCCACCTGCTGCGCCGCGCTATACCCTGCCATAGGCGTAGAAAGCCCCAGCAAACTGCGCACCACCGCACCACCATTCAGAATATCCACCTCGTAAGCCTCGCTTACCTCGTTCAGTGCGGCATCCACCCTATCCTGCCAGTTTCCGTCCACCCGCGTCCGCCGCACCCAGCTCAGCGTAAGGTTCCCCGAACTGTCCCTCACCCCGGCCACATGCACCGGGCTGTAAGGCTTCAATGCCACCCCGGAATAAGTAAAACTGTCACTTTCCACCCCGCCCAAGCTCAGCCCGAAACTGACCGCCCGGTACACCCGCTCGCTATTGAGCAGGTTCAGCGGCACCGAAAGCTTGTTCAGCCGCCCGTCCAGCAGCACAAACCGCTCCCCCGCCGCGTGTCCCGCAATGGCCCATTCCGTCCCCAGCCTCCCGCGCAGCAACCCGGAAAGCCGGTACTTCCCCGGCTCCAGCAGCGTTGCCGTGGTAAATTGCACAATCTCTTGTCCCAGGAGTGCCGCGTTAGCCCCGTTCAGCGCCGCCAGCGGCGTGAGAGCCTGCCGCACTTAAAACAATGGATGCCATCGCATACCCTTAAACTATGTTGCTATTACAAAACCCGTAGCGCCAAGACCACCCGCCCGCGCCACCATCCGTCCAGCGCGTGCTCCACCACCGCCCGCGCTGGCGCATAAGCATGGATAATTCCTAGCCCGCCACACCAGTCGGTCACAATGCCCAGATGCTGCGCGCGCCCATCCACGTCCATCAGCAGCACATCACCCGGGGCCACATCGTCCACCGGAACCTCATCAAGCACCGTCAAAAGCGTATCCCGCAATTTCTGGGTATTCGGCAAGTGGCAGTAATCCCGTACATCCGCCGCGCCAAAAGGCCGCCCATGCCGGTCATTCAGTTCCAGCTCTGCCGCCACCCCCACCAGCAGCCCAAGGCAATCCACCCCGCCCCTCTGCCCGCCGCTCTTTTTGAGTCTTCCCTGATGGTGAAAGCGCGTCCCCAGCCAGCCGCGCGCACGCGCAACCACCTCTGTGCCGGAAACAGACATAAAACAACGTAAATATAAGTGTTAAGGCTTACTCTTCCGTATTGGCCGCTTGTTCAGCCGCACGCTCTTTTTGCGGTCTGAAATGCGTCCGCATCGTGGGCCTCGCAAAAATGGGCCGCTGCCCCATGCTCTTCGCATAAGACCACACCAGCCCCGCCATCACCACGATGGAAAGGCCAAAAATCCAGATCGCCGCCGCCACCGTCGTATTTCCGTAAATCCCGATAATACTGGCAGACACAAACACGGAAACCGCGATCAGGAAGCCAAGTATTTGCCCCAGTATGCTGGAGTAACTGTGAATCCGCAGTGCCTGCGTTTCCCATTCATGCCGGTGCTTCTGCTCAATCTCGAACATCGTCAGGATCATTTTGGCAGAGCCCTCGACCACGTAATTATAACTTTCCAGCACTTCGGGGTGCGGCAAAATTTCCACCGTGCGGTTTTGCACCCGGTCACGGCCGCCATGCTGCTTGTAGCCCCCGGTCTTGATGGGTTTCTTGTCGAAATCGCTGGTATCGTTATTCTTCGTCTCTTGATCCATGGGGCGTATTGTCTTCCAATCTTCCAATTACACTCTCAATATCTTTGCCGATATTGAGCCAGTCCGTGCGCATACCTTCAGCCGAAGTGCGGTAAGGGTAGCGATACAGCAGCGGCCCGCCCGTGACCTTGATCACATGCAGCAACCCGAATACGAAATCGCCGATTACGTTCAAACCGTCACCCCTTCAGGCAAATGCCGTTAAGCTCCCCTAACCCTAACAATGTTCACCCGCAAATAAAACCGATTTCTTTTACCAGCTGCTTCGTGTCCCGGCAGTTTCCAGCATCCTGTCCAATCCCGGAACCAAAGGCTCACCGCGGAAATTCACCACATTGGCAAAACGCCCCGCACAGGTGCCCAGCGTCTTGTCGCACCCCTTGGAAACCCGGTAACTGTCACCCGCCTGCAACGCATAGGGCAGCGGCAGTACAAGTGTAAACTCCCCTCCTGTCCCGCTTTGCAGCACATACTCCTTCACCTCCATGCTCAGCCCCGCATTCGCGCCGGAAAGAAAAGTAACCTTACCAAAGCTGAACAGCCCCGTCGCCTCGCCCCGTCCGCTATCCACAAACCCAAGCGCCGAGCCCGCCCCACTCACCGTCCCGCTCACCGTATGTGCGCTCAAATCCACCTTGCAGCGACCATCCCCCAGTGCCGCCCTGCACGAGGCTGAATACAGCTCCCCGGCAGATTGCGCCAGCTTCTGCGTAAGCCCCCGCACCTCCGCCACAAAAGCGTGCTGACCGTAGGCAACCTCCCCCAGCCAGCCTTTCCTGAGCATCATCGCACCTTGCGTCACATCCGCATAATTCACCATGAACACCTCAATCGCCGCAAAATCATAAAGCCCGGCCCGTATGTCCGCCTCACGCAGCGAGCCCGCCGCCAGCATCCCCTCCATGTCCATGTTATCAATGCGCAAATCTCCGGAATTTTGCACCGCGCTGGGGGTAAATCCGGTCTGCGCCTGATAAGTCACCCCCTCAAACGCCACATCTCCGTCATGGTCGGTAAATCCCAGCACTGCGCCGTCTCGCCTCGCCAGTTTCCAGCACGTCGCAAGCGTCGTCACCTCCTGCGCCAGATGCGCGCCCAAAGCCACCGAAACATCCTTCATAAACCCTCACACCCTGATTTCGACCAGCGGAATATCCGTCCAGCTATGGCTGCCATACGCATCAATGCTCGCAGACAGCCGGTCCGTGTCGAACCGTACCGGCACATCAAACTCAAAATCCGCCGTCACCGCCAGCCCCGCCGAAGGCGCGCTGCCAAAAGTCAACACCCCGCTATCCAGCGCGATCGTATACGCCCCAACGCTTTGCAGCACCCCCGCCACATAGATTTTAACCGTCCCCGCCACCGGCTTTGAAACCACCCGCTGCTCCACGCTCCCCCCGCTATTATAAGCTTTACAAAGCTGGAACACCTTATTGCTTCCATTCCCCGTGCCAATAAGCTGCCCGCTAGCCTGGTAATCCGTCCAGTCCTTGAAACGAAAACCGTCCGCCCTGCCCTTTCTCGCCCGGAAAAATGCAATCAGCGTGTCCAGCTGCGCCTGTGTTTTAAGCCCGTGCGCCACGTTGTAGCGCGCCCGCGCCTGCGCCCAGTTGGAATTGCGCTGCTCATACCCGCTATGGGTAATCACTACCTCCGTCGAATATTCCGGCCCGCCCGCAGAACCATACGCAATATCCGCAGGGAACCGCACTTCGATAAACGCCATAAACACTCCATTTAAAACAAAAAAAACCCTGCAAGAAGCAGGGCCGGAATACACCATGAAAAAGGAGTTTAGCTGAGCAAAGTACCGTTGCCGCGTGCTTTCATCGGAATAGAGCCGGCGCCCTCAAACGCGCCATCGTCGCCCATCGCATCCACCAGATATTCGTTCCCGCGCCCCATTTTCCGCTTTGGCTGCGGCGGAATCGCCTTCATGTGGTTTTCATCCAGGAACATCTGCGCGGCATCAATTTCCTTGTTGCCCAGCTTTGCAGTCAGGTACTCAATGGCGGTAACACTGCCCTGCTTGTCATAAAAATCATCGCCAAGAAGCGGCCTGAAATACCTCGTTACCAAGGCATCCATGCCAATCCCGGTCATATTCCCTTGTCCCACCTGCTGCTCGATATAAGCTTGGTCGGTCGGGCTGGCCTTGCGGCCAAGCGCCATCATCACATTCTCATTCATGATTGTGCCCTGGTCCTGGGCATTAATCACGTTCACAAATACTTCCGTATTGCTCATCGGCTTTTCAGGGAAAATAAAACTGGTAAGCCCGCTGCCGCCAAAGCCGCCCGCCACGCTGCCCACTGTCGCCCCAAGTACGGGCCCCACCACCGGGATCCATGATAATGCCGCACCCCCGGCCAGCCCGCCCGCGCCTGCCGCCGCCAGCTTCACACCAAGCCCGGCATAGCGCGTGGAATACTTGCCACCGGTATAAGTCTGGTCATCCCGCAGCACGCTGGATTTAATCTGCAGCTCGTTCAGCCGCATCCTCAATCGGTCTGCGATCCCTGAAGCATTCCTGATAATGGAGTCTTCCTCGGCAGAAGTCTGAAGCCCGATCGAAGCCGCTTCCAGTATGTTACCCGCCATACCCGGCGCTGCCATGCCCGCATACCCGGTAACGGTAGCTGCCGTGCCTGTATCCACAAAACCAGTGGCATTTTTCAGCTTGTCATATTTATCGTCGTTCTCGGCCATGGCACAAACCCGGTAAGCTCAATCTATATTTTCATTATAAGGGAGAAAGAGGTTGTCCTGTAAGAAGTATTTATGACACCACCCGCCATTTTCTTTACGGCCCCGTGACACGCCCGCCCGCACTAATGTCAGGTGAGGCTATTTCCTGCTTCAGCTGCTTGGTAAAGCGGCCCTGCACCGCAATATCGCGCGGCTTGCCGCCAGCGCCAATGCGGTCAACCATGGTCGGCTCCGGCTGCGCCATAGCCGCCTGTGGCTGATGGGAAATAGCGGCTTGCGGGGCTTGGGCGGCATGGCCGTGTCCCGCCTTCATCATTTCACCCTTTTCAATCGCACGGTCGATGCGCAGGTCGAAAGCGCCTTTTTTGCCATGCTTGTGCGCCTGCAGGCTGGCTTCAATTTCCGCCAGCAACACCCCGGGCGCAACCTGCTGTGCCGCGGCTTCCTCACCGATCAGCCTGGCAGCGCGCATCCCGATCGGGCCGCGGCGCTTGATATCGGAACTGGATGCAACGATAAACTCGGCATAAGCCTGCGCCGGAATTTTCTCTCCCGCCTTATGGGCGTTGGAAACCCCGGCAAAGAACGGCAGCGCCGATTCGCCCATCATCATGTCCACACCCATCCCGATACCCATCGGGATCAGGAATTCCGCCATGCCCATGGCTTTCTTGCGCATGATGGAACGGCCAATCAGCCCAAGGCTAAGCACATTCACCGCACCGCGGGAAAGATGTTCCTGCAGCAAATGCCTGCGCGCCTGCAGCACCACGTCCGGCAGGTTGTTAGAAGTCAGCAGCGTCATGGCCGATACCTTATTGGCCGGAACGCCCGTAATCGCTTCGTTCATATGCTTGAGCGAATCCAGCCCGGCGGAAAACCCCTTCGCCACGCCAAACGTAGAAATAACCGAGAAACCCGCCATCATCGCGTTATTGATATGGCCGCCCGTGGTCATGTGCCCGGCATCAACCTGGGCCTGCGGGTTCAGGTACAGGTTAGGCTTGTTCAAAACCGCCTTGGCCTTCTGGCCTGCTTTGCCGAACAGCCCCACAGCGCCGCCCAGCAGCGGCAGCCCCATTTCCACGCCCATCATGCCGATACCGGCCACGCTGGAAGCTTTTTCCACAATATCCACAACCGGGGTAGCCGCCTTGAACGCAGCGCTTTCCTGGCCAATGGGCACAAAATCCGTTTTCGGAGCAGTAGCCGGTTGCTGCCCTGCAATGGCGCTTTCCGCAACAGTGCCAGCCACAACCGCGGCACCGGCGAGATTATTGCCATTTTTCTTCAACCGTTTGCCAGCAGCTCGCCCCGCGTCCTGCGCGCTATCGATGTCTTTTGCATCCGGAATAAGCGCCGGATTGTAAATCTGCGGCCCACCGAGGGCAGACGGCCCCATGGCCACCACCAGGTCATCCACACCGCCAACCGCGCTGCGCAGGCTCACTCCGCCTTCAGCAGCCTCGCCAGCGCCACGCCGCAACATATTCCGGCCATTGCGCAACAGCGCCGGATCATCCAGCACCTGCCCAAACCTGCCTATTTTAGTCGCGTCGCCCATTAAATATCAAAACCTTATCCGGTTACGGCAAAATCATAAAATGCCACAATTACATCATAGCCTAAGCGCCTGAAGGCTCACATGCTTTTATTGTTAATTTTTTGTGACACGCCAGTGGTTTGAGAAAAATACACCGCCCCCGGCAAATAGGCCGGGTTAAACCGCCCGGTAATCAGGTGCTTCATCGCGTGCTGCGTCGCGCCCCTTGGCCACGCGGTCACGCGCGCCAAATCCCTTTTTAGGCGCGTCAAACCGGTCGGAAAACCCGGAATCGGACTTATCACCAGCCCAGGAGTCGTCCTCTTTGCCACCACGGTGGTTATGCCCGCTGTCAGCCCGGTATTTCTTGGAGCTACGCTTAGACCAGTCGCCGTCCCGCTCTTCGCCTTCACCTTTGCGGGCCTCGCCGCTCTCCTGTTTGTTTTCCTCGCTGCTTTTCTTGATAGCAGCATGAGTCGCGCCCATTTCCTTGACCCGCTCCGTCCAGAACCCGGCGCCTTTTTCCCCGCCCTTTACCTGCTCCAGCAGGCCTGCGGTTCGCACCGCGTCGATAATTTCCTTGTCGCGCCCGTCAACGGCAATTTTGATCGCCTTCAGGTCGCCGCTTCCCACCTTTTCGGCCAAAGCGTTGATCGCGCTGGATTCCTGTTGCGTCACCCCGAGGGTCTTCAGCTCTTCCTCGCTCTTTTTGGAAAGATGCATCGCAGTCGCTGCCACAAAATCATAAGCATGTTCATGCGCCTGTTTGCGGGCGGCAAATATCTCGTTTTTCTTCATGCCCGCCTGCACCAGGATATCGTCCGGGAACAGCGAAGCGAACAGGGATTTTTCAACCCCCTGCATGGATTCGAGGTTCTTCTTCAGCGTATTCTGTATCAGAAGCGGGTCAGCGAATTTCGCCATGAATTCTTCCAGCTTCACCACTTCGCGCGTGCCAAGCACGGGCGTCAGCTCATCTTCAATCACCTTGCGAATCTGATCTTCCTTGGCAAAAATGCGCGCACCCGAAGCGCTGTGCTGGATCACCTTGTTTTCGCCCACCAGCTTGTAAAGCGCATCGCCCGAGAGCGTGCCGTCTGCAATATGCTCGGCGATGATATCCACCGCAGGCATCAGGTTGGTAAGCATCGTGCCTTTAAGCGGGTCAATCGCTTTGCCCGTCTGCTTATCGTAAAAATTCCGGCGCGGTTCACGGTCGCGCTCGTGCTGCTGGAACACCTCGACGATGTATTCCTTCAGGTTAAGCGTATCATTGTCACGGTTTCCCATCCCCGAAATCGTGATATCCTCGGGAGATTTCGTGCTGAACTCGTGGTTGCAGTCATCATAATCTTTGCTTTTGCCGCGCTTATCGCCGCAATGCGACTCCATCTCCACCTTCAGGTGCTCGATCATTTTCCAAGCCTTAACGCGCTTGCGGCGCATCTCCGCCTGTTCCTCGATGTTGGATTTCAGCGACTGGCTCACCAGTGCCGTGATCGGGATAATCCCCATCAGCATCTTATCGGTATTTTTTCCCTTGCCTTCCAGCTCTTCATGCTCGGAATGGTCGCGCTGTTTCCAGCGTTCCGCCTGCGCTTTTTTAATTTCATACGCAGTATCATTTTCAAAAATCCTGAGCTGTTCTTCCAGCTCCGTCCCTGAATAAGAAGACTGGATTTTCGCCCTCGCCGTCGAAAGCATCTCGTTTGTCTGCTTCGACTGTTCCAGCATGTCCTTGGTGCGCTGCTCGTTGCGTGCGCTGATAGCGGCAATGGTTGCCGCCGGGTCATTATCATGGGTAATCGTGTTTTTGCGCTTCTTCGCCGAAGCCACCTGGTCTTCCCACGCAAACACCGCCGTGGGGATAAGGGCAGGCAAATCCGCCGCCATTTTCTTCATGTCAGAAACCCAGTTCGCATGGATTTCGTCGTAAGCCACCTTGATGACTTCGTTATTCTGCAGGTTCGCGCCCGTCGCCTGCATCACCGGCGAGAAGGTGGCGAATAGTTCGCGGCGTTCCTGCGAATATTTGTTGCTGGCACGCACCGTGTCAAAAATCTGCTTCGTACCGACGATACCCCAGCGGAAAATATTTTCCGCAACCAGCCCCACCGTCGCATGGGACTTGGTAAAGCCGATGCGTTTGGCGGTAGACGCGGCAAATTTCGCAACCTTGTCGCTTTGGTCAATGATGAACGGCTTAACGCTGTCCATCGCCATTTCAACCACGGGCTTCATGTCCTTGGAAATCGGCATCCCGAGGAAGGTGGTCTGTCCCTTATCGTCGGTTTCGAAATCCATGCTTTTCAGCGAGCGCAGGCTTTCTGCCTTGGCATCTTCGTATTTTTTCTGGGCGTCCGTCTTATCGTGAGACGAATGGCCGCCACGGTTTCCATAGCCGCCGCCATAGCCGCCGTAGCCGCCATATCCGCCGCCATATCCACCGTGACCGTAATCGTCCCAATCCGACATAAAGCTCGTACATTCCCTAAGGCTGCTCACAGCCTTGTTTACAGGCGCAAAGCTGGCAAAACCTACTTTGACCCATATACAGTATACCAAAACATTAACAGCTCTAACCAGCGATTTTTTATGACAGTTTAGTGAAGGAAAGTCCGTGTTAAGTTACAAAAAAAATCTCTGTTTTAATTTATTTTTCAGCAGCTTAAAAAAAGCACAAATTTTTTGGCAAATAGATTTGACCTTAAAAAAAACCTTCGCCACCAAGACATGTAAGCTTTTGAATATTAATAGTACACGCACACCCATTCCCTCCCCCTTGTTAAATAAAAATCACACACCAGCAAGAAGCTGGAATATCACAAATTTCTGGCTCTATTGCGGGTAATCATGCTGGCAAAGTCCGCAATAGCCTGTCCCTGGCTCGCCCCTCCCGCCGCAGCGCGAAAAGGCGCCGCCCCACTCAGTTCATATTTAAGTGATTGTTTTATATAAGATGTAGCATCCTGCACCAGTACATTCTGCAAACCAGTGGCGGAAAT
>JANYCJ010000198.1 GCA_025360345.1 Alphaproteobacteria bacterium | reverse complement strand
CTCGCTGAAGGGGCTTGCCATACAAGCTGACCAGCTTCTGGAATCCGCCGCCATCGACGGAACCTTGCGGGCAGAACAACTGGATGTCGTCACCTTGTGCCAGATGGCGCGGCACTATCAGGATATGACCGGCAGGATATGACCGGCGCCTAGCGATTGGTGTTGCCATCACCCGAGGGGTAAATGACCACACCGTTTTTGATAACTCCACGCTGGTATTTTTGCTGGTAGGTATTCAAGTTTTTCTGGGTTGCCGCCACGCTTTGCGTCTTGCTGGTATCCACTTTCGCCGGGTCAATTTTATCAAAATCAATGGTCTTGGAAATAGCGCGCATCTGCTGCAGCAACTGGTCTTGCTGCTGTGGCGACAGCTTCTGTAAATCCGCCATATTGGCATTGGCCTGCTTCAGGATTTTCTCACGCTGCTGCGGCGTCATGGATTGCAGCAAGCGACTGACCCCACCGAAACCCTCTTCGCTCAGGCCCTCGTAATTGCTATCAACCTGCGCATACGCTAAACCCGCCTGCAGCAGGTAGGCACAGAAAAATACGAAAAACGGTTTCATGAGCAGGTTCATTACTGGCACCGGATGTTACAGGAACATCGGTTAAGTATACGCCCACCGAATTAATAAAATATTAGCTTTTGAGGGTGCTGATAAACCCGGCCAACCCATCCTGACGCACCCGCTTCAGGCGTTCAGATTTGAGGATATGGTCAATCTTCTCAAGGGTTTGATCGAGGTCTTGATTGATAATGACATAGTCATATTCCTGCCAGTGGCTGATTTCAGCTTCCGCCTTCATCATGCGTTTTGCCACCACTTCTTCACTATCCTGCGCCCGCGCCTTCAGGCGGCGTTCCAGCTCATTCATGGAAGGGGGTAGGATAAAAATACTCACCAGATCATCGCGGCTTTTTTCCGATAGCTGGCGTGTTCCCTGCCAATCGATGTCGAACAAGACGTCGGTGCCGCTGGTGATGTGCTTGCGCACGAAATCGGACGGGGTGCCATACTGGTATTCAAACACATTGGCGAATTCCAGAAACTCATGCCCCGCCACCATCGACTGGTATTTTTCAGGGCTGACGAAGAAGTAATCCTTGCCGTCCACTTCACCTGGGCGGGCCGGGCGCGTGGTCACCGAAATCGACATCATGATGGTTTCATGCGCTCCCGCATCCTTATATTTTTCGAGCAGCCGGCGCGACAATGTTGTTTTCCCGGCACCGGACGGAGACGAAAGGACAAACATTAAACCACGGCGCTTCAATTCCATAGTGACCTGAAGTGACATAGGAAGCTACCTCAGTGCGGATTCAACGGCATGGGCAAGCTCCTGCTCAGGCACGTTGTAAGGGAAAACCCGCATGAACTGGCCTTCCTTACTAATCATATAAATATAGCCGGAATGGTCGACAGAATAGTCAGTTTTAGCAGCGTTCTGCGTATCGCTGGCCTGATCTGTGGATTCATCGGTGATCGAGCGGGCGTAATACACCTTATAGGCATCGGCCACCTGCTTAACCTGCACATCGCTTCCGGTAAGCCCAACGATATGCGGGTCGAAGCTATGGAGAAACTCCTTCATGACCTGCGGCGTGTCACGGGCGGGGTCAACGGAAATAAACAAGCCCGCCACCTGACTGGCCTTGTCGCCCAGCAGTTCCATCGTTTTCGACAGGGTAGAAACCGTAATCGGGCAAATATCAGGGCAATGGGTAAAACCAAATGCCACCAGCATAATACGCCCGTGAAAATCCGTATCATGCGTTACTTTTCCATCCTGATCCAGCAGGGTAAATGCCCCCCCTATAGCAGACTCTTCTGGCTTGGATATGCTTTCCATCTCTTTTTTTTGCCCCGTTCTGTCTTTGGTAATCCAAAGCTGTACCGAGGTGACAATAACAAGGGTGGACAGGAGAATAATTGGTATTTTTTTCATATACTTCAGATGATTAACTATTTGCAATGGTAAAGCAGTTGATTAATAAACTATAAATATTAAGGTGTTCTTTTCGTAGGGGAATGTAGGATTAAAGCCTTAGTTATTGTTTTTATTGACTTTTATTAATAAAGTTGTTAACATGTAGTGGAATAGTAAAGTAAAATAAAACCATGTTGCCCATTGTAGCAAGTGTAAATGCATTCAACTTCCAAACCCCGCTCGTCAACACGACGACGCCGGGCACGAATATCACGCGCGTGCCGTATGATAATGTTGCCCCTTCTGTTTCCAGCGCGCAAGTCGATAATAATACAAAAGGCAACAACGTAGCCATTACCTCTTCGATCGCACAGGACGTCACCGTATCTAGCGATGTTACCGCCACGCAGCAAGAAAATAGCGCAAGCTTTCCAGCGCAATCACAAGGCACACAATCTGGCGCACCCAACGCAGGTGTGCAGGCAACATTTGTGGCACAGCTGGCGGCACAGGATAGCTCCCCGGAAACGCAGGGCATATTGGTGCAATACGAAAAAATAATTGCCAACAGCAACGTAAAATACAAACCCAGCAATGCCCAGAAACCGCAGGACGAGCCAGCGGGCGTATTTGGCCGCTTGCTGCAAAGTGACAAGCCGGTTGTGCAGGCACCTGAACCGCCGCCACAACCCGTAGCCAACACTGCGCCACAGCAGCAAGCAGCAGCGGAAGCCACGCAGGCGGCAACCACTCCAGAACCGCATCCTGCGCAACGCACCGTGAAATCCTCAGGCACTGCTTCCGGCAGCAGCACCTCCGATACCAGCGCCGATTCCGGCAGCAG
>JANYCJ010000176.1 GCA_025360345.1 Alphaproteobacteria bacterium | reverse complement strand
GGCTACCGTAATGCAGCGCCACCAGCATGATAGACAGGCGAGGCTTATTAAGGGTGAGAAGATAATATCAACACCTAGCTGGTTAATATTATTTAGCAAAATTAAATGAATTACAAAAATAAGTAGGGAAGCCAGTGCAAGCACTATCCCAACTGGCTTAATTGCTAATGAGTTACGCCAGTAGCCATATGAAATGTTTTCTTGCAACAGAATATTGTGACGCTGCTTATCTCGCGTTTGCTCAATAAGCCATCTAATTGCGGTATCGTATATTTCATCAGCTTTTTGTGGGTTTTGCTGCTCCTCAACAGCGTTAGGCAATGCTATACCGCTCTTTCTTGCGATAAGCATGTGATAGCGCTGTTTTTGTGTATCATTAAGTGTGTTATCATTATGGCGCATTATTATGGTGCTGGGCTTTCCGCCCCACTCTTTGTATAACCCGATTTGCTTTTTTATCCCTAAATCTCGAACAATATTTGCCAACACAAAGAACACTACTAAATCTACCAGCAATAAGCTGAAGAATTTAGCTATATTCATATCGCTGGTGTGAACAACAAAAAGGTACGGCAAGATAACGAACAGCGCAGGTGTTACCCTCGCTTTCAAAGTGTATTCATCAAGTAAACTCGTTGCCATAGTGTATCTATTAAGATTGGCCTTCCCTACAAACTCTTAAAGCATTAATATACCAAAAGTTATAGTAATTTCTGGAATATATATGCGTATCGAAATTTATGATGTAGATCATGGTCAATGTGCAATGGTTTATTGTCCAAATGACAAGAAAATCATGGTGGACATTGGGCATAATGCAAACAGGCCATGGCATCCTGCTGTTGCATTTTATAACCAAATCATTGACCTGCTTATAATCACAAATCTGGATAAAGACCATGTAAGCGGCTATAGCGGTATGAGTGCCATTCCGATTAGGAGCATATTGATTAATCCTTCGGTTAATTCTACGGCACTTTTATCGCTTAAAACAGATGGGTTCTGCGATAGCATGAAGGAAATCTATAAATGGCTAGTCGCAAAAGAACAGCAGGCAGCACCGCCTACTTACATAGATGTGCAAGATTGGGGTGGTGTTACTATTCACACATTCCAAAACCCTTACCCATTGTTTGACGACACCAATAACCTTAGCACCGCTACGTTTATTCGTTATGCTGGATTCACCATTTTGTTTCCCGGTGATTTAGAGAAAGAGGGGTGGCTAACACTACTCCAGAACAGAATTTTTCTTTCCTATCTTGTAGAAACCACGGTTTTAGTCGCACCTCATCATGGTCGTGAAAATGGGTGCTGCGATGAAGTTTTTAATTTCTGCAATCCACAAATCGTGATTATATCGGATAAACAAAAGGAACATGACACGCAGGAAACGACAAGCTGGTATAATTCAAAGGCTAGTGGGATTCCGTTGTTAGTTCCGCCTTATGGGAAAAGAAGCGTTTTGACTACGCGCAAGGATGGGCACATGGTTATTCAAGTTGAGGCTGATGGGCGCTGGATAATTAACGCAGAGAAAATTGGGCAACGACCAGAACCAAGCCCATTGGTGCAAGCTCTTCTCAAAGCCTATACCTAAGCAAATAGCATTGCGGGGGCATAATTGGGGGCATTTCGACTACGCAATATTGTTAATATTAAACTAGTTGAGTTGATTATTGGCTGAATGTCTATTCCGCCCGGTCACCATTTTTCAACCTGGCCATTATGGTACGGATATTGCTTATTTCCTGAACGGTTTACACTGTTTCACGGGGAGGGATTATGTCTGGTGCGATTAAGGTTGGGGCTTTGAATACTGAGCATTTCCGGGCGCGCTCGCTGGATGCGACGGCGCCGGGGGCGGATTTTTTTTCGGACTTTGTAAAAAGTTATGACGCGGCGGCAAAGGCAAGCGGCGGTGGTGCCGGGGGCACGCCTGCGTTGAGCGAAGATGCCACGACCGGGCTGGGCATTTACACGCAAAGCGGGTTTATGGGCTATTATGCCATCAACCAGGATGAGCGGAGCCAGTTTGCCGCTATTCTGGACAAGGCGTATAGCAGCGGCGGGATGGATGACCCGCAGGCGTTTTTGAAGTCTTTATCGCCCTCCGACCTGAATGTGCTGGAGCAGATGCATGATTTGCCCGACCCTATCGATGTGAACGGTATCAGCAAGGAGGGGGCTTATAATTTACTGCTGCCGACGAATAAGGCGGTGGATTTCAATAATGACGGCATCGTGGTAGTGGGCGATATCCAGAATATCGTGTTTCCGCCGGTGAATGCGCCCAAGAGCGTGGTTTCGGCGTGGGACCAGGCTACGGCGGGGCTTTCGGCGGAGGATAAGCTTCAGGCGAGCGCCCAGTTTACCCCGGCTATTATGAAGGACGGCTCGCTTTACGAGAACAGGGATTTTGACCCTACGAATGTGGATGACTACAAAAACGTGGTGAACAACTATCTCGATTTCCTGAGGCACCCTACCGGTATTGGGCTGAGCCGGGAACAGTATGCACGGGATTTTCCTGTTTATACCGAGTTGCAAACCCTGCTGGGCGGATGAGCCGTATCGGCTGGAGTTTGATGCATTTGCCGCCGGAAAGGGGTAGACCGGGTAGCGGTGCAATTTAATTTTTGATGGATTCAGTTATGGCGGAGTTGGCGGCGCGGGATATTGCCGTGCTTTGGGGCAATATGCGCGAGGGGGAGGCTTACCGGGCGTTTGTGGTGGCGATGGGGGCTGCGGACAGGGCGGGGCCGACGGAGATTCCGTATGCGGATGGGATTTTGATGGCGAAGGAAAAATTGCTGCGGGAGGCGATTGTGGCCGAAGGATTCGATGCAGAGGATGTGGCGGTGGTGCTGGGAGTGTTTAAGGAGGTGGCGCGCAAGGGTGGCGGGGTGGAAGAGATTGCGGGGCGGTGGCTGCTTAAGAGAGCAATCCGATAATGGCATCGGGGTGGAGGCGCCAGCCGATGAGGCCGGCAAGGCCCATGAGGACGCCGATGCCGGCGGGGAACATGGCGAGGCCGTATAGCCAGTATTTCTGGACGAGGGAGGTGACGGCGAGCAGCGAGATGGCGAGGGCCATCATGACGTCGCTTAAGTCGAACTGGTCGTCGCGGTAGTTGAGGTCGTTGTATTTTTGCTTGTCGTCGTCGGCCTGTTTGGAGACTTCGTTTTTATGCTGGGTGAGATGGGCGAGCCTGGCCTGGGCGGCGGCGACGGCCACGGCGTAGGTTTCCTTCGCGGCTTTGGGGGCGGTGGCTTGCTGGACGTTCAGGCTGTCAAGGTCGCCGCTGACGATTTCTTCGCGGACGTGGAGGGACTGGTACCACGACCAGTGGTCGATGCTGTCTGCCTGCGCCTGCTGCATGGCCTGCACGATATTGTCGTCCTTCACCTTGCAGATGCCGGTGAAGGTGGCGAGGAGGGCGATGGTGATGGCGACCATGGTGTTGAGGCGGTCTTTGCGGATTTCTGCGGCGTCTTTGGCGATGTCGGAGAGGTCGATGTCCATGGGGATTTTCCGGCTACAGGGTGATATCGAAACGGGCGAGGAGCCAGACCATCAGCACATAGAGCACGGCGGTGGTGGCGCAGGCAATGGCCAGTGCGGGATAGAAGGCGAGGCCTTTGCCCAGCAGGTAGGGCAGGAGCAGGAACATAGGCAGCGACGGCAGCACGAGCCAGAAGGTAGCAGAGGCATGGGCGGCGAGGCGGGCGGGGTCTTTGGTTTCCTGCCAGAGCCAGGTCATGCCCAGCACGGAGACCAGCGGAAGGGAGGCGACCAGCGCGCCGAGCGCGGGGCTGCGCTTGGCGGTTTCGGACACGGCCATGACGATGATGCCGGAGATGAGGGCTTTGACGCAGAGATACCACATGGAGGGTGTTTTACGCCTATGGCGCGGGAAATCAATATGGTTATAGGAACTGGAGATAAAAATCGTTGCCAAGGGGGGCGGGTTGGGGTTTATGTTAAGGAATGACAGAGGATAACACTGGATTTCGGCGTTTTTTAACTGTGTGCTGCATGATGTTCATGATGTTCATGATGGCGTGCGGGGTGCAAAGCGCGTGGGCGTTCGGGCCGTTCCACCCCGCGGCGACCGAGGCGGAAAAGGCACTGGCCAAGATTATTGACACGGTGCAGGACGACGGGGAGCTGCCGCACTACCTGCTGCGCCACGGCGCGCCAGAACTGGAGAGGGAAAAGCAGGTGAACTCCATGTTTACCCCGGCACTGCAACGGGCGCTGGTGGATTCTGAGGCCGACACGGTGCATACGCGGTGTGGGGGGCAGTATATCAAAGGGGAGAAATGCGGCATTACGTATAACCCGGTGACGTGCCTTGAGTTCGAGCGCGACCAGTACCTGTTCCGCACCGATTCTGCGGGGGCGTTTTCCACGGGGGATTATAACGCGGTGATTGCGTACCGGCTGCCGGAGGGGCAGCAGATCATTGCCACCTACAATATGCTCAAGGTGGACGGGAAGTGGAAAATGGACGGGATTGACTGCTCGGTGGGCGGCAGTTTCAACATGTAGGCTACCAGTCGATCACTTTCTGGTCGCGGTAGAATTTCGAGGTGGCGTCGCCCGCGCCGCCACTGGCCAGCCAGACGATGGTTTCTGCGCCTTTTTCAGCCGTTCGCGGGGCTTTGGGGCCGCCGATATCGGTTTTTACCCAGCCGGGGCAGACGGCGTTTACGCGGATATTCTGGTCGTATAGCTCGTTGCTGGTGATGCGGGTGATGGCGTTCAGCGCGGTTTTGGCGATGCGGTAGCCGATGGCGCCTTCGCGGCGGTCTATGGTTTGGGCCATGCCGGTGGAAACATTCACCACCTGGGGGTTTTCGCTTTTTTCCAGCAGGGGCACGAGGGCGCGGGTGAGGAGGAGGGGGCCGAGGGCGTTTACCTCGAAAGATTCGCGGATCACTTCGGTGTCGAACTCCATGCCTTCGGTGCTGTAGACGCCGGCGTTGTTGACGAGGGCGTCGAGATGATTGGTTTTTTGGGCGAGGGTTGCGGCGGCGGCGAGGATGCTTTTTTCGCTGCGGACGTCGAGCGGGATGAATTCCGCGCCTATAGAGGCGGCGGCTTTTTCGCCGGCCTCGATATTACGTGCGGTGAGGAAGACGCGGAAGCCGAGGGCTTTGAGCTGGCGGCAGGTCTCTAAGCCGATGCCTTTGTTCGCGCCGGTGACGAGGGCGGTTTTCATTGCGGGTTTTTGCGTTTGCGGATGGCGGCCACCATGTCTCCAACATTTTCGAAGGCGGCGATCTCGGCGTGCTTGAAGCGCACGGCGAAGGTTTCTTCCACCTTGAGCATGAGCTGGACATGGTTCATGGAATCCCACTGGGGGATGTCTTCGGTGGTGGAGGCTGGCTTGAGGTCGGTGCCGGTGGTTTTGAAGAAGCCGTCGAAGAGGGCGTTTAGCTTGGCGTATATTTCGCTGTCATCCATATTTCGTTGTCTTTGCGGGAAAAAGCTATTAAAAATATTGTGGGTTATCATGCTTCTTAACCCTGAAAAAATATTATCGGCACATTATCGGCACATGCAAGAATTTATCACGGCCTTCCGGGACTTTTTTACTGACAATGCCGCGCAGCCCGCGGTGATCGACCCTAGGAAGAGCGCCACTTACACGTATGCCGACATTGAGGATTTATCGAGCCGGCTGGCCACGGTGCTGAAAGAGACGGTGCGGCCGGGGGGGACGGTTGCGTTCCTGATGCATAACGAGGTGGAGATTGTGCTGGCGTATTTCGCGTGTATGCAGCTGCAGGCGGTGGCGGTGCCGATCAACCCGGCGCTGCATAAGAACGAGATTGATTACACGCTTTCGCAGACGGCGCCGGATGTTTTGCTTACCAGCTGGGCGCTGATGGAGAAATTTGGGCCGCTGGAGGTGCCGTGCATTACGCTGGGGGACAAGAACGAATATTCAATCGAGGCGTTGCGGCGGGCGGAGAGGCTTACGCCGGAGTGTTTTGAAGGTATTACGGGCGATTTCCTGGCGCTGATTATGTATACCAGCGGGAGCACGGGCGTGCCTAAGGCGATTCCGTTTCCGTTCAGGCGGCTGGTGGAGAGCGTGATCGCGATGAAGGAGGCTACGTTCTTCAGCAGCTATAACCGGTTTTATAATGTGCTGCCGATGTCGTATATCGGGGGGATTCACCAGCTGATGTGTTATTTCGCCACGGGGAGCACGTATATCCTCGATGAGGCGTTTTCGCCGCGGAGCAGCTACCGGTTCTGGGACACGGTGCTTAAATACAAGGCGGATGTGATCTGGCTTACGCCGACCATGGCCTCGGCGCTGCTGGCCATCGGGCTGGAGGACGAGGCGCTGAAGCCCCAGATTTCCAAGCAGGTGAAGCGGGCGGTGATTGCAATGGGGGGGATTTCTGCCGAGGTGAAGCAGCGGTTTGAACAAACCTTTGGGATTCGGCTGCAGAAACTGCTGGGCATTACCGAGACGTTGCTGTGCTGCCACTGGAATGACAGGCTTGACACGCCGGAGGAATCGGTGGGCAGGCCGCTGCCGGGGGTGGAGATTTTTATCATGGGCGAGGACGGAAACGCGCTGCCGCCGGGGGAAGAGGGCGAAATACGCATCGGCGGGCGCTGGGTGATGGACGGGTACTGGAACCAGCCGCAGCTGGACGCGGTGACCTTTGACAAGGACAGGCATTTTTGTACCGGCGACCTTGGGCGCGTGGATGAGCAGGGGAATTTGTTCATCACCGGGCGGATCAAGGACATGATAAAGTGCGGGGGGCTGAACGTGGCCCCGGCGGAGATCGAGGCGGTGATCTGCAGCGCGGCAGGGGTGAAAGAAGCAGCGGTGGTTGGGATACCGGATGAGTTTTACGGGGAGCGGATCATCGCATTCTTCACACGGCAGCCGGGTGTGACGGTGGAGGCCGAGGCGGTGCTTGCGCTTTGCAGGCAACAGCTGACCTCGCAGAAAGTGCCCTCTGAGATGCGGGTGCGGGAGGCTTTCCCGATGAGCGCGGTGGGCAAAATCAATAAGCGGGCGCTGAAGGACGAGCTGAGGCAGGAAGCGGGAGGCGCGGCATGATGATTGCGCCGGTGTTCAAATACCGCTGGCAGGCGGTGCTGTTTTTCCCGGTGCTGGCGTTTTTCATGGCGCTGCCGTTCATGGACAAGCCGAGCTGGATGGAGCGGGGGATTTTGTACCGCACCATGGAAATGGCAAGCAATAACCGCAACAACATCCTCTATAAGATCATCACGGAGCCGGGGGATATTGATGTGCTCTTCCTTGGGTCTTCGACGCTGGCATCGGGGGTGAACCCGCTGATCGTGCGCGCGGCGCTCAGGGCTGCCACGGGCACGGAGGCCAAGGTTTACACGGTGTACCACCCGCAGGCGGGGTTTGATTTCGATTATATTATCCTGCGCGATATCCTGGCGCGGCGGCATGTGAAGCTGCTGATCTGGGACGGGTTGCGCCCGCCGAGGCCGGACAGCCCGGTCTACCACCATGTGACGCCCTATGTGTGGGACTACAAGATGCACGAAGACCTTGCCAAGACGATGAACAGCAACCCGGCGGACGTGTATCTCTACAGCCTGATGACGGGGCCGAAGCTGCTGCTGAGCCCGGTTTTATCCCTTGGCAAGCAAGTGCCGGAAGAGGGAACGGATTTCCTGTGCGACAAGGTGTATTACCTCGGCGCTTGCCTGCGTTTCAACGATTCGCAGCTGAAAATGCATTATCCGCCGCCGCCGCACCTGGACATGGACCGGCTGCTGCATTTCCGGGGCAATGACAGCGTGGACCTGCGCGATACGAAAACCTACCGCGACCTTGATTACCAGCTGCTGCAAAAAGTGCTGGGGCTGGCAAAGGAGCATGATGTGCCGGTGGCGTTCCTGATTGCGCCGGTAAACGGCGAGTCTGAGCGGGCGATTACGGTGCCGGGCATTCCGCAGGATGCGCTGGGCTGGAATGTGCCCATCATCGGGGCGACGCAGGCGAATGTTATCAATGGCACGGAAATCAAGGTGGATGACTTTTTCCAGGAAGATCGCGTGCATATGATGTTTAACGCCACGAATTATTACACTGAAATGCTGCTGCCGGCGATTGTGAACGCTTACCAACAGGCGGTTGCAGGCGGAATCAAAGTGCCGCCCACGGTGCCCGAGGCGCTGATGACACTGCATCAGGAAGCGCCGAACGAGGTGCCGCCGCATGACTCCCCCACCGACGTGATGGACCACGACCTTGAAAAATGGCTGAGCACTACTGTGAAAGAAGGCGCGGAGAAAGCGGAAGACAAGATTGAGGACGAGCTTGGGCTGCCTGACGATGAGCGCGATGGCGGCGCAGACGAAGAGGACGACCGGGACCGCTAGAAGAAATTCATCATGCGCCAGATGGCGGTGAGGGTTTTGGCGTCGTTACCGAAAAAGACGGTGCTGTAGCACACATACATAAAAGTGAGGGCAGTGCTGAGGCAGCGGCCGGGCGTGCTTGCAGCCCAGTGCTGGACGCGGGCAGGCGCGCGGCGGAGATACGAGCCATATATATTGACGATGACGACGCCGACGCCCTGTGCGAGGCCGAACAAGGCATATCCCAGCTGGGAGCCGTGCCAGACACCGACAACGAAAAAGGCAAAAATGGTGGTGAGCGATGTGATGAGGAGCATGTGGCGGCCACGGGAGAGCCGGGCGAGGAAGAGCAGGGTGGGGGTGAAGACCACGTCGCGCACCACCTGGGTGAGGGTGATGTGGTTGCGCGTCCAGAATTCCGGGAGGTTGCGGGAGAGGAAGGGGTTGTTGAAATTTTCCTGCACGTAGATGCCCATCAGCGCGGAGGCGCCGATCATGATGTCGCAGGCGCCGGAGAAATTGAAATAGATATAGAGCGCGCTGGCGATGCTGGAGATGGTGAAGTCGAGGAAGTTATGCTCGTAATAGCTTTGCCAGTAGCTGTAGAAGCTCAGGGTTTTGAAGAGCTGGGAGTACAGATAGCATTTCACAATGCCTACGAAAATGCGGCCAAGGCAACGCGAAGGGGGGCTGCGGTGCTTAGCGGGATCGGTGAGGGATTCCTCGAAATATTTATAGGGGCTGATGGGGCCGATGATGAAGGTGAGGGGGAAAAGCATGAACCCCACATAGCGCAGGATATTGGGAAGGCGGGTGCGGCCAATGTGCATTTCATAGGCAAGGTAGGCGCCGCGGAAGGTGAGGTAGGAGAAGCCGAGAATGAATTCGATGGAATCCAGCTTGAGGAGGCCGAGGAAGATAATAGGCCCGCCCATGGCCAGTAACGTCATGCCGAGGCCGGGGAAGTCCTGATACATGGCAAGGAGAAGGTAAAAGCCAAGCAGATAGATGAGGGTGAAGCCGAAGGCGGCGTACTGGATATTGGCCCCGCTATTGAAAAAACACAGGAAGGTCATGCCCAGCCCGGTGAAGGCAAACCAGATTTCCTTTACCTGGGCATTGGGGCGGAACAGCATGAGGAAACAAGTGGCGGCGACATAAAGGGCCACGTAATTCAGCCAAATCTCCATCTAGAAGTCCTTGTAGACGAAGGTGGTTTGCGTGACGTCGAGTGTGCGGCCGCTTAGCAAGACCCAGCTGGCGGCAATGAGCGCCAGCAAAACCAGGCTGGAAACGACCTCACGCAGCAGGGCCAGACCTGTTTTGCGGGGGGGGGTAGTGGATTTTGCCGTCATGCTCGCATACTCATGAATGCAAAAGACCATGTAAGCTTTGCTTAGCCAAGATTTTTTTTGTGTTTGACCATGGATATGCCGACGGGCGGGGAAAGGCGATGCAGGGATGCCACAGATTTGTATTCCGACACCGGGTTTGTGAGATTTTCTTCATTTTTCTAGCGCTGCAGGGCGGGACGTGGCTACGAGATAGTGAGGTAGAGCCGGAAGAAAAAATCTATATCTTGTAGTTGATGAAATATGCTAGTTTTTGGGAAGGAATTTATGATTAAGGGGTAAGAAACTGATTCTTCTGGGCATTTTTAAAAAATAAGTTTTCTGGGTTGCATAAATAACACATATCCCAATATATCTATATTTTTCAATATATTGATATATCCCATGGATTTTTTGCGAAGTATTTTTTTAAGAAGCCTGCGATATTAAGCATTCTAGTTAAATTTTATTTGTGTTTATTAAAACCACCCCGTATATTGCTGTATCAAATCATGTCATACACAAAATAATGGGTAATCATTTTTTGATTTGTACGTTTTGAGGAGAGTTTGTTAACGAATATGCATTTTCTAAACCATTCAAAGACATGCTTTATGGGAGAGCTGGTAATTATTTGGTAATAATTAGCTGTTACCGTTTGAAATTGAATACGTATTTTGTTGATCCGATAACTTGAGTGGCTCAACATGTGATTTAGGTGTCATTATATAAGGACGCAAATAAGCGAATACTACAAAAAGACTATAAACCATACCTAGGAGATAAACATGAGCCACACCAACACCCCGACACCCGGGCTTTATCCCGATGGCTCGCCAGAGCAGACGGGCTTCACCCTAATCGAACTTTCCATCGTACTTGTTATCATCGGCCTTATCGTTGGCGGTGTTCTGGTTGGGCAGGATCTGATCCGCGCGGCAGAAATCCGGGCAACGGTCGGCCAGATCGAAAAGTACAACGCCTCGGTGAACACCTTCCGCACCAAGTATAACGGCATACCGGGCGATATCTCCTCGGCAAACGCGGCGGCCTTTGGCTTTATCGCCAGGGCGGGCTCGCAGGGGCGCGGGGATAATAACGGGTTGATCGACGGCTCTAACGCGGGTGCACTGCTCCAGCAGGTGTTCACGCAGGAAAGCGGCTTCTTCTGGGACGACCTGACCAAGGCCAACCTAGTGGACGGCCAGTTCACCTCCGCGGCTGACATCGCCTCGCCCGCCGCCATCGGTGCGGCAGGTATCCCCACGCAGTTCCCTGAAGCAAGCATTGCACGCGGCAACCGCATCCATGTGGGTTCCACGGGCGGCCTGAACTATTACCTGCTGACCGGCATTACCTCTACGGCTGTAACCACGGGTAACATGACGCTCACCACCAACCTGACCCCTATTGAACTTTTCAATATGGATAACAAGCTCGATGACGGCCTGCCGCAGACCGGGATTGTTCAGGCGCGCGGTACCGCTGCTTCGACCACCACCCCGATGACCGACGTTACGACGGCTTCGGCCGTAGCTACCATCGCTTATTGCGACGTGGGCGCGGGTACTTCTACGGATACCTACAACCGGTCGCTTACTGCAGGCGGGCAGACGCCAGCCTGTATCGGCCGGTTCCGGTTTAACTAAGGAAGCGGCAATACAGAGTTGGCATGCATTGTGCCATTCACATAGACGACGTTATGCAAAGATTGTTTCATAGGAATCAATCCGATGAAGCGGTCTTGCCCCATACGCAACTGCTGCCTCGCCATCGGCGAGGTGGCTAAGGGGTCAAAAAAATGATAGAAAAATTAGAAACGCAAGACGACCAACAGGGCTTTACTCTTATCGAACTTTCCGTGGTGATCGTGATTATCGGTCTACTTGTCGGGGGGATTCTGGTGGGACGAGATTTGATTAAAAGCGCGGAGCTGCGAGCCACAATCGGGCAAGCGGACAAGTATAACACCGCGGTGCAAACCTTTAAGCTTAAGTTCAACGCCGTGCCGGGCGATATGCGACAGAGCGAAGCTTCAAGCTTCGGCCTGTTCACTTCGGCGGCAACACCCGTAGGGCAGGGTGACGGCAACGGTCTTATCGAAGGTGGGATAGCAGGCGGCCTGAACCCGCAGGGCGAAACCATTATTTTCTGGCGGCAACTTTTTGAAGCCGGCTTCGTGGACGGCGCCTTCGGCGTGCAGGCCAACAGCGTGCTGCAGCCAGCCAGCGGGCTTGTGGCGGCAACGGTAACCAACGTGGCGCAGTCGCTTCCGCCGACGAAGCTCACACCGGAAAACAACTTCGTAGTGTTCTCCGCAAACGGGCTCAACTATTTTTCTATTTTACCGGTAAACTCGATTACAACCGCGCCCGCCTATACTTTCAGCACCACTGGCGTGACGCCAATCAACGCGTTCAGCGTGGACACTAAACTTGATGATGGCAAACCGAATACCGGGGCCATTATCGCACGCGGGATCACGGCAGTGAACGCCACGCCCACCTTTAACGCCGCTTCGCAGCCGTTGACCTGTACGATTGGCGCGCAAACGGCCACTGATACGTATAACGGCGTTATTGCTTCCGGCGGCAATGACCCGTCTTGCGGCTTGCGGCTGAGGTTCCAGTAATTATGTTCATACCCGTTTATTCAGGAGAGGCTATGCAACCCGATACCGACTCCACGAGTACTGTTTGCCTACATGAGCAAAAGGGCTTTACGCTTATCGAACTATCCATTGTGCTGGTTATTATCGGCCTCATTGTGGGCGGGGTGCTGGTAGGGCAGGATCTTATCCGCGCCGCAGAAATACGTGCGACGGTGGGGCAGATTGAGAAATATAATTCCTCGGTCAATACATTCCGCACCAAATATAACGGTATTCCGGGCGACCTTTCCTCGGATGGCGCGAATGCGTTTGGATTTATAGCGCGGGCGGGCTCTGCAGGGCGCGGGGATAATAACGGATTGATCGACGGGATTAACGCCGGTGCGCCATTGACGCAGGTATTCACACAGGAAAGCGGCTTTTTCTGGGATGACCTGACGCGCGCCAACCTGGTGGACGGGCAGTTCACCTCGGCGGCCGACGCAGCTTCACCTGCGGCTATCACCGCGGCTGGCGTGCCTACGCAATTCCCTGAAGCACGTATTGCGCGGGGCAACCGCATCCATGTGGGTTCGACCGGCGGGTTGAATTATTACCTGCTTACAGGCATTACTTCCACTACGGCGCTTAACGGTAACATAACGCTTACCACCAACCTGACCCCCATCGAGTTATTTAACATGGACAACAAGCTGGATGATGGGCTGCCGCAGACCGGGATTGTACAGGCGCGCGGTACTTCGGCTTCCACAACCACGCCCATGTCGGACGTGACCACGGCTTCCGCCACTGCGACCATCGGTTATTGCGACGTAGGCGCGGGCACGGCGACCGATACTTATAACCGCGCACTTACGCTGGGCGGCCAGACGCCAGCCTGCATCGGGCGGTTCCGGTTCAACTAATTTTCTAATCTCTAAGGTAAACTTTCCTCTACGGGCCTTGATCCCGTGGAGGTTTTTTTTGTCTATTGGCTGGCCGGATGGCTGGCGTTTTTGCTGATGAAGCCGTCCATTTCATCGAGTGCGGGGGCTTTGCCGCGGAAGAGGCCGCTAAGGCTCAGGATAATGCCGTAATGCCCGACGCCGGGATAGAGGTTGAAGGTTACGGGGGAGTGGTACTCTTCCTGTTTAGCGGCGAGGTTGCGGCTGTTTTTTACGCCGACTTCCTCGTCGGCATCGCCCTGCAGGAGCAGGAGGGGCGGCTTGTTCGCGCCCGCATAGGTGATGGGTTGGGTTTGCTTATCGGGGGCGGTGCTGAAAATCTCGATGATCTTGGGATCTGTGAAGGGGAGAAAATCATAGGGGCCGGCGAGGCCGATGGCGCCTTTGAGATTATGGGCATCGTAGCCCGCAGTTTTGAGGTAGCTGGCGTTCAGGGCGAGCATAATGGCATTGTAACCCCCTGCGGAATGACCGGCGAGGAAGATGTTTTCGGGGTTTGCGCCATATTCGGCAATATGGGTATTTACCCATGCGACTGAGCGGGCGCAGTCTTCGAGGAAGGTGGGATAATGCACTTCGGGGTAGAGGCGGTAGTCGGGTACGACGACGGTGTAGCCACGTGAGGCAAGGGCCTGGCCTACGAAGCGGTAGATGCTTTTGTCGCCGGACTGCCAGCTGCCACCGTAAAAGAACACCACCACGGCGTGGGAATCATCGGGCTTATCGGGTGTGTAGATATCCAGCTTCTGGCGGGGGAGATCACCATAGGCAATGTCTTTTTTTAGGGTGTAGCCGCTGCGCGGGACCGTGGCATTCAGGATGTCTGCTCCGGAGCAGGCGGACAACAGAGCAAGCAGGCCAGAGGCCAGTGAAAAAAGAGCTAAGCGCATAAGGGTATTCCTATCAGCGGTGGAATAAAATTAAAATGTGGATTGGGTGGGCAGGGGCGAGGGGCCGCTATAGAGGCGCATGAAAATACGCACTGTTTCGCGGACATGGGCCTCTTTATCCTTTGCGGGTGGAACCGGGCGGATGCCCAGCAGCATACGGATGTGGTACTGGCCCTTGAGCATGGCGAAGAAATATGACGCGGCGGAGGTAGTATCCACGGCGTTAACGCGGCCACGGGCTTTCTGGTGTTCAAGGAAGCCCGCGAGCATGGCGACCATGCGCATGGTGCCGTCTTCGTAATAACGCTGGGCGAGCTTGGGGTGCTTGGCCACTTCGGCGATAACGAGGCGGGTGGCGGCGAGGCCTTCGGCGGAGGTAATCATGTTGAGGAAACCCAGGCCGATTTCATAAAGCGCATCCTCGATGGATTTGTCTTCATCTTTCAGCAGGTGTTCGGGCGGGGTGTGGCGGTCGCACAGATCGGTGACCATCTGAGTGAAAAGCGTATCCTTGCTTTTATAATGTGCATATACTGTTTGCTTCGTTACGCGCGCGGCATCGGCAACCGCATCCATCGAGGTGCTGGAATAGCCGTTTTTGAGGAACAGCCGGGTGGCTGCCTTCAGAATGGCTTCGTGCTTCACTTCGTCTTTGGGGCGGCGGGCGCGGGTGGCGGAAGGGGGATTCCGGGTCATTGATTTGTCCTTGTTAAATCATACTCTTGAGTTTAGGACTAGACTTTTTGGTATGATGCTGATAGTATAACTGAAATTGATTATAAAATGCAAGAATATCTTACAATATGAGTCGTATCGCTATTATCGGCACCGGCATTTCGGGCATGGGAGCCAGCTACCTGCTGCATAAAGACCATGATATCACGGTTTATGAGAAATCCCAAGACATCGGGGGGCATAGCCGCACCAGGGTGGTGGATTATGACGGGGTGAAAATACCGGTGGATACGGGGTTTATCGTGTTCAACCGTGATAATTACCCGCATTTATGCGCTATGTTCAAGCATCTGGGGGTTCCTACCAAGAAAAGCGATATGACCTTTGCCATTACGGTGAATAACGGGGCGATTGAGTGGGGGGCGCGAAGCCCCAACGCGGTTTTTGGGCAGAGGCGCAATTTTATACGGCCTGAATTTTATGGCTTCGTGCGCGATATTTTCCGGTTTAACGCCAAGGCGCTCAAGACCGCGGAGAAGCACCCGGAGTTGACGCTGGGGGAGCTGCTGGACAAGATTGGCGTGGGGGACTGGTATAAGCGGTATTTCATTTTACCGATTGGGGGGGCAATCTGGAGCGCCTCGCTGGAAGAGATGCTCACCTTTCCGGCGCTGGTTTTCACGCGGTTTTTCAAGGCACATGGGCTTCTTTCCGTCATCGGGCAGCCGCAATGGCACACGGTGGACGGCGGCAGCGTGGAATATGTGAAGCGGCTGACAGCGCCCTTCCGGGGGAAGATACGCAGTGGCTGCGGGGCGGCAAAGATCACACGGGAGAACGGGCGGGTGCAGGTGACGGACACCCTGGGCAACACCGAGGAATATGACGAGGTGGTGCTGGCCTGCCACGGCAACGAGGCGATGGGCCTGCTGGCAGACGCCAGCGAAGATGAAAAGCGGGTTTTGAAAATGTTCCGCTACAGCAAGAACCAAGCGGTACTGCACCGGGACACTTCCATTATGCCACGGCGCAAGCGGTGCTGGGCAAGCTGGGTGTATCACTCGGAAACCGAAAACCCTACGGCGGCGATACCGATCACGTACTGGATGAACCTGCTGCAGGGCATTGACGAGAAAAGGCCGGTGTTTGTGACGCTGAACCCGCACCGCTCCATCGCCAAGGAACTGATTTTTGAAGAGCATATGTTCGAGCACCCGATTTACAGCCCGGAATCCGTGGCGGCGCAGGCGCAGCTGCCGCTGATACAGGGCAAGGGCCACACCTGGTTCTGCGGGGCGCACTGGAAGAACGGGTTCCATGAAGACGGGCTTTCCAGCGCGGTGGATGTGGCGCAGGGGCTGAAGGTGGCGGTGCCATGGCTTTGAGCAACGGGCTGCTGATGACCAAGGTGGCACATGCGCGGATGCGGCCCAAACGCAACCGGTTTTCGTATTCGGTTTTTTACCTGTGTTTCGCGCTGGAAGATATGGCGAAGCTGCCTTGCAGGCTGCTGTCTTTGGGGCGGTTCAACCTGTTCGGGTTTTATGAAACCGACCACGGTCCCAAGGGCGCCATGC
>JANYCJ010000147.1 GCA_025360345.1 Alphaproteobacteria bacterium | reverse complement strand
ATATACGCTATTACTTGCCCCCCTGCGCGGTATTGACGGCTGTGGGGGCGTGGGTTTGGGTGGTATAATGATATGGTTGCGAATGGATTGGGACATGACGGAGGGTCACTTTTTGTCACATGATGTCACCGGCCTATTTGCACAGAGTGGGGGTTTATGGCTGCTAAGTTATTGATAGTGCTGTGCAGAGATGCTGCTCCCCCCGGCAAGGGGATGTGACCGGTGGTGACATCAGGTATTAACGCTTCCCTCGACCATTTTCATCTAATAGGCTGCGGGCTATGAAAGAGGAAGGGGATCGTTATGCAGCAGGCAGGCAGGTTTTTCCCGAGTGCATTCGTTGTAGCGGCTTTTTGTATCGCCCTTCCGCCACTGGCCGCAGGCGAAGCGGTTCCTGCGGATATACAGGCGGAAGCAAAGCGCCATTTTGAATTATTCAGCCGCAAAGCGCAGATGAAGGCATTGAAGGAAACACCTATCATGGTTGGGGATGTTCCTGTTGGCCTTGCGCTCGATTTGGACATGGACTTTCCCACTTCGTTACTCACTGTCCCGGCCCCTTCCAACGAAGCTAAGCAGGCGTCGTTCTGCGATCAGGGCCAATTTAATAACGCTAATTTTCAAGTGGCGTTCATTTCCTCCGAAGGCCCGTATCAGCGTTCACACGATGCCGCTTTCCTGAAGCCGTTTCATTTAGCCCTCACCTGTGCGCCCTCTGGTTCCGATGCCGATTCCACGGCGCTTCATGCCAGCATGACGGCATTTCCGCCGCGAACGGCATATGTTCAGCCTGATGGCGATAAGATTTGCCTGTCCACGCAGGGGGAAAATTTTGATCCGAGCTGGAACTCCCTGATATGGACCATTGGCATCGCCGACCAGTCCATCAGTGTCGGCGTTTCTGATTATAAGCTTAGTGAGGCAAATTCGAAAATAGCTGACCAGGTGGGGGCTGCCGCCCAGCTGATGACGGATATCGCGTTCTGGAAAAATGCCTATGCTGCCATGACGCCGGAGTATCTGGCCGTCCACGGGTTTGGGGTGTGTGATGACCATTTTCCCGGATCGGAGCAAGCCCAGTATGATCCGGGCTTGCTCGCCTGTTATTGCAGGCAAGGCCACTAAGCGGATAGTTTTTTGGCGTTTTCCAAAGTGTCGGCCTCGGCGGCGGGCTTGTCCCAGCGCACGCGGTGGACGCGGGGGAAGCGCATGGCGAGGCCGGATTTGTGGCGGTTGCTGGGCGCGATGGAGTCGAACTCGATTTCGAGCACCAGCTCGTGCTTCACCTCGCGCACAGGGCCGAAGCGGTTGGACGTGTTGGCGCGGATCCATTTATCGAGTTTGATGAGCTCCTCGTCGGTGAAACCGGAATAGGCCTTGCCTATCGGCACCAGTTTCTCCCCTTCCCAGACACCGAAGGTATAGTCAGAATAATAGGAGCTGCGCTTGCCGCTGCCGCGCTGGGCATAGAGCAGCACGCAGTCCAGGGTGAGGGTGTTGCGCTTCCACTTGAACCAGTGGCCGCGCGGGCGGCCCGCGATGTAGGGGCTGTCGAGCTTTTTAATCATGAGGCCTTCCACGCCGTTTTGGGGGGTGTAGCGGGCATCATGGCGGATGGAAGCGAGCTGAGACTGGGTGGGGGTTTCGATGATGGCGGAAAGGTCTACGGAGGGCGAGGCATGGCGGGCGTGCCATGCTTCCAGATGGGCGCGGCGCTCGCGCAGCGGCAGGGCGCGGATGTCCTGCCCATCATCGACCAGCATATCGTAAAGCCGGATATGGGCGGGGGAGTCTTTGAGCATGGCGGGGGTGACGGTTTTGCGGTTCAGGCGCTGCTGGAGGGCGTTGAAGCTGGCCACTTCGCCGTTTTGCTTGGCGAGCAGTTCGCCGTCGAGCACGAATTCCTCCTCTATAATATGCTGGGCGGCTTCGGCGATGTCGGGGAAGCTGGCGCTAATATCGTCGCCGGTGCGGGAATAGACGGCCACCAGCGCTCCGTTTTTCACAAGCTGCACGCGGATGCCATCCCATTTCAGCTCCACCTGGTAGTCGGCGAGGTCGAGCGCGGCGAGTTCCTCTTCCTCTATGGGGTGGGAGAGCATCATGGGCAGGAAGCGGGCGGTGCGGGTGATGTTGGGTTTGCCAATTTTGCCCTCCAGCCAGTCGAACAGCACGGTATAGGGCGGCTCCACCGAGTGCCAGAGCTGCTCGATATCGTCGACATCCTTGCCATAAGCATCGGCCAGCGCGGTTTTGGCGAGGCGGGCGGACACGCCGATGCGCAGCGCCCCGGTGATGAGCTTAAGCAGCGCCCAGCGGCCATTAGCGTCCAACGTGTCCAGCCAGTGGGTGATGCGTTCGCGCAGCAGCGCCTTATCCCCCTGCCCCAGCACATCCACCACTTCGGCCAGCGGCGGCGTGGCTGCGCCGGTGGCGTGAGAGGGCCAGATGAGGGCGATGGTTTCGGCCATGTCGCCCACATAGTCGCGCGACATTTGCAGCAGCACGGGGTCTACCCGCTCGGTCACGAGGTCGCGCAGGAAGGCGGGCTTGGCCAGCGGGAAGCTCAGCTCCCCGGTGAGGGCGGCCAGCGCGTAGCCGCGCTCGGGGTCTGGGGTTTTGAGGAAATAATCGGCCATGAGGCGGCGCTTGGCCAGCGTGGAGCCGGTATAGGCGAGGGTATCCATGAGGGTTGCGAAGGCCTGCATCAGTCGTCCTCGTCGTCGTAGCCGTGCAGGTCGAGCGGGCGCGCCTTGATGCCGAGTTGCTTGGCATAATAAACCAGCGCGTCCTCGCGGCCATGGGTGACCCAGAGTTCCTGCGGCTGGATATCGCGGATGGTCTGGGTCAGCTCGTCCCAGTCGGCATGGTCGGAAATGACCAGCGGGAGTTCCACGCCTTTTTGCCGCGCGCGGGCGCGCACCGTCATCCAGCCGGAGGCCAGCGCGGTGACGGGGTCGGGCAGCCTGCGGCTCCAGCGGTCGTTCAGCGCGGAGGGCGGGGACATGACGATTTTGCCTTTCATGCCTTCCTTTTCTTTTTCCGGGAGAGGCTCAATGCTTCCGAGGTCGATGCCGTGGCTTTGGTAGAGAATGCACATATTCATCAGCGCGCCGTGGAGGTAGATGGTGTCGTGGTAGCCCGCTTCGCGCAGGAGGCAGATGATGCGCTGGCATTTGCCCAACGCGTAAGCCCCGACAAGATGGGAGCGTTCGGGATAGAGGTTTACGGAGTGGAGGAGTTTGGCGATCTGGGTGCTGTCCGGCGGGTGGCGGAACACGGGCAGGCCGAAAGTGGCTTCGGTCACGAAAACGTCGCAGGGGTAAGGCACGAAGGGCGGACAGGTGGGGTCGCGGCGGCGCTTGAAATCGCCGCTGACGATGATGCGGGAGCCGGCATGTTCCAAGATAAGCTGGGCGCTGCCGAGAATGTGGCCGGCGGGGACGAAGGTGACTTTGACATCACCCACGGTGAGCTGCTCGCCGTAGATGGCGGCCTGCTTGTGTTTGCCGGAATCAAAACCGTAGCGCAGCTGCATGATGGCGAGCGTTTCTTCCGTGGCCAGCACATGCTCATGGCCGAAGCGGGCATGGTCGGCATGGCCATGGGTGATGACGGCGCGTTTGCTGGGGCGCATGGGGTCGATGAAGAAATCCCCCGGGGTGCAGTAAAGCCCTTCGGGGGTGATTTTGAGCCATGTTTCAGGCGCGATTCTGGACATGGCCATCCCTGTCTTTGAGGCGCATGGCGTTCAGCTCGCCGCCGAGGAGCACGATGGCGGCGCTGATGTGGAAAAACAGCATGAGGATAATGGCGCTGGCAAGGCTGCCATAGGTGAGCGAATAGCTTTTGCCCGAGCTGCCGAGGTAATAGGAAAACGCGGTGGCGACCACCAGCCAGACGATGGTTGCGAAAAACGCCCCGCTTATGGCGTTTTTCCATGCAAGCGGGTGGGGGTGGTTTGGCAGGTAGCGGTAGAAAACCGCAAAGGAAGCCACCACCGTAATAAAGGCGAGGCTGTAGCGGGTGACGTGCCAGAGCAGCTCGTAGGTGCGGTCGAGGGCGACATAGTTTTTGGCGAAATCAATAATCACCGGGCCAGCGACGATGGCCAGCGACATCACGATCATGGTGAGGGTGGCCAGCAGCACCATGACGATGCTTTGCAGGCGGCGGTTCACCAGAGAGCGCGACTCGGGCAGTTCGAAAGCGCGGTTCAGCCCAACCCGCAAGGATTCGATGCCGGTGGAAGAGGCCCACAGCGCGGTGGCGATACCCAGCGTGATGACGCCGCCATCCTGATGGGCTTTCAGGATATCGTCGAGGATGGGCTGCATAATGTCGAGAAGTTGCGCGGGCGCGAAGCGGTAAAGCAGGTCGGTGGGGTTCAATATGTTTCCACCGGTGTCCAGCAGCCGGGTGGCTGCGGCAAGGAAGATCATGAAAGGAAAAAGGGAAAGCAAGATGTTATAGGCGATGTAGCCTGAGATTTCGAGACCATCGTTTTTCAGGAAGCTGGTCACCGTGTCGGATA
The DNA here is from genome assembly GCA_025360345.1 of Alphaproteobacteria bacterium. GTDB lineage: Bacteria > Pseudomonadota > Alphaproteobacteria > Rickettsiales > SXRF01 > JANYBV01. The sequence goes on along the minus strand of JANYCJ010000147.1, from coordinate 18,985 downwards.
GCAACTGAAAAAGGTTGCGGGATTTAATCGGGGAAAAATGCAGCGTGGCGGTCTTCACTTCCGGCCTTTCGATAACCATATGACATCTTAACATGTAAACCGCTAAAGCATAAAAATGCTGTGTGAAAATATGCCCTTAGAAATACCGGAGCCATTTACCCGCTGGTTCAGCACGCGGGGCTGGCAGCCGCATATGCATCAATTAGAGATGCTTAAGGCCGCAGAGCGCGGGGTTTCCAGCCTGCTGATCGCGCCGACCGGCGGGGGCAAGACGCTGGCAGGGTTTTTGCCGAGCATGGTGGATTTATACCGCAGGCCGCATAAGGGGCTGCACACATTATATATATCGCCGCTGAAGGCATTGGCTGCCGATATTCATAGGAATTTGCAAGCGCCTATCGAGGAGATGGGGCTGGACATCACGGTGGAGATGCGCACCGGGGACACCTCCTCCTCGCGGCGGGCGCGGCAGCTGAAAAAGCCGCCGCATATCCTGCTCACCACGCCGGAGTCCATGGAGCTGATGCTGTCTTATGCGGATGCGGACACGCTTTTTTCCGGGCTGCAATGCGTGGTGGTGGACGAGATCCACTCCATGGCGCCGGGCAAGCGGGGGCATTTAACGGCGCTGTGCCTTGCGCATTTACGAGTGTTGAACCCGCATTTGCGGGTGTCCGGCTTGTCTGCCACGGTGGCGGAGCCGGAGAAGCTGGCGGCGTGGATTGGCAAAGACAGCATCGTCATTAACGCCGGGCGGGGACCGGAAGCGGATATCACACTGCTGCAAACAGCAAAGCCGGTGCCCTGGAGCGGCTACATGGGCAGCTATGCCCTGCCGGAGGTGGCCGAAGCAATCCGGGGTGCGAATACCAGCATTATTTTTGTGAACACCCGGGCGCAGGCCGAGCTGGTGTTCCAGCAGCTATGGGAAATGAACGATGACGGCTTACCGATCGCGCTGCATCATGGTAGCTTGGAACGTGAGCACAGGCTGAAGGTGGAAGCGGCGATGAATGCGGGAAAGCTCCGGGCGATCGTGGCCACCGCCTCGCTGGATCTGGGGCTGGACTGGGGGGCGGTGGATTTAGTGTTGCAGATTGGCGCGCCCAAGGGGATCAGCCGCTTGCTGCAGCGCATCGGGCGGAGCAACCACCACTGGAACACGCCGAGCAGGGCGCTGCTGGTACCGTGTAACCGCTTCGACATGGTGGAGTGCGTGGCGACGATGGATGCGATTGACGAAGGGCTGATTGACGGTGATGCGTTGGTACCGGGTTCGCTGGATGTGCTTGCGCAGTTCGTGATGAACTCGGCCTGCGGCGCGGGGTTTGAGGCAGATGCCCTTTATAAGGAGATCGCTTCTTCGCCTGCCTACCGGCATGTGGACCGCAACACGTTTGACCAGATCGTGGCGTTCGTGGCGCATGGCGGGTATTCGCTGCAGGTGTATGACCGGTTCCAGCGCATTGCGCAGGATGAAGACGGGCGGTGGCGCGCAACGCCGGTGGCGATGCGCAGGCACCGGATGAATATCGGCACCATCGTGGAATATGAAACGCTTAAGGTATCCATGCGCTCGGGCCGCGCGCGACACGGCATTCCGCTGGGGCAGATCGAGGAATATTTTGTGCAGGGGCTTGCGCCGGGGGATAGTTTTATTTTTGCAGGGCGAATGCTTAAGTATAAAGGTATCCGCGACAATCAGGTCGAGGTGGAACCGTCTAAGGATAACAAGCCGAAAATTCCCTCTTTCAAGGGCGGGCGGCTGCCGCTGTCGGTGTCGCTTGCGGCGCGGGTACGGGACTTGATGGCGCATGAGGAGCAGTGGGGGGATTTGCCGCCGGACATCCGCGAATGGCTGTCCTTCCAGCGGGAACGCTCCTGCCTGCCGCAGGCGGGCTGGCTGCTTATTGAAAGTTTTATGAACGAGCAGAAGCCGCATATGGTTTTTTACACGTTTGCGGGCCGCAACGCGAACCAGACGCTGGGGTTACTGTTGTCACAGCGCATGGAAGAAAGCGGGCATCTGCCGCTGGGTTTTGTGGCGAACGATTACGCGCTGGCGGTGTGGGGACTCAAAGAAGTAGCCTCGCCGGAGGCGCTGCTAAAGGATGCGCTTTCGCAGGATAATTGCGCGGAATGGATTGAAAAAAGCCAGATGGCAAAGCGGGCGTTCCGCGATATCGCGCTGATCGCGGGGCTGGTGGAGCGGCGCTATGCCGGGGGGAAAAAGACCGGGCGGCAGGTGACGATTTCCACCGATATTATTTACGATGTGCTGCGCAAGCATGAGCCCGACCATATCCTGCTGCGCGCAACGCGTGAGGACGTGACCCACCGGCTTTCAGATATCGACCGGCTACGGGATGCTTTTAGCAATACGGCCGTGCGGCATGTGGTGTTGCCGCGGGTGTCGCCACTGGCCATTCCACTGCTGGTGGAGCTGGGCACAGAAACCATCAAAGGCGAGGCGCAGACCGTGATGCTAAGGTCGCAATTCGTGGAGCAGATGGGTGAGCATTTGTGGAAAGAAGCGGCCAAGGCATGACGCATTGCACCATCTATATCCAGGGGCATGAGGCTTTGTTGTTCGGTTCCAAAATGTTGTGGATACCTGAGTTAAAATTATTATGCGCCTCGGATATCCATTTTGAGAAGGGAAGTTTTTTCAGGCGCTTCGGAACGCTGTTGCCACCCTATGACACCGAGGCGACGCTTGCGGCGCTCGAGGCAGGCATTGGCTATTTCAAGCCGGATATTTTCGTGGCGCTGGGGGATAGTTTCCACGACCGCGATGGCGGGGAGAGGCTGCAGCCCGCCTTGCGCGCGCGCCTGCAAGGGCTGATTGCGGGCGTGCCGAGGTGGATATGGGTGATGGGAAACCATGACCCGGCCATTGCGGCAGATATCCCGGGGCAGCGGGCAGAGGATGTGGAAGTGGGGGGCATCTGGTTTCGCCATGAGGCGCAGGCGGGGGACGGGGCCGAGGTGAGCGGCCATTACCACCCCAAAATATGGGTGCCCATGGGGCGCAAGCAGCAGGTGAGCGGGGCGTGTTTCGTGTTTGACGGCAAACGGCTGATTATGCCTGCTTTCGGAAGCTTTACAGGGGGGCTCGATATTGGCTCGGCGGATTTCCTTACGGTCATGCCGCAGGCAGGAAGGCGCGTTTACCTCACTTATGAGGGGAACGTCTTCCTGGTTCCGGAACTGGTTACTTCTTCTTAGCGGCGGGCTTGCGTGCGGCGGGCTTTTTAGCCGCGGCTTTTTTTGCCTGGGCTTTTTTAGTGGTGGTCTTTTTGGCAGCGGGTTTGCTTATTTTGTTCATTGCGCTTTTGCCCTCTTTTTCCTGCATGGCGGTTTTGCCTTTCGCTTCTTTCGCCTTGGTGCTGGTCAGGCTCTTTTTATTGGCGCTTTTGCCCTGCTCGTTTGAGGAGCCGGATTCATGAAGCGCAATGGCAATAGCTTGTTTGCGGCTTTTGACTTTACCGCCCTTGCCTTCAGAGCCGGATTTGAGTTCGCCATGCTTAAACTCATGCATGACACGCGCAGTGGTTTTTTTCTGGCCGGTGGATTGTTTAGGCATAGCTTTGCTCCTTTTCAAAATACGGATTGGCCTTATTATTGCGGTTAATATTGACTATTTTCGCGTAAAAATTCCATGTGCGGGTAGCATTGCCCACGCAAAGAAAAGCTGCTATGATCGGCTTGTTCCCAACAGTAGTGTTTTTATGATTGATGACGAAGATATCGACGCGCTTGCCGCGCGCGTGCAGGTGCGCGGGCGCGGCACGGGCGAGATGGCCAAGGGGCGGTTCGAGCGCGTGGAAGTGGCCTTTGCCGAGGGCGAGGCGCGGCAGGTGACGACGGAAGTATTCAAGGATAGTTCGCGCAGTATCCTCGCGTTTAACGATAGCCCGGATGTGGGGTTTTCAGCCTCGCTGAACCCGTATCGCGGCTGCGAGCATGGCTGCGTTTACTGTTATGCGCGGCCAAACCACGAATATCTGGGGTTTTCGGCAGGGCTGGATTTTGAGACGAAGCTGTTTGCCAAAATGGAGGCCCCTGCCCTGTTGCGCAAGGCCTTATCCGCAAAGAACTGGGTGCCGCAGGTGATTGGCATGAGCGGGGTCACGGACTGTTACCAGCCGATTGAGAAGGAATTGAAAATCACCCAAGGCTGCCTTGAGGTGATGGCGGAATTCCGAAACCCCGTGGTGGTGATTACCAAGAACCACCTGGTGACGCGGGATGTGGAACTGCTTTCGGAACTGGCCCGCTACCATTGCGCGCATGTGGTGCTGTCGATTACCACGCTGGACCGGGAGCTGGCGCGAACGATGGAGCCGCGGGCCTCGACGCCGCCCATGCGAATCAAAGCCGTGGAGATTCTGGCGAAAGCAGGTATCCCGGTCACGGTGAACATGGCGCCTGTTATTCCCGGGCTTACCGACCACGAAATTCCCGCGCTGCTAAAGGCGGTGGCGGAAGCAGGCGCATTAGGCGCAAACTTTGTGATGGTGCGGCTGCCCTATGGGGTTAAGGATTTGTTCAGCGCGTGGCTGGACGAGCATTACCCGCTGCGTAAGCAGAAGGTGCTGAACCGCATCCGCGAGGTGCGCGGCGGCAAGTTGTATGACGCGGATTTCAGCAGCCGCATGGTGGGCGAAGGAGTTTATGCGGACTATGTGCGGGATATATTCGAGAAATCCCGGGCTAAATACGGGCTGGACCGCGGGAGGCACACGCTTTCGACCGCGCATTTCCGCAAAGCGCCTGAGGCGCAACTGGCGCTGTTTTAGGGGTTATTTAAGCATTTATTATTGTTTATTCAGTAGGATGTTATGGTATAATCGGCACTCTCCACCTTAGGTCGGCCTGACATGGTCAAAAAACTTGTTATTCAGATTCCATGCTTTAATGAAGCTGCCTCGCTACCGGTGACGCTGGCGGCGCTGCCCAAAGCCGTGGCGGGTTATGACAAGGTGGAAGTACTGGTGATCGACGACGGCTCTTCAGATGATACGGCTGAGGTGGCGCGGATGGCAGGGGTGGACCGGGTGTATCGCCATCCGTATAACAAGGGCCTTGCAGCGGCGTATGTTAGCGGGCTTGAGCAGGCGCTCGATATGGGAGCGCATACGATTGTCAATACCGATGCGGACAACCAGTATGACGCAGGCGACATCGCCACAATCACCGGCCCGATTTGCGATGGCAGCGCCTTTGTGGTCATCGGTGAGCGCAACCTGGAAGCGATTGCGCATTTTTCCGATATTAAGAAAAAAATCCATTATTTCGGAAACCGGATCATCCGCTTTGTCTCGGGGCTGCCGGTGAGCGATGCTACTTCGGGTTTCCGGGCGCTGCATTGCGATATTGCGGCGCAGGTGAATATTTACTCCAAGTATACCTATACCATCGAGATGCTTATCATGCTGGGCAGCAACCGCATCCCGGTGGTGTTCAGGCCGGTGCGGGTGAACCCTGAATTGCGCCCTTCCCGGCTGATACGAAGCAACTGGCAGTATGTGCGCAAATCCATGTCCATCATCCTGCGCAGCCTGTTTATCTACCGGCCGATGTTCATGTGGGTCAGCGTGGCTATTGCATTTGCCGCCATTGCCTTGAGTTTTGGGGTATGCGCTGCTTCCCATCCCCGGCCATGGGCATGGGGCGGGGCCCTCACCTTTACGCTGTGCAGCGTGCTGGCCGTGTTCATGGGGCTGGTGTGCGACGCGGTGCGCACGGTAAGGGTGTTAGCAGAGAAAGCCCGTATTCAAAAATTGAGCGCGCGTTGATGCCTGCACCGTCGCTTTTCCTGAAGGAGCGTTATCAAAGCGTGTGGGTCAGCGTATTGCTGGTGCTGACATTAACGGCGGAAGCGCTTATTACCTATGATATTTTCTACGCCTTCGCCTTCTGCCATGACGAATATGATTACTTGCTGCAGGCCAAAATTTTTGCGCAAGGAAAACTTGCGCTGCCGATTGACTCCTGGAGGGAAGCGATTGTCACGCAATATACTATTTATGCGAACGGGCATTTTTTCTCCAAGTATCCGCCCGGTTTTTCAGCGGTTCTGTCGCTAGGGGTACTGGCGGGCATTCCCGAGCTTGTGAACCCCCTGCTATCTACCGCGACTATTTTGGTATTATTTTACTCCCTGCGCCTGCGGTTTGGATTTGTTACGGCACTTGTTTCATCGCTCATCATCGCCACTAATTCTTATTTTTTAGGCTATGGTGCGAGTCTTTTTTCGCAGCCCCTGTGCCTGTTTCTTACATCACTGGCATTGCTGGTGATTACGCGCTACGAACAAGTGCCACGAGGCTGGCACCTGTTTTCGCTGGGGGTGATTTCTGCCCTTACCTTCCTTACACGGCCGCTTGATGGCGGCTGTCTTTTCATGGCAGCCTTGCTGGCGACGACGCCGCTTCAGTGGCGCGCGTTACTTCGCAACGGCATACCGTTAGGAATTCCGTTAGGGCTGGCGGTGCTGGGGCTTTACCTGTTTAACTGGCTTACCTCTGGGTGCATCTGCATTACGCATTATGATGTGTATGGGCGGGAATTTTCGGTTGTGAAGCTGGGTTCCGGCAGCGTGATTACGGATATTTACAATACGGTAGTGGCTTATATCGCTAATTTCTTCAAGTATGGCACTCATCTTTTCCTGCGCAGGTTCCTGACTTTTGTGGGGCCGGGATTTTTTCTACTCATGGTAGCTGGGATGAGTAAAACCCGGGGAGTAACGGCCCGTTTCAGCCTTAGTTTTATTTTACTCATCCTCGCTTTTTATAATTTACATGATACGGCCGGTTATCCCATCTACGGCGCGCGCTACTGGTATATCTGCATTGCGCCCATGGCTTTTTTCGTGGCCGGGGGCCTGCAATGCGCGCGTGGAAAGTTTTCGCCGCGCGTGAAAGCCGCTTTATTAGGGCTGCTGATTGCCTACCAGCTTTTTCAGCTGGCGGGCGATCTTGAAAGTTACCGCCGGCGTTTCCTTACCGTGTTCGCCCTTCAGGAAAAAATTGCTCAACAATGCGATGAAAACTCTATAATTTATATCTTTTTCGGCGGCACTAAAGAGCCGGGCTGGTCAACCTATATCCTGGTATGGAGCCTGTCGAGAAATGGTGAGATGAACCACCTGCCTATGTATGTGCTGCATAAGGATGACCAGTTGACCTATTCCCGCCATAATCCCAACGCGGCGATGTGCAATTATGATTACGAACTTGGCACGATTGCACCTATTCCGACCTACATTCCGCACCTGAACCCAAGCTCCGCGGAATAGACTCTATTTATTTTTTCATGTAAGGCCGCAAGGCGGTAATCAGCGCTTCGGCCGCGAGCTGATGGCCGGAGGGGCGCCAATGGACATGGTCGGGGAAGGTGTATTTATCGCCTTTTTCAAAGCCCGGCACATCTACGAAGGGGATGTCCAGTTCCTTAGCCTGCCCTTGCAGCAAAAGGCGGGTATTGGCATTGCCGTCCGGCTCGGTGGGGCAGGCCAGAATCATCATCCTGATATTCTGGGCAGCGAGTTTGTCGCGCATGGCTTTCAGGATAGCTTTATTGATTTCCAGCACTTTAAAGGCAGGCAATAAAAGCTGAGGGGCATTAAGCATATCCGTACGGAAGTTGAAGTAGTTTTTGAACGGGGGTAAGTTTTTTCTGTCTACACCGTACATAGCGTCGAAAAGCGGGGGGGAGACACGGCGCAGCGTTTCATAAAACAAACGTGCCAGCGCATATCTGTTAGTTAATTCCGGGCGCTTCAGAATGGTATATTTGCGATAATCCGGCACGGGCTGGCCGCGCACAACCAGTTGGCCATCGCTAAGTTCGGCATAGGGATGATAAAACTCGCCGGCGGTGTTTCGGACATTGTCTTCAAAATCGTTATACAGAGTGAATGCGACCACTACGACATCCGGCTTCTGGGCGATAACCTGATCGAGCTGGAGATAATACTGGAGCGGGCCGTATCCCATCACAGCATAATTAAGCATATCGATGTGGAGCGCCTTTTCAATCCGGTCGGTAAAGCGCTGGTCATTATCAACAGAATAACCCCAGGTTATAGAGTCTCCGAGAACTGCAACGCGGAAGCCGGTTTTTGGGCCGATCTCGTGATAGCGCATACCTTCGTGGTTATTATAAACCTGGCTTGCGGTGTTGTTGATAAGAAAAATACCGTGAGTATCGGGGCGGATTTTCCAGCCAAGCATGGGATCGTAATCCATAAATGGGTGGGGTGTATCAATGAAATGGCTCAGTATTTCGTCTGATTCAAAATACTCGCAAATTAGCTCGGCGACCACCAGCGTTACGGCGGTTGACATAGCTGCAGCAATGAGGTTACGGGTGAAGGTCACCCATTTCTGGCGCATGTATTTTCAAAAAAGCGTGTAAACAAAAGGCGCGACGACGGCGAAGCCCTTGGTAAAAACCAACAGCACAGCCACAAGCAACAAGATAACCACCATCGGCAGAAGGATGACGCGCTTGGGCGCGAGGAAAAAATTGAACAGGGAGCCCAGTGTTTTCAGGCGGTTGATAAGAAATTTTTTCATGATGCCCTCTGGATGAGTACGTCGCCGATGACCATCGCTTCGATGGGGCGGGACAGGAAAAAGCTAATGGCCTCGATTTCCGAGGCGATCATTGGCTCATTGTTAACATTAAGCGATGTATTGAGCAGCACGGGCGGCTGGCCTTGCGCTTTTAATGCCTGCAGCACGCGGCACAGGCCGGGAGAAGATTTCTCGGACACGGTTTGCACGCGGGCGGTGCCGTCAACATGGGTGCAGGCGGCAACTTCGCCAGCGCGGGCAGGCTTGACGGTGGCTACCGAAGTCATGTAGGGAGCCATGGGGGTCTGGGTGTTTTCAAACCAGTTTCCGGCATCTGTTTCCAGCACGGCGGGGGCGAAGGGGCGGAAAATTTCCCGGGCCTTGACCAGTACGTTCAGCTTATCGCGGATGCCGGGGCGCTGGGGATGAGCGAGGATAGAGCGCATACCAAGCGCGCGCGGGCCCCATTCGAAGCGCCCCTGCACGAAGGCGACTACCTGCTGGCGGGAAAGAAGGGCTGCCGTTTCGGCGTGAATGTCTCCGGGCAGGCTGTAAGACAGGCCTAACGATTTGCAGAGCTGAATGGCGCGGCTGGAATCGGCCTCGGTGCCGAGGGCACAGGTGGTGAACGGTTCCGGGCGTGGATCACCGGACTGCACAGCGCCCCATATGGCTGCGCCGAGCGCTCCACCCGCATCGCCAGCGGCGGGTTGCACAAAGAGGCTGGTGAACCCGCTTTCATTTTGCAGGCGGGTGTTGGCTACGCAGTTGAGCGCCACGCCGCCGGCAAGGCAGAGATTGTCGCTTCGGGTGAGGGTTTTGGCGCAGATGGCCAGATGCAGCAGCAGGGTTTCGGTGAGCCATTGCAGGGAGGCGGCGATGTCGGCATACCGCTTGTCTTCAGGGCTGGTGACATCCCAGGGTTTGCTGGCTTCGCGGCGAGGGCCGAGGAGGCTTTCCATGAGCGGGCTGAACCCCATCTCGGTATCAGTGTGATGGGCGAAGTAGCGGAGGTCCAGCTGATAGGAACCGTCCGGGCAGGTATGTGCGAGGCGGCTGAACTCCTCCTTAAATACGGGCTGGCCAAAGGCGGCGAGGCCCATAACCTTATACTCGCCGGAATTGACCTTGAAGCCGAGATAGGCCGTGAGCGCGGCATAAAGCAGGCCGATGGAATGGGGATAGTCAATACTGCGCAGCAGGGTGATATCTTTGCCTTTGCCGTGCCAGAGGCAGGTGGTGGCGTGTTCGCCCACGCCGTCAACGGTGAGGATGGCGGCTTCCTGAAACGGGCTTACGTAGAAGCTGCTGGCGGCGTGGCTGAGATGGTGCGGCATACAGCTGATTTTTTTCCGGTCGATGTCCAGCCTTCCGCTGATCTGGTCCAGCACCCAAATCTTATCGGCGAACTGGGAGGCAATGGCCTTGGGGAATTGCTTCCACGCGGCGGGGAAATAGCGAATGGCATTGAGCAGCACACGCTCGGTTTTCAGGAAGGGATCTTCGTAAAAAACGACTTTATCGAGATCAGAGACTGTCAGCCCAGCCCTTTTCAGACATGCGGCGATTGCGTGGGCAGGGTAGCCGGGGTCGTTCTTAATGCGGGTGAAGCGCTCTTCCTGCATGGCGGCCACGAGATGGCCGTCAACCATTATACATGCGGCGGCGTCGTGATACCCAAACGACAATCCCAGAATATTCGCCATCGTCCTCGTCTACCCCTTATAGACTGCTCCAGCCGGATTCTTTCTGTGCGGCGGGCCGGGCAATTTGTAACAGCTTGTAGGGTAGAAGCAAAGGATATACGCTGAGCACAATGACAAAAAACAGTTTTGAGGTCAGTGCTTTGCCATTTCGCATCCAACTGCGGCGAGCCTCCCAGGCCTGGGCTTTCAAGAGAGCTATTTTTGCTTTTTGCCTGCTGCCGCAAAGCTCCACAAGCAGGTCATGGGTATAGGCCATGTGCTGGGTTTCATCGGCAAGCACTGTGGTGAAAATACTGCTGGTTTGGGTATCCCCTTTCTTGGAAAAATAACGGGCATATGAGGTGAATTGCATACAGCCGCGCTTTTCACCGAGATGCACGAATGCGAGGAATTGTTCCTCGCCCAGCCGCTCGAAGAGGTTTTCATAGTCAGCATCGGGCGCAGAGCGGGGTTTCCGGCCGCGCTCCTTTCGCAATTTATTGCAGCGATTGAGGAAGATATGGGTGTGTTTCAACTCGTCTTGCAGGTGGCGCAGGTATTGGCTGGCGCGATCATTGGAAGGGGTAAGGCGGGCGGCAAGGGTCAGGTCGAGGACGCTGGAATATTCGGTGAAGGAAAAGCGGTAAAATTTTGCGGCGGCATTGCCGGGAAGATTCCAGACAAGAGGATTCAATATATCGGTTAACAATGAGCGCAGCATGATCGTTTTCCCCTTCCCGTTTGCGGGTTTAACCCCTTCAGCGTAGCAAATAAGGGGGTAGGGAGAAACCTTTTTCTGGATAGGTTTATTTTTCCGTGTTTTACGGGGAGGGAAATTTCCCCTATCGCAATTTTACGCTGCGTGGCATTTACTTAATGCCTACTCACAGGGAGAAAATTATGGCGTTGCGCCCTTATTGGAGCGGGCAGATCAGGCTGTCACTGGTGTCGTTACCAGTTAATATTTATGCCGCACTTAACCGGTCGCGGCAAATCGCCTTCCATGAAATTTACCGGCCCACGGGACAGCGGGTGCACCACCAGCTGGTGGTGGACGGAGAGCCGGTGGAGCGCGAGGATGTCATTAAAGGATATGAGGTGGAGAAGGGCGAATATGTCCTGATCGAGCCGGAGGACATTAAAAAACTGAAAATCCCTTCCAAGGAAATACTTGATATTGTGCAGTTCGTGGACGCGCATACGATTGATGCGGCGTATTATGAGACGCCCTATTTCGTGGCACCGGACGGCAAGGCGGCGGAAGATGCATTTGTAATTATACGCGAAGCGCTTCGGCAAAGCGGCAAGATCGGGCTGGGGCAGCTGGCGATTGGTGGAAGGGAGCGGCTTTGCGCCATTCAGCCTTGCGGCAGCGGCATCCTGCTGGAGACTTTGCGCTACGAGGAGGAAATCAAGGAAAGCGACCCCTATTTCAGCGATATTCCGACTCCAAAAGTGGACAAGGAGCAGCTCGACCTTGCGAAGGAGCTTATTAAGCGCAAGACAACTACGTTCAAGCCCGGGGCATTCCACGACCGTTACCGGGAAGCGCTTCAGGATTTGGTGGAAGCAAGAGTGGAAAAACGCGCGCCGAAATCCTTTGGTGAGGTGAAGCCAGCGGGTAAGGTGATTAACCTGATGGATGCGCTGCGAAAAAGCCTGAAAGATAGCAATGCGGCGTCAGCAAAAACGGCAGCCAAACCTAAAGCGAAGGCAAAAAAGCACGTGGCTAAAAGCAAGGCTCTGGCTCTTAAGCGCAAGAAGGCGGGCTGACATGGCGGCGCGCAAAGACACGCTGAAGGCTTACCGGCAGAAGCGGGATTTTACCCTTACGCAGGAGCCCGAAGGTATTCTGGGCAAAGCGGAGGGGCGGCGCTACCTGATACAGAAGCATGAGGCTACGAGGCTGCATTACGATTTCCGGCTGGAACTGGACGGTGTGCTTAAAAGCTGGGCGGTGACGCGCGGGCCAAGCCTCGATCCGCATGAAAAACGGCTGGCGGTGGAGGTTGAAGACCACCCTGTGAATTACGGGCATTTTGAAGGCACTATTCCCAAGGGGCAGTATGGCGGGGGTACGGTCATGCTGTGGGATGAGGGCGAGTGGGAGCCGATTGGGGACCCACGAGCAGGCCTTGCCAAAGGGAAACTGGAATTTGTGCTCAAGGGAAAGCGGCTGAAAGGCGAATGGACACTGGTGCGGATGAAACGCCGGGGAAAAGAAAAGGATAACGGGCGCAATAACTGGCTGCTCATCAAGCATCAGGATAAGGTAGCAAGAGAAGGTGATGGCGAAGGACTTACGAAGCGCTACACGACCAGTGTGGCCAGTAAGCGAAGCATGGAAAACATTGCGGCGGCTAAGGATGCGGTGTGGCAAAGCGCTGGCAAGTCGGAAAAGCCCAAGCCAGGAGTTAAAAAAAAAGCCCGCGCTGAAAAGGTAAAGCCCCTGCCCGGCTTTATGTCACCCCAACTTGCCACTTTGGTGGATGCGCTGCCAGAAGGCGAGGCGTGGCTGCACGAAATCAAGTTCGACGGCTACAGGATGCAGGCGCAGGTACAAGACGGTCATGTACAGATGCTGACACGAAACGGCAAGGACTGGACTGTGCAATTCCAGCAAGTTGCCGACGCACTAGCAAGCTTGCCCGTGGAAAGCGCGATTCTGGACGGGGAAGCAGTGGTGCTGGATGAAAAAGGCGCCAGTAGCTTCCTTATGCTCCGGAATGCATTGAGCAATCAGGGAAGCAACAAGCCCCTGCACTATTATGTATTCGATTTGCTTTACCTGAATGGGAAGGATTTGCGCCGCTTGCCGCTGGTGGAGCGCAAGGCACTGCTTGAGGCACTGCTGAAGAAGCACAAGAATGACCGGGTTATTTTCAGCGAGCATTTTACAAGTCCCGACCGCAGCATCATGTCTAAGGTCTGCGGCATGGGGCTGGAGGGGCTGATCTCTAAACGCGCAGACAGCGCCTATCTGGGGGGGCGTGAAAAAACATGGCTCAAAACCAAATGCCATAAACGGCAAGAATTTGTGATTGGCGGGTTCACTTTTCCCACCCATAAGGAGCGCGGATTGGGAGCGCTGTTGCTGGGATATTATCAAAACGCCGGGTTTCATTACGCAGGCAAAGTAGGCACCGGGTTTGACCATGACACATCTTATGCGCTGCGCGGTATGCTGGATGGTTTGAAGATTGAGCATTCCGCGTTTGAATCGGTGCCCGCCGATGGCAGGCGCGGGGCGCAATGGGTGCGGCCCACACTTGTGTGTGAAGTGGAATTTACGGAGTGGACGGATGACGGGCGGTTGCGCCATCCTTCCTTTCATGGCTTGCGCGAGGATAAACCCGCCAAAGCGGTGGAACGCGACAATGCAATGCCAGTGCGAAAGGCAACCGGGGAGAGCTTGTTTAAAAAGGAGAAGCATGTGGCTAAGCCAACCATTAAGGAAGGCCCCTCCCCTGCTGCCGGTAAAGGCAAGATTGATGTAGGCGGTATCGGGATTTCCCACCCTGAGCGGGTTATTTATGAGGATGCCCAATTAACCAAGCTGGACTTGGCGCAATATTATCTGGCCATGGCCGATCACATCCTGACGCATGTGGCGGCGAGGCCGCTATCGCTGCTGCGCTGCCCGGAGGGTTCTGGCGAGCCATGCTTTTTCCAGCGACATATTGCGCAGGGGCAGTCGGAGCATTTACTGGAAGCAGCGGTGGCGGTGAAAGGGAAAAAAGAAAGCTATCTGATGATCGAAGACGCAATGGGGCTGATTACGCTGGTGCAGTGGGGCGTTATCGAAATGCACCCGTGGGGATGCAGGGCCGATAAGCCCGAGCTGCCTGACCGCATTATCTTTGACCTTGACCCCGATCCGGGCGTGGAATGGAAAGATATGATTGCGGCTGCAAAGGATGTGCGGGCTAGAATGGCAGAATTTGGTCTGGAAAGTTTCCTTAAAACTACCGGTGGCAAGGGGTTGCATGTTACTGTGCCGCTGACGAGAAAATATGGCTGGGACACAATTAAGTCGTTTGCCCATGCAGTGGCGCTATCCATGGCGCATGACCAGCCGGAACGGTATATTGCAAAGTCGAGCAAGGCCGCGCGCAAAGGGAAAATATTCGTGGATTACCTGCGTAACGACCTTACCTCGACATCGGTGGCCCCTTTTTCTGCGCGGGCGCGTGAAGGGGCCACGGTTGCGATGCCAATAGCGTGGGATGCGCTTACGCTGCAACTGACGCCTGCCAAGTTCACTATTTCCACGGTGCCTGCGCTTCTGGCTAAGCGCAAGCAAGATCCCTGGCGGGATTTTTTTAAAACCCGGCAGACGATTGCCGCGAAAATTTTAAAGGCGCTGGCGATTGTGTCAGAGTGAGGCGCTGGCGGCTTTCTTAAGCACTCATTAGAGCTTAGGCTTTCAGGACTTAAGGTTTTCTTGCTCGCGGTCGTTTAAGGGTATGCCGACGGCTTACCAGCGTGGCGTCATGAGGCTTATCCAGGTTTCCATCCATAACTCCGCGATGCGGCGTTGCGTGGCGAAAAGATTACCGATGCCGTTCTGAAATTCCTGCATATTTTCCAAGACTGCTTCAGTGCAATCGCGTGATTCGCTAAGCATGGTATGGGCAGCTTCATCGGCATTGTGGGAGGCGATTTCGAGGGGGGTTTCGCTTTCGCGGTTATTTTCGTTATCGGCGTGAGGGTGAGTTTGTTCCGATGTATGCAGCAGCGGGTTGTGTTCCAGCAGCTCAGAGCGGGTTATTAATTTATTCATCTCATTTTCGCGGCGTTCAGCTAATTCATCGAGATGGCTTTTGCCTTTTATCGGGTGAATCTTGTGCATGATTATTTATCCTATTGAAGTTATTGCAAGATGAGGAACGGAGTGTACAAATCCATTTTGGGAGTGGATTTCTGGCTTTCTGTAAATTTAGCATCTCCACGGCCTACGATGCCGCTGGTGGGATGGCGCTTATCGCCATTTTCTTCCAGCCCGCCTTCAACGAGCGTAATATGTACCTTTTTCTGGCGCTGTGGCTGAGCGTCAAAGCTGGAAGTCTGGTAACGTCCAGACATGCCGTGGCCGCTGATTTTATCTTCAAAGCCAAGGGTGCCGTCCTGGCTTTCCATTGCGTATTCGTTTTCGGGCATGCCTGCGTCATGGCGCTGAGCATCGACACCGGGAATGGTATCGGGATTTTTACTCAAGCGGTTTTTCACCGGCTGTGAAATGATAATGGTCATGATTCTTTCTCCTTAATTCAGCATGAAGCTAACAGCTGGGTTATAAAACTGCTGTTGGGTTTGAAAGATTGCCTGTAAGCGGTTGATAAAATATGGGCATGAAAACGCCGCTGCATTAATCGTCGGCGAGGCCAGGATTTTCGTTTTCAATGCTTTCGGGTATGCGTGATGGAATGGCATCATCGCTTTTTTCTGGATGCTTGATGCGGCCACCGGAGGCGGCGGTGACACCGCGAATGCCGTCACTGGCTGCGAAACCTTCTTCCAGCGCATTCTGATAATGGCCGGAATGCTCGTCCATATAGTTATCTGTGGCTATGTGGGTTTCGGTGTTTCCGGATTCGGTCACATCATAATCGACGATCTTATGTTTCATGGCTTGCTCCTTGTGCTGGTGTTTAGCCATTACAGCACCGGATATGTAAAATGTCTGTTCCGGAAGCGGTTTAGGATATAAGCGCAGGCTTAAGGTGGGCTAATTTCATCCGTTTTCGGCACCCAGACATAGGCCATGACGGCGGTGATGACTACTGCGGTCATGCTGCCGATAAAGACTTCCAGAGTGCGGTGCAGCGCGAGGCTGAAGGCCGCGCTGAAAATATGCTGGGTCATGGAAGCAGAAAGAATCAGCGCGGTGGTGACCGGGGCGATGCGCCAGCCCTGCTGCACCCGGTTTATATAGGTTGCGACCAAAGCGCTTACGGCAATGGCAGGGGTGAGCACCCATTCCATCGGCCAGGCCGGCAGCAGGAAGGCAAGACCGATGGCGCAGCCGATCATGGTATTAAAGAGGCGGGCGCGGAATGCCGCCCATGCCGGCTTGGTGCGAGGCTCGGTGACGACGATGAGGGAAATGATGGCCCAGAGCGAATCGGAGGTTTGCTCATCATGCAGCAATAGCCACAGGATGGTGGTGCCAATGAAAATACGAACTGTATAATGCACGCCCGCAATATGCTTGCGGAAGAAATCATGCGCTTCATGGGCGCGGGTCTCGAGCTTGGCGTGTTTCATGCAGCGGCAGTTTACACCGGGCGGGGATTGCGCTCGGCAAAACCACGCTGATGCCAATACGGGTAGGCGGGGGTGCGCTCGCTGGCGGCGTCGAGGATGGCGACCTGCTCTTTCGTCAGGTTCCAGCCGATGGCACCGAGATTCTGCTCCAGCTGCTCTTCGTTGCGCGCGCCCACGACAATGTTGGCGACCGTGGGGCGCTGGAGAAGCCAGTTCAGCGCAATCTGAGCTACAGTTTTCCCGGTGTCTTTAGATACCTTATCCAGCGCATCTACCACGGTATAGAGGTATTCGTCATCTACCGGGGGGCCGCCTTCTGCCCCGCCGGATTTGATGCGGCCTTCCGGCAGCGGCGCGCCACGGCGGATCTTCCCGGTGAGGCGGCCCCAGCCCAGCGGGCTCCAGACCATAAGGCCCACGCCCTGGTCAATACCCAGCGGCATGAGCTCTTCTTCATAGTCGCGGCCGATAAGAGAATAATAACCCTGATAGGCGACATAGCGGGCGAGGCCGTATTTTTCGGAAGCGGCCAAGGCTTTCATGGTGTGCCAGCCGGAGAAGTTTGAGCAGCCGATATAGCCGATTTTCCCAGCGGCAATCAGATCGTCGAGGGCGCGTAGCGTTTCTTCCACGGGGGTGAGGGCGTCGAAGCCATGCATGAAATACAGATCAATGTGGTCGGTGCCGAGGCGCTTGAGGCTGGCTTCGCAGGCGCGGATAATGTGGTAACGGGAGGAGCCTTTATCGTTGGCACCCTCTCCCATGCTAAAGGTGGTTTTGGTGGCCACGAGCAGCTTTTCGCGGCGGCCTTTTATGGCCTGGCCGAGCACTTCTTCGGAAGCACCTGCGGAATAGATGTCGGCGGTGTCGAAAAAATTCATGCCGGCGTCCAGACAAATATCTACAAGCCGTGTTGCTTCCTTAACGTCAGTGCTGCCCCATTTTTGGAAAAACTCGCCCTTGCCGCCGAAGGTGCCCGTGCCGAAACTCAACACGGGGACTTTTAAACCGGATTTGCCAAGCTGACGATATTCCATAAATAGATGCCTTTGAGTTGTGAAGGCCTATCCATAGCAGAAATGAAAATAAGCGCGATATATTAAAAGCTTCGCTGACACGGTTTGCCATGAGGATTGACGGGGGAAGGTGTTCATGTTAATCTAAAATAATCAATAAAGACGAGTCGTTAGCCGGATAGATGCGTTTTTCGCCCGGCGGTGAAATTATGAATTTGAGGTTGCAGTGCTTGGTCCTATCAATTTTTCGGCGCAGACTTCGCAAGTGGTGCTTGCGCCCCATATCTGGGTTGCGGTTTCCGGCGCACCGCCGGGTGAGATCATTCCTTTTATCGAAGGGTATAAAGCGTTTGCGGGAAACCCACCGAATGTGTGGTTTAAAGATCCGGGAACGGGCATGTTTTTACCCTTCTGGGCTCCTGAAGACGTTTATATTATTTTACGCGCGGTTATTTCCGACTCGCATAGCCGCTTTAACGCTATTCCTGCCTGTTCGCCCGCGGTGGAGCGGTGGCTCAGGCAGCGGCGCATGGTAATGGGGCCGGTGAATGCGCATCATAGCAGCGCGGCCAAAGACGGAGCTAGTGAAGCACTGGCGGATAAGAAATACACCGTGTTGCGCGATATTTTTCCTGCTCCGGTTATGGAGATGTTAACCGCGAGGATGCGCGAACTTCAGAAGAAGGACAAGCTTTTCCAGTGCACGCAAGTTCCCGAACGGTCCGCCTTCCACAACGACCCGATGATGCATTATTTCCACTTGCAGATGAATGGATACCTGAACCAGATCATGGTGGAGAAGATCAAGGCGAGCTATGTGTTTTCCGTGATTTATCATGAAGGTGCGATTTTACACCGGCATGTGGACAGGCCGCAATGCCGGTGGAACCTGTCGCTCATGCTCGGCTCCACACCGGAGGTAACCATGGATACGACATGGCCGATTTACCTTGAGATCGATGGCAAAGCCATTGAGGTGCGATTGATGCCGGGGGATGCGGTGCTTTATAGCGGAACGGATATTCCGCACTGGCGCGACGCGCAACCAACGGGGCTGGAGTGCGTGGTGTCTTTCTTTCATTTTGTCGATCAGAACTTCACCTCTGAGCTACATTAAACGCACGCTCTTTTTAAGGCGTAGCGTTATTCTCTGTTGTGTCTGAATTTTCGGTCTGCGCTGCGCCGCCGATTGCGGTGAAGAGGGCGATAGAGGCGGTAAGCTGCTCGAGGCGGGCGGCAATGAGGGCATCCTGCGCGGAAAGCTGGCTGCGTTGCGTGTCCAGCAGGGTCAGGAAATCAATCGTGCCGACATTGAAGCGTTGCCGGGCGAGGCTGTAAGCCTTGGTGGCCTCGCTTGCGGCCACGGTATATTCGGTCACGCGCTCGGCGGCGGCAGTTTGTGCGGCGAGCGCGTTTTGCACATCCTGAA
>JANYCJ010000143.1 GCA_025360345.1 Alphaproteobacteria bacterium | reverse complement strand
CCAAGGCGGCCACCGCCGACGATGCCGATGACGGCCCAGGTGATCATGTCGTCGAGCGCGGATTTGGAAAGGTTCGGTATGGGTTTGCGTTTGTGCTCGGTGGCAAGGTAGTACCAGCCGAGGAGAATGCCCGCGATATAGGCCAGCGAATACCAGCGGATATCCAGCGCGCCCAGAAAGGGGATGGGGCCGATATGCAGGGCGACGGGGTTAATTTGTGGATAGGGAATTGCCATGGGGTGCATCATTCGTGGAAGGACTGATGCAGGAATATAAGCCAAGGCATACGCTTGGCAAGTATTATACGGAGGTCATGCGCGGGAGAAAGGCAGTGGCTAGTATTCGTCCCAGGCCTTCTTTTCAACAGGCTTGGCAGCGGCTTCCGGAAGGGGGGTGTTGGGGTCTATCACCGGTTTGGGCTTATCCAGCATGGGGTAGGCCATGGCGATCTCGGCCTGAATCTCGTCGGAGGGTTCGCCTTTGCCAGCGGCGATGACGCTGCCGAAATCACTTATATTAAAGGTGCCGGGCGCGTCGATGGCGACCTGAAGTTTGGCCATGTCGCCGAAGCTGATTTTCAGGTAGCAGTAAATCAAGTCACCGAAGGCGTTTTTGCCGCGAAATAAAATGACGGTGAACTCGTCCTTAAGCAGGGCAGCAAAATCCGGCTTCCCTCCACTTCCTAAGACTTCCGCATTCCACTTGGTTGACATGCACTTTTATGAATGACGTGTTATTTCGCTTTAGGCATACGGTTTCATGGTATCGCTAATTTGCCTAAATGTAAATGTAGAAACAAAAGGTTAATTAACCATTATCAGGGGAGGCGATACGCCTCCTATTTAAAAACAGAAAGGCGTTACTTTATGTAACGCCTTCTATTTGCCTAATAAATCCTGCTGGAATTTATTTGGAAACTTTTGCCTTAGCGAACCTGGCTAACGCCGTATTCCTGCTGCTTGCCAGGGGTGCTGGTGGCGAAGGACGTTCCTACGCTGGAGGTCATTGAACCAACGCGGCTAAAACCTTCACGGCTTTGGCCGCCGCCGTTTACTTCTAACATAGCCCTTGTTGCTTCATCCATTTGTCCAGCTCCTATAGCCATAAATTCAACCCTAATTTTGCAGGTATCGTGTTCGTATAAATTTATCGTATCGAAAAGCGGGGGGGGTATCAAATGCTAACCGCGAGGGAAGGCTATATTTCACCGACCTGTAACGGAGTTGTAACCGAACTGTAACAAAGGTGACGCCGCACGGTCATAAAAGGCTGTTTTTGGGGTATATTGGATAAAATGCGGCGTAAATCCCCGCTAAAATTTACTGAAAAAAAAGGCCGCCCGGGAGGGGCGGCCTTTTCTGCCTTTGGAACGTCCGGCCGTTTGCGCGGCCGGGGAGCTCTTAGTGCTGGTTCAGGCTCAGGCTGTTACCGGTACCGACCTGGTTTACGGTTGCAGTCTGGTTAGCAGCGGTCTGGGCCAGGGCTACGGTGTTGGAGGTACCGTTCTGGTTCAGGTTCGCCACCTGGGTGAGGCCACCCTGGAAGGAGTTTACGGTGTTGGTGTCACCGGACTGGCTGACGTTTATCAGCAGGCTGTCACCAGCCTGTGCAGCGTTAGCAACGTTGTGGTTGCCACCCTGGAGGATGGTGGTCTTGTCGTTGCCGCCAGTCTGGGAGTCGGTGGAGGTGTTGCCGGTGCCGGTCTGGCTTACGCTCATGGTGTCATTGCCCCCATTCTGAGCCATGTCGGCGGTATTGCTCCAGCCCCACTGGTACAGCTTGGCATCGTTGTTAGCGATGGACTGGTTGATGGTGCCCTGGTTGGTGTAGCCGATCTGGGTTGCGTCAACATTCATCTGCTGGCCAACCTGATTTACTTTCAGAACCTGCGGGTCGCCCTGCTGGAAGGTTTTGGTGTTGAGGTTGGTGCCTTCCTGCGTCACAGTGGCGCGGTTGTTCGGGCCGTACTGCTCGCCGTTCACGGTGTTCTTGATACCGTTGGAGTAGACGAAGTAGTAGTTGCCGTTAGGCACGTTGGCGGGGCTGTTCCAGTTCGGGTTTACGCCCTGGTTGATGTTTACCACTGCCTGCTGGCCGTCCACGGTCGCGTCGATAACGTTGGTGGTGCCTTCCTGGTTGGTGGTCATTTTGTTGTTCAGGCCGATATTCTGGATCTTGGCGTTGTTGGTGTCACCTTTCTGGGTGGCGTCAACGGTGCTGCCGGTGCCCTGCTCAATTACGGTGAGGGTGTGGTGCATCCCAGCCTGGTAAGCCTTTACGGTCTGGGTGTCGCCGTTCTGGCTGATCAGCGTGTTGTTCAGCTGGCCGTACTGTTCGGTGCTGGTTTTGCTGTTGCTGCCGTTTACTGCGATATCAACATTGTTGCCGCTGGTATCGGGAGCGGCAGCGGTGTTAACGATCTGCTTCACGGACACCTGGTTGTTGCCGCCATTTACCTGCAGGGTGCCGGTGTTATGGTTGCCGCCCTGCTGAGCGTCTACTGCGTTTGCGTCACCGTTGACCTTGGCGCTGAAAGAAAGGCTTTCACCGGTCTGGTTGGTGGTGGTGGTGTTGTTCTTGCCGTTCTGTTCGCTTACAACGGTGTTCTTGGTGCCGTTCTGGTTCAGGGTGGCTGCGTTGCCGGTGAGGTTCTGCTGGCCGGTGGCGCTGTTGTTGGTGCCTACCTGGTTGATGGTGAAGGTGTTACCAGCGGCGAAAGCACTGGTGGCGGCGGTGAGGACGAACAGGCTGGCTGTCGTGAAGATGATATTCTTAATTCATGGCGATCCTACCTAGTGAAAGTATTAATATTTGGTTAACAAATAACCGGGCGTACACCTTTAAGTGTTATTGAGCCTAATGTCCAGCGCAAAAATCCGTACGTTATTTCTCTATAAAAACGGTGTAAAAAATATGTAAAGATTTGTTAATATAAGCCATTAGAAATCAAAGGTTTTTTTATTTGCTCCATATCTGGGAGCTTGTTAGACTAATTTATATATATAGAAAAATTATTTTCAGTGGCCGACGTAATCCTGTTTGCGCCGGCTGATAGGTTTTTGGAGAAAATTGATGTATTTTAGTTCTTTAGTTCGTTTAGTGGCTTTTGCTTCAGTTGTGGCTTTGCCGCTGGGAGCGTGCCAGGGGCCGGTTCAGGGCAAAGCGGGCAGCGACAAGCTGGCCAGCGGCAACCTGCTTTCCATAGGGCGGGAAAACCTGGTGATGCAGAGCGAAGACCATGTGATGTTCGTCTCGGTGGGCGAATCCGACAAGGGGATGCTACTTACCCACCTTAAAAAGGGCGATAAAATCACGCTGCTGGGCAAGCGCGACGTGGTAAAGGACAACGGCGGGCAGCAGCATATGTCTGCTGACGTTTATGGCATTGAAAAAGAAGACGGCACGATTATAGCGCTTAACCCCTAGCAGTGCGGCGTTCGATGGCTGCGGCGCAGGCGGTCACGACCTCATTATAATATAGGCGATAGAGGCCGGGCATACAGGCGGCGGTGGTGCTGTGGCCCCATTTGACCACCTGCTGCGGTACGCGGGCGAGGGCTTCCATACAGAGCATGGCCTCGTGAGCGGCGGGGTCTGAGCGGTGATAGGCCTCGTGGTCCGGGGTGAGGTTAAACGCCATGTCCTGCAGGCAGGTGCGAAGCTGCGTGGCGGGGGAGGGAGAGTGTTGGAGATGGCAGAGGCGGCGCATACCCCGCAGGCGCAGCAGCAGCTTATAGCACTGCCAGCCGAGGCGGGATTTCAGCCATGCGCCGGTGCTGCGAAGATTGCGCAGCTTGTTCTGGCGATAAAATTGCAGGTGGCGCTCCCATTCGGCAATGAGGTTCAGGCCGAGGCGGCGGGACTTGTGCTGGAAGTTTGCGGTGACGCTGGCATCGTTTTTACGGGCCTTGCCTGCTTTGGGGCTGGGGGTGCTGCCCCAGTTCAGGGCGGAATGACGGCCTGACCATTGATTGTCCGGCCCGCGCACCATATCGGCATTATGGCCGGTTTCCTGGGCGCCTACCACAAAGAAGCGGGCGAGGGCGGGGAAGCCGTCGGTGGTGTAGCTGCGCTCGGCATCGGAAAGGAAGGGATGGCCGCCGCAGGAAATGTAGACCGCGTTCTGGCCTTTGCCGAAGGCCTGAAGGCCATTATTTTCGCCTACTTCCTGCCAGGTTGCGACATCGAGCACGTCGCTTACCGAATGGCCGAAGGACACGTAAAGCTCCGCGCCTTCGAGGTGGAGCAGGCGGATGACAGGGAACGCGTTGCAGCTTACCAGCGCGCGTGACACCATCAGCTCGGTTTTTGCAGCGACCGGGCTTTTGCGCTTCAGGTCGGATTTGACTTTTTCCATGTAGGAGAGGCTGCGTTTTTTTGCCTCTTCGGGCGTATGGATTACGGCCAGCGCCGTTACTATGCGGGCGAGGGAGGCGGCTTGCAATTTGGGGTCTGTGGTTTCACGCAAGGTGAAGGTGAGGTTCAGGCGGTCGGTGGGGCTTTGCAGGCGGATGAAGTTCGATTCATTATCCGCATCAAGGCGGAGGCGACCCGAGGCGATGATGGCGCGGGCGAGTTTTTCGGCCGGGGCTTTCAACCGGCGGTGAAGCCGGGGCCGTTCATAGAGCACATCGTAGACATTGGGCATGGGCTAAGTATAGCGCAAAACGGCTAGGGATGGTTGGACAAAGGCAAGACAATAGCATACATATAGTTCTGGATTGCACCTATGCAACTGCCATGTAACATTTTTATGCGTTTTGCCATTCATGCGCCCTGCTTTTCCTGACCGGTTTTTTCCGGCCCGTAACCTGACCCGGCGCATACCGCAGGTTTTTGCGCGGCTGCGGGCGCCTGCCGTGCCGGTGTGGATGGTGCCTACCAGTATGCGGGCGGTGCTGGTGACGATGGTGCTGTTCAGCGTGCTGATGCGGCTGCCGTTTTTTTTCGTCACCACAGACGGGTATATGCGCGATGCGGCCATTACATTCCATGACGAGGGAATTTTCCTTGAGCAGGGGCGCGAGGTGCTGCGCGGGCACTTGCCGTATCTCTCACACTGGGACAATGCCACGCCGCTGCAATGGTATATTTATGGCCTTGTCATGCTGCTTTCGGGCGGGGGGCTTACGGGGTTCCGTATTTTTGGGGCGCTATATGTGGGGGTGACGGGCTACGCGGTGTTCCGGTGCATGGCGGACAGGCATAAGCCTAAATGCGCATGGTGGGCGGGGTTGTTCTACATTATTTTCGCCAGCACGCTGCAGGTGTCGCAGTCTTTCACGCTGGAGCATATCCTCGCTTTGCCGCTGGCGGTGCTGCTGTACCATGTGTTGAACGCGCCGCCATATCCTTCGCAGAGGCATAAGCGCGTGGTGCTATGGATGTTCGGTATCTGCTGCTGGCTTACGGGAAGTTTTTTATGCATGTTGCCGGCGGTGGTGGTGCTGTATCCGGCGCTTTACGTGGCACCGGTAAGGGGAGTTCAGGGATGGCGGGGGAAGATTGCCGCTGTGGAGCCTTATGCGGTGCGCTGCGCGATATTGCTGGCGGTGGCGGCGGCCGGTTATGCGGTTTTCCTGTTCATTTACCTGCTGCACGGCCAGATCGGCTATTACTGGGCGTCGGTTTTGCAGGCGCCGAACCTGATTTCAGGCTCCGGGATGCGGCCGCTGCTGTTCGTACGGAAATATTTCACCAAGCTGATAAATTCCGACCAGTGGCTGATGGCGCTATTTATTGCCTTTTTCCTGGTGAAGGCGGGGTTGCTGCTATTGCAGCGGCAGGCGAAATTCGAACCTTTTGTGTGGCGGATATTACTGTTTGCGGTATGCGCGATGGGAATGATTTATGCGCGGGGCAATCATAATTCGCTGTTCCTGTTTTACCTGTTGCAAGTGCTTCCTATCTTCGCGCTGATTATGGGCTATGCGATTAATTTTAACCTTGCGGATTTGCGGTGGTTTGCGCTGGTGGTGGCGCTGATCGGCCTGCACAACACTACGCAGGTGGTGCAAAAACAATACGGCCACCTGATTGGCTATGCGCGGGGAGACAATGCGCAGCAGGCCGCTTTTTATGGCGACAGGCTATACCGGACCCGCGATGTGATGGCCACTTTCCCGCTGGAGGGCGAATATCTTATTGTGTGCGGGGAAGACGACATGCTCTACGAAATCACTGGTATGGAAAACCCACGTTTCTTTTTCTTCCCTTTTTTCCATTATAATGCGCCATTGCAAAAAACCATCGGGCATATCGCCACGGGGTTGCGGGCATTGGTCAACGACAAGAAGCCGCTTTATATCGTAGGGCGGGAGGCAGACCCGCTAACAGCGCGTGGTTTCATTGATATCGGCGATATTCTGCAGCAGCGCTATGTGCAGGTATCCAATATTGACGGCACCATTATTTACCTGCGGCGGGACAAGTTGCAGAAGATTTTCATGGCCGATCCAAAATAATTGATTTTATACAGTATTTTATACTGTTTTTTGGGTTTACGGTTCGGTAATCATTGGCTGTTATACTTAAGGTATAGTTTCAGCTGAAAGTTATTCCATGCAAGCCCCATTGCCACTGAATGAAGGTGAGCGCCTGTTTATCCTGCGCTCGCTTAACCTGCTGGATACGCCGATTGACGAGCGGTTTGACCGGATTACGCGTATCTTGTGTAACGCGCTGGATGTGCCGGTATCGGCTATCTCGCTGGTGGATGAGGCGCGGCAATGGTTTAAATCCGCGCAGGGGATGCCGCAACGGCAGACGCTGCGAAGCGAATCCTTTTGCGCATATGCGATATTGAGCGATGACATCATGGTGGTGGAAGACGCCATGCTGGACAACCGGTTTGCCGAGAACCCGCTGGTGAAGGCGGGGCCAAAAATCCGGTTTTACGCAGGTGTGCCGATCAGCATCCGTAATACTTTCCATATCGGCACGCTCTGTGCGATGGACACTGCGCCGCGCAAGCTCAGCGAAGCCCAGAAAGACCTGATCCGCGACTTGTGCAAGATGGTGGAATCGGAGATTGCTGCTTCGCAGATGTGCGAATCGCATTTCGAGCTGCTCAAAGAGATGGAGCAGGCGAGGCAGGCGCGCTAGCGTTTTGCGGCATTATTTCTTTATCTCTGGTGCTGCACGGCCTATAACAGGGGGGCTGCCATCATCCAGAGGAGATTACCATGAGTGCTATCCATGCATCCAATTCAGGCGTTTTTAAAGTAGGCGGGGATATTGAAGTCAACCGGCTGGGTTTCGGCGCGATGCGCGTGACCGGGCGAGGCGTGTGGGGTGAGCCGCAGGACCGCGCGGAAGCACTGAAGACGCTGAAGCGGCTGCCGGAGCTGGGGGTGAATTTTATTGATACCGCCGACAGCTACGGGCCGGAAACGAGCGAGAATTTATTGTGTGAAGCCCTACACCCCTACAAGGGATTGCTGATTGCCACGAAGGGCGGGCTGGTGCGCAACGGCCCGGATATCTGGGTGCCGGTAGGCAGGGCGGAATATTTACGGCAGGCGGTGCTGCTGAGCTTGCGGCGGCTCAAAATTGAACGGATTGACTTATGGCAACTGCACCGCATAGACCCCAAAGTACCACAGGCGGAACAATTCGGGGTGATCCGCGACATGCAGAAGGAAGGGCTGATCCGCCATGTGGGCCTGAGCGAGGTCAGCGTAGCCGAGATCGAAGCCGCGCAGAAATTCTTTGCCGTGGCTACAGTGCAGAACCGCTATAACCTGATTGACCGAGGCAGCGAAGCGGTGCTTGATTTCTGCGCCAAGCAGCATATCGGCTTTATCCCCTGGTATCCGCTGGCTGCAGGCGCGCTGGCTAATCCCGGCTCTGTGCTGGATGCGATTGCGAAGAAGCTGAATGCCACGCCGGGGCAGGTGGCGCTGGCATGGATGCTGAAGCGCAGCCCGGTGATGCTGCCCATTCCAGGCACGGGGAAGGTCAAACACCTCGAAGACAATGTGGGCGCTGCTTCGCTTACACTTTCGGATGAAGATTTCCGCGCGCTGGACGAAGCTGGGCGGAAGGTGGCACAGAAAGCGGCCTGAGGCGTATTATTGAAAAAGCCGGGGCTGTTTTGCCCCGGCTTTTTTGTGCCTAATGGTTCAGGATATTCTGAAGGGTGCGGATGGCCTTCTGGGTTTTGTATTCATCGCTCTGGATGTATTTGCGGTGGGCCTGGCGCTTGACGATGTAGGTTCTTACGAAATGGTGCACATCGAGGCTGTAGCCGTTTACGGTAAAGGTTTCCGGAGGGTCTGGTTGTTCGAAGTCTGCGTAGATATAGCTTGGCATATGGCCGAGGGGGGCGCCGGGGTATTTGATAACATAAAAATCGTTGCTGTTTTTGCGTGCCAGCAAGCCGGGTAAGTCGTCCATGGCATAGACGGGGGAGAGGAAGCCTGCGGAGTAGTAGTTGTTGCCCGCATAGGCGGCCTTCGGGGAATGGGCGCGGATTATTTCGGTCTGCACGCGGGCGATATTGGTGAATTCGAGGTTGTAGACATACTGGTCGCGCAGCATTTCTTCTTCGTGCGGGTTGAACAGGCAGGCATCATCCCACGGGATGTGCAGGGTGACATGGGTGCCGAAATGGGTGGTGCAAAATACGGTCAGGCTTAGCGGGTCGATGGTGCGGTAATTCTGCCAGGTGAGCAGCACCAGCAAGGAGGCAAGCATGGTGGAGCGCAGATGTATATTCCGGAAGGCGGGCAGGACGTAAATGAAGCAAAGCATCAGGGCGAAGTTGAAGGCGAGAAGGTAGCGGTCATTTGCCCAGTGGCGCACGGCCAGAACGATAATGAGCACTGTGGCGAAGAGCAGCGCGTAGGCAGGGCCGTGGCTGCGATACGTGGCCCATTGCGGGGGAAGGGGTTTTAAGAAGGTTATTTTGAGGGCGCCGAGCGCGGTGATGAGAATAATGAGCCAGTTTGTGTTCAGCACGAAACACATCAGGACGTAGTTCAGGAAAGACTGGTTATCTATGCCGGTGAAGATATGCGGGTTGTCGAAGAAGAACGGCTGGTGATGGAGGCGGGTTTTGTAGACCATGTAGGCGATGATAAGCGCATAGGGAATGAGCAGGCTGAGGCTGTTTCTCAGCATGAAGCGGCATTTGTCTTTCCAGACGGGCTCGCGGTAGGCGCACAGGGCGTGGAGCAGGCCGAGATAGGCCACGCCCTGCTCCTTGGAAAAGACCAGCACGCAACCGCACAGGACAGCAAGGATGCGCTGCTTTTTCAGCAAGGCGAGGCAGGTGAAGGTCATGAACAGGAAAATGCCCGTGTCGGGGCTGAAATGAATCAGGTTGCACAATATGGAGGGATTGAAGGCGACGATGGCCGCGGCGAGCAAGACCTCATAAGGCCTGAGGAAATTACCGGCGGTATGGCGGATGATCTCATATATGCTGACGGCGGCCAGCGCGCTTAAAATACTGATCCAGATATTGAAGGCGATATAGTCGTGCCGGAAGATAAGGTTGGGGAGGCTAGCAAGGGCCATCCAGAGTTGGGAGTTATGGTCAGCAGTGCCTTTGAGGAGGTCGAAATGGGAATCGGTGAAGTCTACGGCGATGTTGTAATATTCCTTGCCGTCGTAGATCTGGTGCTGGGACCAGTATGGCGCGCGCACCAGCAGATAAACGATGGCCAGCAATCCCATATGGAGATAGGGATTTGAGAGCAGGTTGAGGATAAATGAGCGTTTTATAATCTGCAAAGCATTGACACCGGCGTTCATGGGCGCGACGCAGCGCCGCTTGGGTTGCGATATTATCTTATTTATCGGGATATTGAGCAAGTGTTAGTGCGATGTTTGGTGCTTAATTACACGAACGGCCCGGCTATGGGGACTGCCGGGCCGTTGTAATGCATCATTCGCCTGCAGCTTATCAGCCGGAAATTTGTTTTTTCATGGCTTTGATAACGCCGTCAATACCTGAGTTGTTGGCAATGCCCTGGAATTCAGAGCGCTGGGTTGTCACCAGGCTTACACCTTCGATCTGGATATCATGGACATGGCACTGCTGGGCGGCTTGCTCCAACTGGTAATTTACGTGCACGTCCTCGTTGCTATCCATCTTTACCGTGGATTTGGCGATAAACTGATTTGGCTCACCGGGTGTGAGAGATGTGAGCTTTACATCCCGTATTTTGTCGCCGGTGTCTTCATCTATTTTAGAGATGTAGTTATTGGTGATGTAAGTGCGGTACTGGGAGAGATACTCTTTTTTCTGTGCATCGGTAGCTTGTTTCCAGAAGCGGCCCAGCACGAACTGGCCGATCCAGTCCGTATCCACAGCCTGCTGGAAAAGGCCTGCGAGCTTAGCGCGCTTCTGGTCCAGGTTCAGGTGGCTGTCTTTTACGGTTTTCAGGAACTGGCCGGTCATGTTATTGGCAAATACTTCACACACGGAGGTTTCCGCGGCGAGGGCTGAACTGCTGAGAAGGGCGGTTATTGCGAAAACAGCGATTTTTTTATACTTCATATGGTCTCCTATTGCTTAGTGTCTTGGTTTTGCTCAGCATCCTGATGCTGGATGTAAGCAGCGCGGCTTGCGGTGTAGGGATCAAGCGACTGGTAGTATAGCTGGTCAATGATCGCCGACTGGTCGTCACGCGTTGCTATGCCTTCTGCCACGGACTGGGCGATCTGGCCGGGGGTGTTCAGCACGTAACCCACGGGGTCTGCGAACCAGTCGAAGGCAAAGCCGGCGGTGTCACGCACGGTGGAGGGGCCTTCCATGGGCAGCACAACATAAGGGCCCTGCGCCACGCCGTAATGGCCGAGGGTTTCGCCGAAATCGGTTTCCATGTATTTCAGGCCGCCATTTTCGCCCGCAAAGTCGCGCAGGCCGCCCATACCAAAAGTGCTATTGAGAATGAAGCGCCAAGTGGCAGTGAAAGTGCCTTTCGGATTGAGCTGGAGGATGAAATTGACGGCGTTTTCCGGTTCGGAAAGGTTGGTCAGGAAGTTGCCGATGCCGCCGCGCGTCCAGTCAGGCAGGTGGTGGTATGCTTTGGCGGTCGGCCTGATAACGTATTTATCCGCGGCGAGGTTGAAGGCGAATATTTTTTCGTTGAAGGGGCGAATGGGATCGCGCGCATCGAACGGATCGTCCGTGGCAGTTTGCTGGGCGCAACCGGCGAGGAGCAATATGCAGGGAATGAGTTGGGGTTTCATGGGGCCTCCTTAGGGGTGTTAGTAGCGGTGCCGATCATCCAGACACCGGTTAGTATAAGTGCGCTGCCGATGATTTGCAGCGGTAAGACGGGTTCGCCGAAGGCGACCCAGCCCAAAAGCAGGATAAGAATATAGGCGGTGGCGGTGATGGGCATGGCTTTGCTCAGGCCTGTATGGGCCAGAATGCGCAGCCAGAGGATAAAGCCAAATGCCTCGAGCAGGATGACGGCCACGGCGTATGGGGTGAAAAGGGCGGTGAAAAACCAATGCCAGCCGAAAGGAGTGCCAGCCATCCGCTCCGAAAGCAGCTTGATACAGGCCTGATTTAGTGCCGATAGCACGGGTACGATGATCCATAAGCGGTATCCCGCAGATTTAGTGTTCATGGTTGTCCTCGCTCATGGCTAGCACATGGGCGGTTAATTTCAACAACATAGCCATCA
The DNA here is from genome assembly GCA_025360345.1 of Alphaproteobacteria bacterium. GTDB lineage: Bacteria > Pseudomonadota > Alphaproteobacteria > Rickettsiales > SXRF01 > JANYBV01. The sequence continues at coordinate 7,358 of JANYCJ010000143.1, read as the reverse complement.
CGGGGTTGGCGTGGCGGAACATCAGCCAGTTGGGGGTGAGCTGGCTTTTAAGGCGCAATTTGTTCTCGTAGCCGGCCTGCCCGCACTGGTAGCAGGGAATGTGGTGCTCCAGACAATAGGCGATATTGGCGAACCAACTAACATAGTAGAGGTTGTGCTTGCGGCCTTCACCTGCGTCCATACAGAAAAACTTGTCGAGCAGGAGGTGTTTGTCGGCAAGCATGAGATTGGCGGCAAGCAGGGTTTGCCCGTGCCAGAACAGGGTGCAGAAGGCGCGGCCCGACATGTGGGCGAGCACGCCCTGAAAATAGGCTTGGTTCAGCTCTTCGAACTGGAATTCGCTACGCTGGCGGGTGCTGCGGTAGAGGGCGATGATCTGGGGCAGGACGTCGTCTACGTTATCGCGCTGCTCAATGCGTATGGCGCTGTCTTTAAGTTTACGGCGCATGTCTTTGCGGGATTTATGGCTGAGGCGGGCCAGGTATTCTTCGGCGGAGGCGAAATCAACCGACAGGCGCGCGGTGGGCATGGCGGGGAGGCTTGCGAAGCCGGGGAGCGTATCCCAGAGCGGCTTTTGGGGAGCGGGAAGGTCTTTGACGCCGATGAGCTTAAAGCCGCGCCTGCGCGCATCATATTCAAAGCCGGAGACAAGCTGGGCGAGCAGGGCGGGCTTTGCGGATTCGGCGATGGTGGGGTGGAAGCCGATCTTCGCGCATTCGATTTCCGGGGAGCCGAGGCAGGCGAGCTTTATGGTGAGGAAACGGGGGAAGATGCTGCGTAGGCGGCGGATGGCGCGGCGGGGGGCGCCGTCTTCCAAGGTGGTATCTATCTGGTAATCGCAGAAGAAGGCGGGCATGGCGGCCACGACGATGCCATGTTCTTCCACTACGGCGTAGCGGCGGGTGAAGCCTGGGATGGCGGATTTTTCCACGGCGAGGAGGTAGTGGTAGTCTTCCAGCTCTGCGGGGAAGCAGGCGTTCCATGCCGTGCTGCCGATTTCGGCGATGGAGTCTGCCACGCGGGTGTGGGCCAGCACGGAGAGTGCGGGGGTGGGGTGGTTGCAACCGTCATGGGGTTTATGCTGGTGCATGGACGGTACCGAAGAATTTTGCGGTGAGGCTGGCCACCTTATTGTGCTGGCGGTCTACATGCAGCATGTGGTAGCTGTCGGGGATGATGTGCAGTTCATGGGGCGCACCGATGTTGCGCTGGATATAGCGGGCATGGGCGGGGCTGCTGAGATCGTCTTCCTCGGCATGAAGGACGAGGGCAGGGGTGCGCATGTTCGGCAGGGATTTTTTTACGGCTTTGCCCAGCTTGTACATTTCGTAGATACTGATGACGGGGAACTGGTCAATTACGCCTTCGGCTTCCGCGCCCACCATGAAGTTACGCAGGCGGTCGTCCTTGATGCCGAGACTTTCGGTTTCGGAATAGCTGCAGTTTTTCCACCATGGGCAGCGCACCATGACGGGCATACCCAGGGGGCCAAGACGGTAGTACCACGGCACGTTCCAGCCGTCGAAGCGGAAGCAGGCGGAGTATATGGCGGTGGAGGCGATGGTGCCGGGGAGCGCGTGCGCGGCCATCATGCCCAGCTTGCCGCCGACGCAGATGCCTGCGGTGTGGAGGGTGTCTACCTCACGTTTGAAAGCGGTGGCGTCTTCGGAAACGCCTTCCAGCCAGTCCTGCCAGCGGGTTTTGATTAGGGTGGGAATGTCAGTGCCGTGGCCGTTGAGCAAGGGAGCGTAGATGCTGTATCCGGCGCGGTTGAGGTGGCGGGCGACGAGTTTCATTTCGCCGGGAATGCCGGTGAGGCCATGGAGCAACAGGATGCCCTTGCCGTTTGTGCCTTCGAGGCGGAAGCTGTATTTCTCTTTCGGGGTCATGCGCCTGCCTTCTTGCGGTTTTCGCGGGCAAGGAAGCCAAGGGCATGGCAGGTGCTGATGGAGTGCACATTTGCCGCGGCCTGTTCTTCACGGATCTGCTGGTGGAAGGCGCGGACTTTGGTCCAGTGGGTGCGGGGGCGGTAATGGTGTTCGGCGTGGTAGCCATTTCCGAACCAGAGCAGGTTATACAGGCGGTTGTAGCTGCTGACACCCCAGGCGATGGGGAGGTTGGGGTTGCCGTGGAGATGTTCGTAGTATCCGTTTAACGAAGAGAGGCAATTGCCCAGATAGTAAAATGGGGCGAAAAATACGACGGCTTTCCAGTTATAAGCCAATGCGGCGAGTACGCAGGCGAAGAAGACAATAAGTTCGAGGCGGCCCCAGAAGGCATCGAACGGGCGGCGCTTTGCGATGGCGGAATGAATATCGCCGAGATTATCACGGAAAAAGCTCAGCAGGGTATAGCTCCAGACGCTTTCGGGCTTGCCGTCTTTGCCGTGGCGGTAGATAGACAGCCAGTCGACGGTGTCGCCGTTTTCATCCTGCAGGTCGCTGTTGCCGGTGTGGTGGCGCATATGGACCCAATGGTAATAGGTCTGGGAGAAGCCGATGGCGACGGATTCGAGCATACTAAAGGCATAATGCATCCAGCGGGGGTTGAAATAGGGGGTGTGGATGAAGTTGTGAGAGATGCCGTTGATGTTCCATGAGATGGAGACGGCGTAAACGCAGCCCAGCGCGAAGGACAGCCATAGGGGGCGGGTGGTGAAGCCGGTGATGAGGTAAATATCAAATGCCAGATGGGCAATGGCGGCCATCAGGGGAATGATATCCATGCGGCTATGGGCGAAAACTTTCATATTCCCGTGGCTCCTACGCAGGCGACACCGGCGGTGATAAGCAAGGCACCGACACTGTGGCGAAATGTTACAGACTCCTTAAACACCCATGCGCTCAAATAGACAATAGCGACATAGACCAATGACATAAGGGGGAAAGCATAGGAGAGCGGCACCTGCTCAAGCACGACCACCCAAGCCATTAATTCGGCAATCCAGAAGATGATGCCCAGCCAGGTGACAGGTTTGGCCAGGGCGGTGAAAAAGTCTTCATCGTCAGCGGCGTATTTGAAGCAAAGCTCGCGCGCGGCTTCGGTGATGATGCAAAAGCCGATTAGCAGGAACATGGCTACGGGAAGAGGGCTGGTCATGCCATGGCCTCTGATAAGACTTCGAGAAGGGCATGGTTTGCCACGCTGTTGATGTGGGCGGCGATGCCGAGGTCGGGTTTGCGGTGCGACTGGTCGAGGAAAATTTCGCCGCGCTTGAGGAGCCGGGTGCAGAGGCTGCCAGAATAGGACGGGGTGGAGTAATCGCCGGTGACGTCGGCGCCGATGAGGCGGTGGCGGCGGCTGATTTCACGGATGAGGGAAAGCAGGTAGGGCAGGTGCATACGGCCCTGATCCCAGTTGGTAATGGCGTCGTCACGCAGCAGCACATCTTTGTCTATGGTGAGGTACACCGATTCGGTGGGGATGCGGGAGAGGAGATGGTCTATAAAGTTCTGTTCGCCCATGTCGTTGATGGATTTCCAGTGCAGCTCATTGCCGATTTGTTCATAGCTTGGGGTTTTGCCGTACTGGCCGCGAACGCGGCTGGGAGCGTGCTGGTAGGGATATAGTTCCAGCTTTTCCTTAAGAAGATCGAGATTCGCGCCTTTGAGTTCCGGCAGGCGCAGGTCGTGGCTGCATACGCCGATGGTGATGATCTTGGCAACCTGTGGATGCTCGGCGGCGCGGTTGACCCATGAGCCACAATGGGTGCCCTTGCAGAAATTGACCCAATCGGGGTGGTTGTCGAAATGCAGGAGGGTGACGGGGGCGCTCTGGCGCTCCAGCGCAATGGGCAACAGCAGCGAGCTTACATGGTGAAAGTCGCCCGAGCCCATGAAGCAAAGGGGAGCTGAAGCGGTGCCTTTGCTGAGCTGGGCGGCGAGGTTGCGGCGCAGGGTATCTAGCTCGCGGGGGCGGCCCCACAGGCGCAGTTCGCTGCCCTTATCGCGGGCGCTGATGAAGCGCGCCTGGGCCTGCTCGCAGGCGTTGATGAAATCCGGCTGCAATTCCAGCGCATCGTCGAGATGGAGGACGCAAAGCTGCATCAGGCAAGTGTCCCCTGCACGAAAAACAGGAATCCGAGCAAGCCGAGGCCTGCGGAGACCAGCAGGAAGGCACGGCGGCGAGTGAGCACGGAAATGGCGGTCAGGGCGATGGCCACCTGGAAGAACGTGACGGCACGGGCGAGGATCTCATGTTTGTTGAGAGATTTTTCCGACGTTTCGGAATGGGTTTTCGCTTCTTCCATGATGGTCTGTTGCTCGTCGTGGTACTTGGCGGCTTTCTGGGTTGCCGTGTCGGTGCCGGGGAGCTCGGCGATCATGGCCTTGATGCCCTTGGCCTGATAATAGTTCCAGCTATTAGCGGCGGCGATCTGTTCCAGCATGGCCTTATTCGCCGCCTGACCGGACTGGAGGCCGGAAATGGCCGCCATCACCGCGAAAAGCGCAGAGATGAGGGCGCTGAGTTTTAGCCAGTTTTCCTTGGCTTCCTCAGCGACCTCATGCATGTCTTCTTCGAGTTTCTCGGTAAAAGACTCGATCTCTTCCATTAGCGTTTCCTTGCGCGGGTAAAGAGCTGGTCGAGCAGGTTCAGGGCGAGGTCGATTTCCGGGTAGGAAATCATCAGGCTCGGGGCGAGGGTGATAACGTTTTTGTAGTAGCCGCCCACGTCGAGCACGAGGCCATGTTTCTTGCCGTTTACGACCAGATCGCCTTTCATGCCTTCTTCTGCAATCCAGTCCAGGGTTGCCTTGTCGGGGGTGAAGCCGTCTTCCTTGCATATTTCGGCGCGCAGGGCGAGGCCGAGGCCATCAACGTCGCCTACGATTTTATGGCGTTTCTGGAGTTCCTGCAGGCCGTTCAGGAAGTATTTTCCTTTTTCGGTCACCATGGTTTCGAAGTCTTCCTCTTCCATCATTTTCATGGCTTCGAGGGCGACGGCGGTGCCCATGGGGTTGCTGGCGAAAGTGGAGTGGGTGGAGCCGGGGGGGAAGATGGTGGGGTTAATCATTTCTTCGCGCGCCCAGATGCCTGAGAGGGGGTTCAGACCGTTGGTGATGGCCTTGCCAAATACCAGCACGTCTGGCGTGACGCCGAAATGCTCGATGCTCCATAGCTTGCCGGTGCGATATACGCCCATCTGGATTTCATCCACGACGAGGAGCACACCGTGCTGGTCTAGCACCTGCTTCAGCTCCTTGAAGAAGTTCATGGGGGGGATGACGTAGCCGCCGGTGCCCTGAATGGGTTCCACATAGAAGGCCGCGTATTCGCATTTATTGGTTTTGGGATCCCACACGCCGTTGTATTCGGTTTCGAAAAGGCGGGCGAATTTTTTTACGCAGTGGCTGCCGTATTCTTCCTTGCTCATTCCCTTGGGGCCGCGGAAGTGGTAGGGGAATTCGATGAACTGGGCGCGGTCGCCGAAATGGCCGTAGCGCCTGCGGTAGCGATAGCTGGAGGTGATGGCGGATGCGCCGAGGGTGCGGCCATGGTAGCCGCCTTCAAAGGCGAACATCAGGCTTTTGCCGCCGCTGTAGTTGCGCACGAGCTTCAGGGAATCTTCCACGGCCTGGCTTCCGCCCACATTGAAATGCACGCGACCTTTGCGGCCAAACTTGCGCTCAGCGTCCTGCGCGATGAGGGCGGCGAGCTCTACTTTTTCGCGGTGCAGGTATTGCGAGGCCACTTGCGGGAGGGTGTCCAGCTGGCGGTGGGCGGCTTCGTTCAGACGAGGGTTGCGGTAGCCGAAATTGACGGCGGAATACCACATCTGCAGGTCGAGGAATGGGGTGCCGGCGGCATCGTACATGTACGAGCCTTCGCAGCCGGTGAAGAATTTAGGTTCTTCCATGTAGTGGACGGTGTCGCCGTAGGAGCAATAGGTTTCTTCCATGGTGCGCAGCTCTGCGTCGGAGTGGGAAGCGCTTGCGGGGGCGAGTTTAGTGGCGAGGGTAGGTTTCATGATGATCTCTCTTGATGGTGGTTATGCTACGATATAATCGGCAGCGGTCAGGCGGTGCTCCTGGTCGGAGCGCGTGATATCGGGAAGCGTGCGGCGCAGGCTCTGGGTGATATCGGAAAAGCTGTGATACGGAATATAGGCGATATCCTGCTGGGCGCAGAAGGTGGCCAGCTTATCCTTGGCGAAGACCATGTCCGGCTTGTTGGACACGCAGAAATCGGAGCGGCCATCCCCAATGTAAATGCTGGTTTCAAACCCGCTTACGGAGCGGCATTTGCAGACACCCGCGGCGGATTCGCAGTCGGGGTCGCTGAAGGGCGAGGACAGTGCGTAGCTGTTTTCACCCGTGGTGGAGAGGCGGTTTGCGATGATGGGGAGGTGAGACAGGTGATAGCGGGCCAGCACGCGACGGATGAAGTAATCCACGCCGTCGCTGATGACCGTTACGGGAATATTGCGCGAGGCACAGAAGTCGATGAAGGCGGGGAAGGAGGGGTCTATAGCGATGGTGTCGAGTGCCTTGTCGAGCATTTCAGGGCTGGCGCTGATGAGCGCGATCTGGCGGCGCATACATTCAGCGGAGCCCATGGCGCCCTGTTTCCATTCTTCTTCAATTAGTTGCCATTCAGGCGCTGCGAAGCGCGTTAAAATGACGTCAGTGACGTCTTCAATGGAGATGGTTCCGTCAAAATCACAATATAGATGCATGTAGCGCTCCCAAGGTTATATGGGAGGTGTAGCAAACCTACCTGAAGACAATATTAGGTGATTATGAAGCGAAAATGATTTTTCCTTCATTATCCTTTTGGGATAGAAACTTCGACGAGTAAACCATGGCCGGTGGCGGGGGTTTTGAGCTGAATGCGGCCATGCAGGCGGGCGATGATTTCAGACACGATGGAAAGGCCCAGCCCGGTACCCTCGACGGAGGGAGTGTCAACGCGGTAGAAGCGCTGGAAAACTGCCTGGCGCTTCGCTTCAGGGATACCGGGGCCAGTGTCGGAGATGGAAAGCAGCCACATGGGGCCGCTGGGGGTGACCGCGACGGTGACGGCGCCACCCATGGGGGTGAATTTCACGGCGTTTTCTATCAGGTTGATGGTCAGGAGGTGAAGCAGGTTTTTATCGGCCATAACGAGGGCGGTTTCATCGCCTTCCAAAGTGAAATCAATCTGGCGCTGGGTGATAAGCAGGCTCATTTCGGCGATAGTGCCGGCAACCGCCTGATAAAGCGGGATGGGCTGAAGCTTGATGGGCTGGTGGCTGACGCGGGACGAATTCAGCAAATGCTCGATAAGCTGGGTGGCTTTTTCATTGGTGGTGACGAGGTCGGAGATAATCACCTGTCGCTCTTCTTCGGTATCGGCGCGAAGCAGCATTTGCAGCAGCAG
>JANYCJ010000205.1 GCA_025360345.1 Alphaproteobacteria bacterium | reverse complement strand
CATACGCTCCTATGGGCCCCTCAGCAACCTGTCACATTTCTGCTAACAAATTGCAATAAAAAGATAATTTGTTTTAAGGGCTTGTCATCAAATGTTCATACATATTGAATAACTGCTATGTTAAAGTTAATCATCAAAACTTTATGTTAGCCAAAGGTTCCGGCATTTCATGGCGATAACCGAAGAAGAAGCCAAACGCTACCGCGACCAGATTACCAAGCTGGTCGCAGCAGCCACGCCAGACCCGAGCCTGCCCTATGGCGAGCGCGTCTATAAAGGCGCTCTCGGCGCGCATTTCCAGAAGCTGGATACGGACCTTCGCGTGCAGATGAAGGCCAATAACATTAAAGAACCCGAGATTGTCGCCGCCATCGCCCAGCGTCAGGCCTCCGAAAGCCAGCAAATCATCGAAACCTACATGAACGGCATCGCCAAGCCCGCCGCCGGCAGCGAGGCCGAAGGCGCAGGCGCGGTCACGCAGGCCGCCAGCCTCCTCGGCATTGGCGGAGACGGCATCACCGGCTTCCTCATGACACAAGTGGCCAAGCTCGGCGCGGTCGGCGAAGTGGCCCTCGCCGCCTTTAAAATGATGGGCTCGGCCTTCAACTCCCTCCTCGGCATGGTCGGCATCGGAGACCCCAATGCCCGCATGATCGGCTTCGGCGAGGCCCGCCAGCAGGTGCGCGACAGCCAGGCCTACGCCAACGGCTCAAACGCGCTGTTCCCCATTTTAAACACCGGCAACGCCGCGCTCCTTGCCGAACTGCAAAACGGCAGCGGCACCTTGGGTGAAATCGCCCGCATCGCCGATAATGATCGCTCGCAGGTGAAAAACACCGGCATGAGCCGCGAAAACACCATCGCCTTCCTCAAAAACCTGAAAGAAGGCAAGTCCGAAAAACCTTTCGGCCCCGGCCAGAAAATGGCTGAGTTGCTGGCCGCCAAGCCCGACATGGTTCCCGACGGCGCCAAGGTCGTCGTCCTCACCATGCCCGATAATTCGCTCGGCCTCGCCATCGGCACCTTAAGCGCCGACACCACCACCTTCACCGTCACCTCCATCATCCAGCAGAAGGGTGAAGCCCTCGTTGCCTCCGCCCCCCCGGCGGATATGAAGCCCATCTCCACCGGCCTCACTCCGCCGCCTCCCACCCTTCAGCAAAGCCTGAATGCCAGCAAGCTGGTCGAGCAGACCTTATCCGACAATGTCGCGGACCTTCGCGCCCGTATTGCGGCCATTCGCAGCGGGGAAGGGGCCTTGGCCCTGCCGCCCGAAGCCCTGACTAAGCTGAACGCCTCACTGAATCTCCTGCCCGCCGATGACAAACGTTTCGCCAACATGCAAAGCATCGTCGTTGTACTGCCGGATAAAACCCCCGCCATCCTTTCTGGCCGCCTGAATGCCGACACTGGCCAGTTCCAGCCCGTAATGGTCACCGTGGCCGGTGAAGACAGCAAACCCCCTGTGAGCCGCATGGTTTCAGGCCTGAATATGGTGAAAGTCACCCCCACACTCGATGGCACCCGTCTGGTAAGCAATACGAAAACAGAAGTTAAAGCCGCAGACCTTGCAAAAAGCCTTGCCGCTCAGCCCGGCATGGAAAAGCTCGGCGCAGCCCTGACGCAGGCCTTGACGGATGAAAACCACCCCCTGCGCCTGATCGAGGCGGATCTGGCCCTAGAGGGTAAGGTTCGCTCCACCGCCGTGCTCCTGCCCGGCAACAAGCCCGTCATCATCACCAGCGTTGTCGCAGACGACAAGGGAAACCTTGCCCCTATTTATATGACCGAGCTGAACGCCCGGGGCGAGTTGCAGCTGCCCAAGCGCGTGGCCGGCTCTCCGCCGATCAGCCCCACCAATGGCCGCACCGTCACCGCCAGCAAGGATGAAGACCTCAATGGCCTCGTAACCCCTGATATTGCCAAAAGTGGCGTAGCTAAAGCGTTGAAAGACCTTGGCTCCGAGGGGTTGTCCGGCCTGCCTCCCGTGCCCAGCCGCGAGGCGCTGGACCAGGTGCGCCAGATGCTGCCCGGCGTCATGGATTTTCTGCGCGGTGGCGCTCGCCGTTAAGCGCCATTGGTTCCGCCATCCTTGTAAACACCTTCCCGGATGACTATTTCCCTGATAAGGGCTTTGTTAGCTATTAACGCGGACGCAGAAAACCTATTGCCTTTTAAGCCGCTATGTGGTTTTCCCTTTAGTCCGTCTATTAACCATCCAACAGAGTAGAGCACGTCATGCAGGTAACCGAACTAGAAAACTCCGGCCTCAAAAGAAATTACAAAGTCACCGTAGGTGCGCCGGAGATCAATGCGCAGATGGAAACTGAGCTGAAAGCAGCCGGTGAAAACATCCGCATCCCCGGTTTCCGCCCCGGCAACATCCCCATGAAAATCCTCCAGCAGCGCTTCGGCAAAAGCGTGCAGGGCGACGTGCTGAAACAGGTCATCAACAAAGCCACCACCGATCTGGTGAACGAGCGCAAGCTCCGCCCCGCGCTCACCCCGCAAATCAATATTGAAGATTATCAGGATGGCGGCGCGCTGGTCTTCACCGTGAATTTCGAAACCTTCCCCGAAACCCCCGAAGTGAATTTCGACAAGATCACCATCAACCGCAGCGTCTTTGAAATCACTGAAAAAGACATCGCCGAAGCCGAAGAGCGCATCGCCGAGCGTTCACCCAAGCTCGCTCCCGCTAAAGATGGCGCGAAAGCCGAGTCCGGCAACGTGCTGACCATCGACTTCAAAGGCATGATCGACGGCGTGGCCTTTCAGGGCGGCACCGCCGAAGGCTTCAAGCTGGAGCTCGGTTCCGGCCAGTTCATCGAAGGCTTCGAAGACCAGCTCATCGGCGCCAAAGTAGGCGACGACCGCATCGTGAAAGTCACGTTCCCGAAAGATTATCCCGGCGCGGAAGTCGCTGGCAAGGAAGCCTCCTTCGGCGTGAAAGTGCACGCTATCGAAGTGAAGCAGCCCGGCAAGATCGACGAAGAATTCGCCAAGGACCGCGGCTTCGATTCGCTGGAAAAACTCCGTGAAGCCATCAAGACCCAGCTGGTGCGCGAATACGATCAGGTGGTGCGCAATCAGGTGAAAAAAGACCTCTTCGACGTGCTCGAGGAAGAATATAATTTCGACCTGCCCCAGGGCATGGTGGACATGGAATTCCAGTCCATCTGGGAGCGCCTGAAAGAAGCGCAGGCGCAAGGCGACGAATCGGTGGCCGGCAAGAGCGAAGATGACCTCAAAACCGAATACCAGAAAATCGCCCGCCGCCGTGTGAAGCTCGGCCTGTTGCTCGCCGAAATCGGCAACCGCAACAAGATCCAGATCAGCCGTGAAGAACTGACCCGCGCCATGATGCAGCAGGCCAGCCAGTATCCCGGCCAGGAAAAGAAGGTGATGGAATTCTACCGCAATAATCCAGACCGCGTGGAAGAGCTCCGTGGCCCCATCCTCGAAGAAAAATCGGTAGATTTTATCCTCGACAAAATCAAGTTCAACGACAAGAAAGTCACCCTTGAAGAGCTGAACGGCGACGACGAGGACGAAAACGAAGGCAGCGGCGGCAAAAACAAGAAATCCGCCAAGGCCGCCAAGCCCGCCAAAAAAGCCTTGGAATCCGCGGAAACCGAGGATGACAGCGAAAAGAAATCCGCTGCCAAAAAGAAGGTGCCCTCCACTAAGGAATAATTAACCTTTGCTGGTTAAACAGAAAGAGTTAAACATTACAACAGGACTTAGAGAAATGACCGATCCGTTAGAAGTTTATAATAACCTGCTGGTACCCATGGTCATCGAGCAGACCGCTCGTGGCGAACGTTCCTTCGATATCTACTCGCGCCTTTTAAAAGAACGCATCATCTACCTGATCGGCCCGGTGAACGACAACATAGCCTCGCTGGTCACCGCCCAGCTTTTGTTCCTTGAATCGGAAAACCCCGATAAGGACATCTTCATGTATATCAACTCCCCCGGCGGCGTCGTCACCTCCGGCCTGTCCATCTACGACACCATGCAGTACATCCGCCCCAAAGTCTCCACCGTGTGCTTCGGCCAGGCGGCGTCCATGGGCTCGCTGCTCCTCTGCGCTGGCGAAGCCGGTATGCGCTACGCATTGCCCAACGCCCGCATCATGATCCATCAGCCCTCCGGCGGGTTCCAGGGGCAGGCAACGGATATCGAAATCCATGCCCGCGAAATCCTGAGCCTCAAGGCGCGCTTGAACCAGATCTACGTCAAGCACACCGGCCAGAAGCTGGCCCATGTGGAAAAGAACATGGAACGCGATAATTTCATGACCGCCGAAATGGCCAAGGAATTCGGCCTGATCGACCAGATCGTGGAAAAGCGCGGTGCCGAAGAGCTGGGCGATAAAAAACCAAAAGCTTAACCTTGTAATCGGCCTTCAAAAGCCAATATATTAGGTTAAGAGACGTAATGTAATTCATACCCCAATAGAGGTTATATTGTGACGAAAACGGGTGGCAGGGAATCAAAGAATACGCGCTATTGCTCATTCTGCGGCAAAAGCGAACATGAGGTGCGCAAGCTGATTGCGGGCCCAACCGTATTTATCTGCGATGAATGTGTCGTACTGTGCATGGACATCATCCGCGCAGCCGACAAGGGCGTGCTGGCCAAGGAAGGCGACGAAATCGCCAAGCCGCAGGACATCCGCAAGGTGCTGGACGATTACGTTATCGGCCAGGATCAGGCCAAGAAAGTCCTCTCTGTAGCCGTGCACAACCATTACAAGCGCGTCTCCCTCCTTGAAAAAAGCGCCGACGTGGAACTCGCCAAGTCGAACATCCTCCTCATCGGCCCCACCGGCTCGGGCAAGACGCTGCTGGCCCAGACCTTGGCCCGCATCCTCGACGTGCCCTTCACCATGGCCGACGCCACCACCCTGACCGAAGCCGGTTACGTGGGCGAAGACGTGGAAAATATTATCCTGCGCCTCCTGCAGGCCGCCGATTACAACGTTGAGCGCGCCCAGCGCGGCATCGTCTATATCGACGAAGTGGACAAAATCTCCCGCAAGTCTGACAACCCCTCCATCACCCGCGACGTATCGGGCGAAGGCGTACAGCAAGCACTCCTCAAACTCATGGAAGGCACCGTGGCATCGGTTCCTCCGCAAGGTGGCCGCAAGCATCCGCAGCAGGAATTCCTGCAAGTAGATACGGCGAACATTCTGTTCATCTGTGGCGGCGCGTTTTCGGGCTTGGAAAAGATCATTG
>JANYCJ010000158.1 GCA_025360345.1 Alphaproteobacteria bacterium | reverse complement strand
TAGCCCAGCACCCGGTACCACACCAGCTCCTGGCTCAGCGAAATATAGCCAATCGCAAATCCCAAGAATAAAGCCGCCCGCGCCGACATCAGCTTGTCCAGCCCTTCAGCCTTCTCCGGTACAGCCTCCACGAAAGGCAGTCGTGTGCCCGGCCGCGACGAGTAATAAATCACCAGCGCCAGCGTTGCCGTAAGCAGGTTCAGGCATACCGCAATTCCCAATACCGCCATCAGCCCGAAATACGCGAAGAACACTTCCACCGTCATATACGAAGCTGCCACCGCCCCAAACGTATTGCTCGCATACAGCCACCCGATAGACTTGCCCGTATTGCCCACATAGCGGTTGATATGCCCCACCAGCAGCGGCAGTGTCGCCCCCATAAGCAGCGTCGGCACTGCAAATACCACATACACGCAGCCGCCGATTTTCCACAGCGAGTCCAGGTGCTCAAACGTTCCCAGCCATACGATCAGGTCGCGGCTGAAAATCCCGAATAAAGCGATAGTGAGTTCGCAGCAGATGAACATCGGCAGTAAATACTGTGGAAACCGCTGCAGCAAAGTTCCGAACCATGCCCCAATCCCAAGGCCAAACATAAACAGCGACACAACGATCGTCACCGATTCGATATTAATGCCGAAGGTTGCAAACAGCACCCTCTGCCAGACAATCTGGTAACACAGCGCCGAAAAACCCGAGATAAAGAAAAACAGCACCAGCGCCAGCACTTGCGCAGAAAGACCAGATTGCCGCATGAACCCTCATATAGAATATGAAAAGAGGCTCTAAACGGCAATTACCAGCCGCTAGAGCCTCTTTGTAATATTGAAACGCTCGACAGCCCTAACAACTCAAGCCATCCCCAAAAAAAACTTAATGGGGGGAAGAAGATGGCGAAGAAGATGGGGGAGTGTAAGGAGGAGTAGGTGAAGACGAGGAAGGAGAAGAGCTAAAAGCCTTAGTGGGGCAGGTTCCGCCAATAGGATTGGTGGGGATAAGTGCGCCACAAGCCGCATCCAGGCCAGCCTGTGTGTAAGGAGGCGGGGATGAAACAAAGTCTTCAAATTCGACAACTTCATATTGAAAGCCATTGCTGCACTGGCAGGTGACCGTGCAGGACACAAACGGGGCATTAATGCTATTTCCTGAGCCATGCGAACTGGTACAAGTCGCAGAAACCGTCCATTCCCCGACCGCCAGGGCAGAATGAGCCGAACCAGCCAACGCAAAAGCCGCGATTGTCAGCACCTTTATTTGTTTTGCAAATCTAGTATTAGAAACCATAAATCCTCCCTTTTATAAATGCAGCTCGACGCTAGCATGAAGCACATAGCAATCACAAGGAGGAAAAGAACAATAAATCCCTAAGAACATTATCTTGCGGCAAAAAAAATCCCCGCTTCCCTGCGCAGCTAAGGCACTTTCTTCGCATGTGAAAGCTTAAAGAACAGCCCGATCTGGTCATTATCCATCAGCTCGAACGTACCCGTCACCGTCACCGCGTCCTGGTCCCACTTCATCGGCTTGTCCAGCGTCACATCGGCAATCTCATTTGGCTCCCCCGGCGGGCAGAAAGCGCAAGTCGGCGTGCGCTTGGAAATAATAAAATGTTTGAATTCTTCCGTTGCATCCAGCGGCAGCACAAACCCGGTGATCGTCACCTGCTTGCCCACCATGTCCTTCACCTCAGCCGGGATGTCGGCGCTGTAATGCCACTCCTTCACATCCAAATGCACCTTGGTCTTGCCCAGCACTTTCCAGATCGGGTCGCGTGACATGGGCAGTGCTTCCTGCGCCTTGCGCTCCTCGGGTGGCTGCCCGGCCTGCGGGTCCACATTTTTCTGCTTGCTGAAGCCGCTTACGCAAACCAGCGCCAGCGCCAGCAGCGCCATGCGCCTCCCCCCCACGGAATTTACCCTTGGGCGAGCAGTCTTGCAATTGGTGTCCGGTAAGCCATCCATGCCGGAATCATGGCTGCAATTACACTGATTGCAAGCGCAATAAATACAATGCCCCATTCCATCGACAAAAATCCAGCGCCCTGCAGGCTCATATGCCGCGAACTCTCAATCCATAGCCGCGCCGCCAGCCCCATGCCATGCCCCAGCGCCAGCCCAAGCAAAGTGCCAAACGCCCCCAGCATCAGCCCTTCGGCCAGTACCAGCCCCAGCACCTTTTCCCGGCTCGCGCCAAGGCTTCGCATCAGCGCAATATCGTAGCGCCGCTCATGCACCGCGCTCCACAAAGTCACGAAAAAACCCAGGCCGGCCAGCGCCATCAGCACCACGCCAAACCCTTTCACCGCCTCGCTCCCCGCCCCGATCAGCTGGAACAGCCGCGCCATCTCCATCGCTGGCGCCGCCGCCTGCAAACTGTCCATCGCGTTCACCTGCCGCGGCATCGTCACCGCTGCCATCGGCGTTTTATACTGGATCAGCAATGCCGTAATTTCCTTCGGCTTTCCCTTCCCCTCTTCTTCGTCCCCATCATCATCATGATAACCGTCAGGGTGCGGATGCTCATGCACCTGCCACACGCTCTCCACCGGAGTCAGCACCAGCCGGTCAATCACGCTTCCCGTCGGCTGCAGCACCCCCACCACCGTATACATCGAGCCGGAATGCTCTTCCCCGCCCTCCGTCAGCCCGTGGCTTCCCGCGAACACGCTCCCCATTTTCAGCTGTGTGCCTCGCGCCACGTCTGCCCCCAGCACCGCCTCCATCGATTTCTCAAACCCGCGCCCGTCGGCATATTCCGCCTTGTAATGCGCCGCATATTTCTCATCCGTCCCCACAATCCGGAACCCGTGATAGCTATCTCCCAGAGCCAGCGGAATCGCCTCTTTCACCAGCGGGTGCTTTTCCAGCTTCTGCGCCTCCGAAAGTGGTATATTGCCGGTAGGAATATCAATATGGAACACAGAGGCCAGCATCAGCTGCATTGGGCTTCCTTTCGCACCCACCACCAAATCAATTCCCTCAAGGTCACGCGTAAACCGCTGCTCCAGCTCCTGGCTCACCAATAACAATGTCACCATCGTCGCAATACCCAGCGCCAGCACCAGCACATTAAACAGGCTGGTCAGCCACCGGTAGCGCAGGTTCGAAAATACCAACGTGACTAAATTCATGCTGCACCCCCAAGTGCCACCACATCGGCAAAATGTTCCCGCACCCGCCCGTCATGCGTGGCGATAACCAATGTAGAGCCAGCCTCCTTCGCCACCTCTTTCAACAGCCCGATCACCTTTGCGCAAGCCCCATCGTCAAGGCTCGATGTCGGCTCATCTGCCAGCAGCAGCGCAGGCTTGTGCAACGCCGCCCGCGCAATCGCTACCCGCTGCGCCTGCCCTTGGCTCAGCGCATCCGGCAGGCTGTCGAGCTTCTCGCTTAAACCCAGCTGGCTCAGCACCGCCGCCGCCCTTGCCCGGTCTGCCTTTTGCCCTGAAGCGTAGGACGCCAGCATCACATTTTGCAAAACAGTCAGGCTTTTTATCAGGTGCAAACCCTGATACACGATGCCGATATGCGCCCCCCGGAACCTGTCCCTTTCCGCCTCCCCCATCTTCGTAATATCAGCCCCCTCCACCGACACGCTTCCTGAAATCACCGGCGAGAGTCCCGCCAGCGCATAAAGCAAAGTGGTCTTGCCGCAGCCGGAAGGGCCCGCAATCAGGCACTGTGCACCTTTCGCCAGCTGCATACCCTTGAATTCCAGCACGGATTTTCCACTATACCCCAAGCTCAGCGCCGATACCTGCAACATCGCAACCTCTAAAAACGGTTCACAACCACCCGGACTATGCACCCCGTTATTTCGCTTGTAAAGACAAATGTTATGATATAACATCCAAACCAACGAACGCAGGAAAACCCATGCCCCCCCGCAAATCAGAGCTCACCCCCCACTGCCAGAAAGTCCTGGAGCTGCTCACCCGCAGCGCAAAACCCATGCCTGCCTATGATATATTAGAGAGCCTTCGCAAATTCGGCATCAAAGCCCCTCCGACCGTATACCGTGCGCTCGATACGCTGATGGAAAAAGGCCTCGTTCACCGCATCGAATCCATTAACGCCTTCGTGGCCTGCCACGGCGAACATCACGACGATGCAGGTCACCAGCATTCCCACGCCAACACCGGCTTTGCCGTCTGCCGCGAATGCGGCACTACTGTTGAAATCCATGACCACCGCCTCTGCGATGTCATCGCCGAACTCGGCAAAAAACTGCATTTCCATGTCGAGCGCGAAATGCTCGAACTCATGGGCCTGTGCGAATCCTGCCACGCCAAGCAAACCGTGGGGCACGCCTGATGTTTTACTGGAGCGCCACCACGCGCATGTCGCTTGCCGTCTGTTTCCTTGCCCTGCTCTGGGCCCTCACCTTCTGGGCCATGGGAGCCACCCACCCATGACCGTCACCCTGGAAAACGTTACGTTGAGTTATAACCGCCACCCCGCCGTCCATCATGTCAGCGGTAGTTTTGAGCGCGGTTCCCTCACCGCCATCGCGGGCCCAAACGGCGCGGGCAAATCCACGCTTTTAAAGGCCATCGCCGGGATCATCACCCCCGATGAAGGCCGCATCGCCAGCAATGAGCGCATCGCCTACCTCCCCCAAGCCAGCGAGATGCAGCGCGACTTCCCTTCCACCGTGCTGCAAATGGTAACCACTGGCTTCTGGCATAAAACCGGCGGCCTTCGCGCCATCACCCCCGCTATGAAGGAGCAGGCCCGCACCGCCATGTTGCAGGTAGGGCTAAACGGCCTTGAAACCCGCGACATCGGCAGCCTTTCCGCCGGCCAGTTCCAGCGCGCCCTCTTCGCCCGCCTCCTCATTCAGGATGCAACCCTCATCCTCCTCGACGAACCCTTCAACGCTATCGACGAAACCACCACCCGCCACCTTATGGAAATCATCCAGCGTTGGCACAAGGATGGCCGCACCGTTATCTGCGTGCTGCATGACTTCGAGCTGATTCGCAACCATTTTCCCAGCTGCCTCCTCCTCGCGCGCGAATGCGTGGCATGGGGATCTTCCGTCAAAACCCTTCATCCGGAGAACCTGCTGAACGCCCGCTTCTTCCGTCCAGATTTCGCCACCGCATCGGAAATCTGCGAGCGCGCCGTATGAGCATCTACGACCTCCTCCTCGCCCCTTTCTGGGATTACGGCTTCATGCGCCGCGCCCTCGTCGCCTGTATCGCGCTTGCCATCAGCGGCGCGCCCCTGGGGGTCTTTCTCGTGCTTCGGCGCATGGCGCTGGTGGGCGATGCCATGTCACATGCCGTCCTTCCCGGCGCGGCGCTCGCCTTCATGTTTTTCGGCCTTTCCGTCTTGCCAATGACCATCGGCGGCATCATCGCCGGCCTACTCGTGGCACTGACCGCCGGCGCCCTCACCCGCTTCACTTCGTTAAAGGAAGATGCCAGCTTCACCGGAATGTTCACCCTCTCCCTTGCCGCCGGGGTCATGCTCATCACCAAATCCGGCACTCCCATCGACCTGATGCACATCCTGTTCGGAAATGTGCTTGCCGTTGATAATTCCGCCCTCCTGCTTATCTCCACGGTTGCCTCCCTTTCCACCCTCATCCTCGCCGCGCTTTATCGCAGCCTCGTGGTAGAGTGCTTCGACCCCGGCTTCCTCCGCTCCGTCGGCGGCAAAGGCGCGCTCGCCCATCAGCTTTTCCTTGTCTTGCTGGTGCTGAACCTCGTTGCCGCGTTCCAGACCATCGGCACATTGATGGCCATGGGCGTCATGGTGCTGCCCGCCATTTCCGCCCGTTTCTGGAGCCGCTCGGTAGACTCTGCCATCGGCCTGAGCGTGGCCATCGCCGCCTGCTCAACCTATATCGGCTTGCTGCTCTCTTATCATTGCGCCCTGCCCTCTGGCCCCGCCATCGTCCTGAGCGCAGGCGCGGCCTATGTGGTCTCGGTGCTTTTCGGCACCAACGGCAGCGTGACCTCCCGGCTTTTCCCCCGCAAACATTTCGCCCATTAAAGGACTTCTATGTTACGCAATCTCTGCCTCGCCATGCTTCTCATCCTCGCCCCCACCAGCGCCTACGCCGCCCGGCTAAAGGTCGTGGCCACCTTCTCGGTTCTGGGCGACATCGTAAGCAATGTCGGCGGCGACAATATTGAACTCACCACCCTCGTTGGCCCCAATGCCGACGCCCACAGCTATGAACCCACCCCCGATGCCGTCAAAGCCATCGGCAACGCCGATCTTGTCATTGTAAACGGCCTCGGCTTCGAAGGCTGGATGGGCCGCCTCATCGCCTCCTCCGGATATTCCGGCCCCGTGATCGTAGCCGCCAAGGAAGTCACCTCCCTCAACGTGGGCGAAAAACTGGAAATGGACCCCCATGCCTGGCAAAGCGTCACCAACGTCATCAACTATACCGGCGCCATCCGTGATGCGCTAAATGATGCCGACCGCGGCCATTCCGCGAAATATAAAGAAAACGCCGAAACCTATATCAGGAAGCTCAACGAGCTTGAATCCTGGATTCAGGAGCAGGTCGCCAGCGTTCCTGAAGGCCAGCGCGCCGTCATCACCACCCATGATGCCTTCCGGTATTTTGGCCGCTATTATGGCGTGCGCTTCCTCGCCCCCGCCGGTATTACGAACGAAAGCAGCCCCAGCGCCGCCGATATGGCCCATATCGAAAGCCTCATGCGCGCGCAGAAAATCCGCGCCATTTTCTTCGAGAATGTCAGTGACGATAAAATCATCAAGCAACTTCAGCAGGATTCCGGTGCCTACATAGGCGGCACCCTCTACTCCGATGCCCTTTCCCCCCCCACCGGCCCCGCCCCCACCTATATAAGCATGATGAAACATAACGTTGCCGCACTGGTGGAAGGCATGAAGCAAAACACCCCCGCTCCCGACCCCACCGAAGCCCCTGTTAATAAGTAATTACAATCGCTTAATAAAGCAATTCACAGCCCCGGAATGGGTTTTCTTCATGAAACCTTCACACATAAATTCCAAGGCTTTATGCTATAAATAAAGGTGGGAAATACCATAACCGGCACCTTCGCCGACCCCACCGGATTTATAAATGATTGATAAAGCTATACAAACGGAAAAAAACCTAACCCAGGCCATCGACATGGCACAGGCGATGGTGGGCAACGCGCCCGCCTCAAAGCTCGCGCCCATGCTGGCTAATACCCCCGCGCCCTCCACGCTGGAAACCGAAAAATCCGCAAATGCCGCACAGCCTGCCCCCTCTGCCATCCATAAAACCGAGAGCAAAGGTGAAAAGCTCTTCACATGGGGTGTGTATGAAGGCCTGAATTACTGGCTCAATCTTGCCTCCTCCATCGCCATCGCCGATTATTTCTGCAACATGAAGGGCAAGGAGCACCTGAATAAGGCAGCCGGCGCACTCGCCAAAGGCATCGCCGCCACCAAGGTTGCTCCTTACGAAAAAGTATTCGGCCATTCCCAGACCGCCCTCAAAACCCTGACCCTGCTCAGCGGCGGCTGGCTGCTCATTGTCCCCATCAAGATTATGGAAGACAACAAGCGCCCCATGGTTCACTGGATCAATAAAAAACTCGGCGTGGACCAGACCGGCGCCGACGGCAAGGAACTGACCGCCGACCAGATATACATCGAAAAAGAACAGCCCAAGCAAAGCTGGATGAATGTCATCATCCGCCGTACCGGCGCCACACTCGCAGTGGTAGGCACCGGGCATGTGCTTAACGAAGGCTTCCGCGACCGCGATAAAACCAAAGCATTCCGCGACGCCCATCCCACCACCAAGGAAGACCCCCATGGCGGTAAAGCACGCACCGAAAAGCTGGTTGTGGATTTCGTAAACGACAAGATCGCTAAATACGCGCCCAACGGCGAAGCCCTGACCAAAGACAAGAATGGCCGCTTCCAGCGCTACCTTGGCCTTGCCGCCCTTGACACGGTATTCACCAAGATCACCTCGGTCATCATGAAAATCACCAACGGCGCAGGCAAAGGCCAGATGCCCAAGGAACAGGGCGACGACGACGCACCCAGCGTAAGCCCCCAGAGCACCGATCATTTGCAATACGTGAAGCCCGAATATGAAGACCTGCGCAAGGCAGAAGAAGCCAAAGCCGCCGAAACCGGCCACGCCGCCCGCGTTCGCGCCGATCAGGGCTCACCCGCAGGCCGCGACCCGAATTTGCTGCGCAAGAAACCAGCCGAAAAAGCCGAAAGCTTCGTCTCCCGCGCCGAGCGCGGCGACCCCGCACCGGCACTGGGCTAAACATGAGCGCAATCATCCCCCATGTCTCCATCAAGCTTTCCGCGGATGAGTCCGCGCTGGAGCCGAAGACAAGCCTGGGTGAAAAATGGTATAATGGCATCGTCTACACCGGGGTGAACTACTGGGCCAATCTCGGCGTCTCCCTCGTCGCAGCGGATTATTTCACTAATCTTGCAGGCCGCAAGCATCTCGATAAAGTCATCGGCCTCACGGAAAAACTGCTCACCAAAACCGGCCTGTCATCCGGCACCGCCGGCCGAACCGCTAAAATTGCCTGTGAAACCATGGCCCTCACCAGTGGCGGATGGATGGCAACCATCGCCACCAAACCGCTGGAAGACCATAAGCGCGAAATCGTACACTGGCTGAATAAAAAACTCGGTGTGGACCAGACCAAGGCCGATGGCACCGAGGCAAAACCCGATGAAATTTATATCGAGGAAGAACAGCCCCGTCAGTCATGGTTCAACATCATCAAGCGCCGCGTATATGCAAGCGTGGTGATTATTGGCGCATCGCATGTTATGGAGCATACCGTAGGCCAGAAAAACGTGACCAACGCCGTGGTGGACAATGTCAACGCCGCCCTGAAATCCGGCTATATTCCTTTCGGTAAAAAACTGGCTAATAACGCAACCTTCGAGCGTTATCTCGGCTTCGCCGCGCTGGACACCATGTTCACCGCCATACACGCCCTGACCATGAACCTCACCACCGGCGCGAAAAAGGCCCACATGCCGCACGAGCAGGCAGACCCCGCCCC
Organism: Alphaproteobacteria bacterium; assembly: GCA_025360345.1. GTDB lineage: Bacteria > Pseudomonadota > Alphaproteobacteria > Rickettsiales > SXRF01 > JANYBV01. The sequence goes on along the minus strand of JANYCJ010000158.1, from coordinate 753 downwards.
CGCAGGCGTGCAAAACGAGCCCAACAAAATCACCATCCTCTCACCCGAAGCCCAAACCCGCTTCGCCGATAAATTCGCCTCCCGCGCCAGCCTCAAGCCAGACCCGGCAAGCTACAAGAAAGAAAAACCCGCCCCCGCCGAAAGCCGCGAACTACTCGCAGCCAAGGCCGCCCCGAACCTCGCCATGGCCCTGTGATGGAAAAAATCCCTGACATAGCACCCGTCCAGTCCGCTGTGCTGCAAGCCGAGGAAAAGGCAAAAAAAACGTCAACGTCAAAAGGCGAAAAACTTTTCGATCTTGTCACCTATGGCGGCATCGCTTTTGCAGGCGTTTTTGTGGCAACCCTGCCTTGGACCTATTGGAGCAAACATGGCGGCGGTAAAAAATTCCATGACTGGGTAAACAAATCCCTCACCAAACAAGGTGCAAGCGAAGCGGTCGCCGAGCAGACCTTCAATACCCTCATTTTGGGTTCGCTCGGCAACGCAGCCGTGGTTCCAGTCAAAATCATGGAAAATTACAAACCCCAGATCGTTGATAAATTCAACGATATGCTCGGCGATAAATCGCACGACGCCTCCGTGGGCGAAGACCCCAAGCAAACCTGGATGAGCCTCATCAAAAGCCGTGTCGCCGCCTATACAGCCGTGTTCGTGAGCCTTCAGGGCGCGGTAAAAATTTTCGGGCATAAAAAATTCTCCGAATTCGAAGAAAAATTTGCCGAGCATATTGTGTGCAAACCGCTGGGCAAG
>JANYCJ010000129.1 GCA_025360345.1 Alphaproteobacteria bacterium | reverse complement strand
GCCATCGGCCTGGCGCGCCACGCGGCCAGTTTCCAGCGTCAGCGTACGGCCACCCCATTCGATCGATTTTTTTGAAATAGTAAACATAGCTATATCTTCCTTCCTTACCAAAAATAAAGCCCGCGATGAACCTTTCACCGCGGGCGTAGAGACGTATTAAAATTCGCGCTTCACGAACAACATTACTTACGGATGTTGAGCTTTTTGATGAGCGTGTCGTAACGCTGGAAATCCACCTTCTTCAGGTAGTCCAGCAGGCGGCGGCGGCGACCCACGAGGATCAGCAGGCCACGGCGTGAATGATGGTCGTTCTTATGACCGGAAAAATGCTGCGTCAGGTGATTGATGCGGCCCGTGAGCAGCGCAACCTGTACTTCCGGGGAGCCAGTGTCTTCAGCGCCCGTTGCATATTGCTTAATGGTGTCAGTCTTAGCCTGTTTAGCGGCTTCCGTTGCTTTATTCGACATCGTAGCGATTCCTTATTCAAATAGATTAAACACACGGACTGGTTTCACTGAACCTTGCGAAAGAGCGCAGATAGCAACCGCTTTGCCTTCACACATCGCAAGCAAGGGAATGCTTGTGACCTCTTCCTCAGATAGTGGAAGGTGAATGACGCGGCCCATCCTGAGCTCTGCCGCCTGATCGGGAGTTATGTCCCACGCCAAGATGTCGTCCAGCGCAGATTCGACAGGCCATAAAAATTTAGTGTCAGGGTTATGCCTTATTTCTTCGAGCACTTCCAGCGAAATCGCATGGTTTTCCCCGAAATTCCCTACTTTTAACCGCCTCAGGCTCGAGATATATCCCAAACACCCCAGTACCCGCCCCATATCCCGGGCAAGGCTGCGGATATAAGTCCCCTTGCCGCAGTGGCAGATAAACGAGGTGGTTTCCCCGTCAAACCCTACCATTTCCAGAGAAATAACATTTACTTCCCGCGACTTAAGCACAACTTCTTCACCCCCGCGCGCCATGGCATACGCCCGCTGCCCATCAACCTTGATCGCTGAATAATCCGGCGGCGTCTGCTGAATCCTCCCCATAAACTGCGGCATGATATAAAGAATATCTTCTTTTTTCGGGCGCGCCGCGGATTCAGCCACCACGGCCCCCGCGCTATCATCCGTGTCCCGCTCCTGCCCCCACGTCACTGTGAAAGCATAAGCTTTCTGCGCATCCATCATATAGGCCACCGTCTTGGTCGCCTCTCCCAGCGCCAGCGGTAGAATGCCAGAGGCCAGCGGGTCGAGCGTCCCCGCATGGCCGATCTTCTCCGGGCGCAGCAGCCGCTTTACCTTCGCCACCGCATGGGCAGAGCTAATGCCCGAGGGCTTATCGAGGATAATCCACCCCGAGATAGGGTTGCCTTTTTTCACTCGTCCGTCTTTTTGAGGTCTTTGGCCACTTCCGGGCTTGCCAGCAAATCTTCGATCCGCTGCGCCACTTCAAACGAGGCGTCCAGCTCGAACTGGATACGCGGCGTGTGGCGTAAATTCATCCGCTTGGAAACAAGGTAGCGAATCTCCGGCGAAGAATCGCGCAGCACCTGCAGCAGCTTCTCCTTGTTCTGTCCCGCCAGCGGCATAAAAAACGCCGTGGCATTTTTCATATCCGGCGCAACCCGCACTTCGGAAATCGTGATCGTCACGTCAAACAATTCCGGCGAGCGGCATTCCCCCCGGATAAAAATATCCGAAAGCACATGGCGCATCTCCTCGCCAATCCTGAGCGGCCTCTGGCTATTTGCGCCCTTGCCGGAAAATAAATCGTGAAGTTTTGCCATGTCGTATCCCAATTATCTTAACTGAGTTTCGCCAAGGCTGAGCGAAAATGGTGCTTTCCGAGAACCGCAGCGCAGCGTACATCAGTACGTGAGCACCGGAAGCGCAGGAAAGCGCCGTTTGCAGCCAGCCTTCGCGGAACTAAACGGTGCGGGCCAGTTCTTGTACTTCGAAGCATTCGATCTGGTCGCCCTGGCGGATGTCTTCGTAATTTTCAAACGCCATGCCGCATTCCATGCCGCCCTTCACCTCCTTCACTTCGTCCTTGAAGCGCTTCAGTGTCTTGAGCGTGCCTTCATGAATCACCACGTTATCCCGCAGCAGGCGCACCTTGCAGCCGCGCTTTATCACGCCGTCCGTCACCATGCAGCCTGCAACCTTGCCATGCTTGCTGATGTTGAACACTTCGCGTATCTCGGCATAGCCAAGGAAGTTTTCCTGCAGCGTAGGCGAGAGCATACCAGACAGCGCGGCCTTCACATCGTCCACCACATTATAGATGATGGAATAGTAGCGGATCGTCACCTTTTCGCGGCTGGCCAACTCTTTAGCCTTCGGCTGCGCGCGCACGTTAAACGCGATAATCATCGCGCCTGTTGCCTTCGCCAGCGTAATGTCGGATTCCGTAATCCCGCCTACACCGGAATGCAGGATGCGCACCGCAACCTCATCACCCGAATATTTGTTGAGCGAACCGGCAATCGCTTCCACCGAACCCTGCACGTCACCCTTAATGATGATCGGCAGCTCCTTGGCGTTCGTGCCCGCATGTCCGCCAAACAGCGAATCAAGCGAACGCGCCGAAGCCACCACATTTTGCTCCCGGATGCGCCGCTCGCGGTATTCCGCAATATCACGCGCCGTCTTTTCATTATCCACCACGGAGAACGTGTCCCCCGCTTCCGGAGCCTGCGAAAGCCCGAGGATCACTACTGGCGTGCCGGGCAGTGCCTGCTTCAGCGTTTCATTCTTATCGTTGACCATGGTGCGCACGCGGCCATAAGCAGGCCCAGCCACCACGAGATCGCCCACTTTCAGCGTGCCCTTCTGCACCAGGATCGTCGTCACCGCGCCCTTGCCCGGGTCCAGCCGTGCTTCCACCACCACACCCGCTGCCACGCGGTCGGGGTTGGCTTTCAGCTCCATAACTTCAGCCTGCAGCAGCAAAGATTCCACCAGATGGTCAAGATTTTCACCCGTCTTGGCCGAAACCCCGATCACAATCGTATCCCCGCCGAATTCTTCAGGAATAAGCCCATGCTGCATCAGCTCCTGCTTCACGCGGTTCACATCCCCGCCCGGCTTGTCGATCTTGTTGACCGCAACCATGATAGGCACTTCCGCCGCTTTTGCATGGGCAATCGCTTCCTTGGTCTGTTCCATGATGCCGTCATCGGCAGCTACAACCAGAACCACGATATCCGTAATCTTCGCACCGCGCGCGCGCATCGCCGTAAACGCTTCATGGCCCGGCGTGTCGAGGAAAGTCACTTTCTTCCCGCCTTCAAGTTCCACTTGGTACGCGCCGATATGCTGGGTAATCCCGCCGGCTTCCTTCGCCGCCACATCCGTCTTGCGCAAGGCGTCCAGCAGCGAGGTCTTGCCATGGTCCACATGGCCCATGATCGTCACCACCGGTGGGCGCGGCTGCAAATTCGTGTCTGCTTCATCCTCGTCGTTCAGAACGTTTTCCACGTCGCCTTCCGTCACGCGCTTGAACTTGTGGCCAAACTCGCCCACAACCAGCTCAGCCGTATCCGGGTCGATAGATTGGGTGGCAGTCGCCATCATGCCCAGCTTCATCAGCGTCTTGATAACGTCAACCACGCGCTCCGCCATGCGGTTCGCCAGCTCCTGAACGGTGATCGCTTCGGGGATAACCACTTCGCGGATGACCTTCTCGGTATCCCCGCCATGGCCCTGCGCCTTCTTCAGTGCCTTCTCGCGCTGGCGGCGTATGGAGGCGAGCGAGCGCATCCGTTGTTCTTCGATATTCGACAGCGCGTTCTGCACCGTGATCTTGCCACCGCCCCGGCGCTCTTCGCCGCCGCGCAGCTTCAGCTTGCCTGCCTTGCCCTTGTCGGCGCGTTCGCTTTCTTCGGGCATCGGCGCGTGCTTGGTCACGCTTTTGGGTGCAACCACCACGTTGCTGCGCTTGGCTTCGGCCGCTTGTGCATCGGCAATGGACGGGGCCACCACCACATCCAGGCGCGGCTCTTCCGCCGCCGGTTCTGGTGCTGCCACTTCTTCCGGCTGGTTCTGTTTAAGCAGCGCTTCTTCTTCGCGCTTCTTGGCGGCAATGGCCGTGGCCTTTTTCATTTCCTCTTCAGCAACCTTGAGTGCCTTGAGCCGTGACTGCTTTTCATCAGGCGTCAGGTGGCGCATCGTGTCGTCGTCGAGGAAATTCTGGTACTGCTGCTCCGTCGTGGGCATTGCCCCCGGCAGCGGCTGCTTCACCTCCACCATGCCGCCCGCGCCCTGGGCAAAAGTACGCGTCTTGCGCACTTCCACCGTCACCGATTTAGAGCGCCCATGCGTAAAGTTCTGTTTCACTTTCCCGCTTTCCACGGTCTTGGTGAGTGAGAGCTTCCCGGGATTGGTAACTTTGAGCGTTTCTTTTTTCTGTTCGGACATGGGCGTGTATGACTTTAAATTAAGGTGTTCAAGCGGGTTTATAGAACAGAAGCCCTACAAAATCCAGAGAAGATTTAGGCACTTAAACCTTATGAAGCCTGCCCCTCGTCAAACCACGAAGAACGCGCCGCCATAATCAGCTGGCCTGCGTCTTCCGAAGTCAGCTCGGAATCGGTCACGATATCGAGCAGCTCCGCCGTGGAAAGATCGGCAAAATCGTCAAGAGTCAGCACCTTGGCTTTGCCGAGCGCTTCCAGCCAGTCCTGTTTCAGAGCGGGGTTGGTAGCGGCAAAATCAATCAGCGAAGCATCCATGCCGAGGTCGGAAAGCTTGCCCTGGTTTTCTGCCTGGATTTTTTCCAGCCACGCCTGCGCGCGGTTGTGCAGTTCCTGCGCCACGTTGTCGTCAAAGCCTTCAATGGTCGTCAAATCCTGAACCGGAATAAACGCCACTTCTTCAATGGAGGTAAAACCTTCCGTCACCAATAGATGGGCAATCACTTCCTCAACGTCAAGGGCGTCAACGAAGAGTTGCGACAGCGTGCCGAATTCTTCAGCCCGGCGCTCGGATTCAACCGCTTCGGTCAGGATGTCGATGCTCCAGCCGGTAAGCTGCGAGGCAAGGCGCACATTCTGGCCGCGGCGGCCAATGGCCAGCGACAGCTGGTCGTCCGGAACCACCACTTCAATGCGGTTTTTGTTTTCGTCAATAACCACCTTGGACACTTCCGCCGAAGACAGCGCGTTGACCACGAACGTAGCCGGATCCGGCGACCATTCGATGATGTCGATCTTTTCGCCCTGCAATTCGTTAACAACAGCCTGAACGCGGCTACCACGTACACCCACGCAGGAAAGCACGGGGTTAACCGAGGAGTCACGGCTGGTCACGGCGATCTTGGCGCGGCTGCCCGGGTCACGCGCAGCAGCTTTGATTTCAATAATGCCATCATAAATTTCAGGCACTTCCTGTGCAAACAGCCGTCCGATAAAGTCGGCATGGGTGCGGCTGAGGAAAATCTGCGGCCCGGTCTTTTCGCGGCGCACGTCATGAATATAGGCGCGGATACGGTCACCCGGGCGGAATACTTCGCGGGGGATCAGCTCGTCGCGGCGGATCATGGCTTCCGTGCGGCCGAAATCGACGATCACATTGCCATATTCCACGCGCTTCACGGTGCCGGACACAATCTCGCCCACCTTGTCCTTGAATTCGCCAAACTGCTTGTCGCGCTCGGCGTCACGCACCTTATGCAGCACCACCTGCTTGGCGG
>JANYCJ010000111.1 GCA_025360345.1 Alphaproteobacteria bacterium | reverse complement strand
AACGCGCGGCGGCGAAGTGAACAAGGATGGCTGCATCCGCGCGGAGACGACGCTGGAGAAAATGGCGGAGCTGGCCCCTGCCTTTGATGCGCAGGGGATGGTGACGGCGGCGACCTCTTCGCCGGTGACGGACGGGGCTTCACTCACCATCGTAGCGAGTGAGGATTACGCGAAAGCCAAGGGGCTGCCGATGCTGGCGCGGATCAAGAGTTTCGCCGTGGCGGGGCTGGCGCCGGAGCTGATGGGCATGGGCCCGGTGGATGCAAGCCGCAAGGCGCTGGACCGGGCGGGGATTTCGGTGGGGCAGCTGGATGTGATTGAGCTGAATGAGGCCTTTGCCGTGCAAGCGATGGCGGTGATTTCTGCACTCGGGCTGGATATGGCCAAGGTGAATGTGGAAGGAGGGGCGCTGGCGCTGGGGCACCCGCTGGGTGCCTCTGGCGCGCGCATTACGGGGAAAGCGGCGACGTTATTGAAAGCGGGTGGCGGCCGGTTTGCGCTGGCGACACAATGTATCGGTGGCGGGCAAGGGATAGCCACGGTGCTGGAGGCGATCTAGTGGCGGCATCCTCGCTTTGTGGAAAGGCTGAAGGTGGCGGATCATAACGCAACCGAACCGCCGGAAAACGTGATGGCGCAGGCATTCGGACGCCTGCGTGAGACGCTTCGCGCGGTGGAGGGGCAAGCGGAATGGAAATATAAAATGCTGGCGCGCGTGGGGGCGATTGAAGCATTGGCTGTGGAATTCGCTCATGAGGTGGCACATGAGCGGCTTCGGCTTGATGACGGGGAAAAGCTGTATAAGGATTACCCGCCGATCAACAAGAAAAGAAAGATTCCCATTCCTAAAAGGCAGGGCGGGTTCATTGACGATGCGCACCAGATTGAAAACCAGCTGACGGTGCAGGTGAGGGAATTCGTGCGCGAGGCGCAGGACTCCGCACTATGTGCGAAGGTTCCGCTGGCGGAGGAAGATAAGCAAAAGGTTATTGCATCTTTACGGGGGGTTGTGGAAGTGATGGACGATCAGGGGATTTACCTGAACCAACTGCGAGGATTCGCGGGGAAATCCACGATGCCGCAGGACCCCGACCCGAAGATGGAGGGGACGCGGATGACATTCAGCCCGGGGGTGTTTACACTGCTGAACATGGCGCGGGGAGATGAAAAAAAAGCTAAGGGGCGGGAGTAAATTCTGGTATAGGATTTTGAAAGCCAAGAAATTTTTGTTGGAAGGAGAGTGGGTATGACGTTCAAGAAAATCGCGGTGCTGGGATCGGGCGTGATGGGAAGCGGCATTGCCGCGCATATCGCCAATGCCGGGTTCGAAGTGCTGCTGCTGGACATTGTGCCGAAAGAAGGCGGGCGGAGCTCGCTGGCGGAAAAGGCGGTGGAGAAGCAGCTTACAGCGAAGCCTTCCGGCTTTATCCATAAGAGCCGCGCCAAGCTGGTGACTTGCGGAAACATGGAAGACGACCTGGCCAAGCTCGGGGAATGCGACTGGATTATCGAGGTGGTTTTGGAAAAGCTCTCGGTGAAGCAGGATGTGTACCGCAAGATTGACGCGGTGCGCAAGGCGGGTTCGATCGTTTCTTCCAATACATCCACGCTTCCAATCCATGAATTGGTGGAGGGTTTTCCGGACGCGTTCAAAAAAGATTTCATGATTACGCATTTCTTCAATCCGCCGCGTTTCATGCGGTTGCTCGAAGTGGTGAAAGGGAAAGATACCCGGGCCGACGCTTTTGAAGCTATCAGCCGGTTTGCGGATGTGGCGCTGGGCAAGGGTGTGGTGGAGTGCAAGGACACGCCGGGATTTATCGCCAACCGGATTGGCGTGTACTGGATGATGCTGGGGCTGCTGGAGGCAATGCGCCTTGGCATTTCGGTGGAGCAGGCGGATGCGGTGATGGGAAAGCCGGTGGGCATTCCCAAGACTGGGGTGTTTGGGCTGTTTGACCTGATCGGGATTGACCTGATGCCGCTGATTGCGAAGGAAATGCTTTCGACGCTGCCGGAGAATGATTCTTTCCGGAAGCTTTATCAGGAGCCCGAGCTGATTAAAAAAATGATCGCTGACGGCTATACCGGGCGCAAGGGCAAGGGTGGTTTTTACCGTATCAACAAGGATGGCGATAAGAAGATCAAGGAAGTGATCGACCTTAAGACGGGCGTGTATTCCAAGCAGGAAGGCAAGGTGACGCTGGCATCGGTGGAGGCAGCGAAGGGTGGCTTGCAGGCATTGGTGACACATCCTGATATTGGTGGGCAGTATGCTTGGGCGGTGCTTTCGGGCACGCTGGAATATGCGGCTTCGCTGATCCCGGAAATTGCTGAGGATATTACCGCGGTCGATGATGCGATGCGCATGGGGTATAACTGGAAATTCGGGCCGTTTGAGCTGCTGGACAAGCTGGGTGTGGACTGGTTTGCGGGCAAGATGAAAGAAGAGGGCAAGGCTGTGCCTGCGCTGCTGGAAAAGGCTGCGGGCAAGAAGTTGTATGACGTGGCGGACGGCAAGCGGCAGGCTTTCTCCATTGGTGGGGGCTACAAGGCCATTGTGCCGCCGGTTGGCTCGCTGATGCTGGCGGATATCAAGCTTACCAAGAAGCCGGTTTTGAAAAATGCTTCCGCGTCGCTCTGGGATTTGGGGGATGGGATTGCGTGCCTTGAGCTTACGTCTAAGATGAACTCTATCGACCTTGATATCCTTGGGATGATGCAGCAGCTGGTTCCGGTGGTGCAGAAGGATTTCAAGGGGCTGGTGGTCGGCAATGACGGGGATAATTTCTCTGTGGGCGCTAATCTGGCGCTGATGCTGATGGCGGCGAATATTGCTGCGTGGAGCCAGATCAGCGATATGGTGCGGCAGGGGCAGAACGCGATGATGGGGCTGAAATATGCGCCGTTCCCGGTGGTGGCATCGCTGACCGGAATGGCGCTGGGCGGGGGATGCGAACTGGTGCTGCATTCCAACGCGGTACAGGCGCATGTGGAATCTTATCCCGGGCTGGTGGAAGTGGGCGTGGGCCTTATCCCGGGCTGGGGCGGGTGCAAGGAAATCATCCTGCGCTACATGGGTGGCAAAACGGTGAAAGAAGGGGGCGGTTTTATCAGCAACCTGATGGCGACCGGCGGGGCGATGCCGGTGCTGACCAAGGTGTTTGAGCAGATCGGCACGGCGAAGGTGGCGGGCTCTGCCGAAGAGGCGCGGGATATGAAAATAGTGCGCGAGAGCGATACCATTACCATGAACCGGGTGCGGGTGCTGGCCGATGCCAAGGCGCGCTGCCTGAGCATGGCAAATGGATATGCTGCACCGGAAAAAGCGGTGGTGCATTTGCCGGGCGGTTCGGCCAAAGTGGCGATGTGCATGGCGGTGGACGGGCTGGCGGCGGCGGGCAAAGCCACGCCGCATGACGTGGTGGTGAGCAAGGTGCTGGCGAATGTGCTTTCGGGAGGGGATACCGATATTTCCGAGCCAATGACGGAGCAGCAGATACTCGACCTTGAGCATGAGGCCTTTATGGAGCTGATTAAGACCAAGGGCACGCTGGCGCGAATTGAGCATATGCTTGCGACCGGCAAGCCGCTGCGCAATTAAGGCAGTTCATGAAGCATTTCTACGGCTCATTCATTTTCGGGTTTGTGGGGCTGGCGCTGGCCTATGTGTGGGCGGGCCTGCCCGGCATGGGCATTGCCGCGCTGCTTTCGCTGATGGAGATCACGCTTTCGTTCGATAACGCGGTGGTGAACGCGGCGATTTTGAAAGACATGGGCGAGAAATGGCAAAAGCGGTTCCTGACATGGGGTATTTTATTTGCCGTGTTTGGTATGCGGCTGGTGTTCCCGCTGGCTATCGTGGCAATCGCAACGTCGCTTTCGCTTTTTGAGGTGGCGAACCTGGCGCTGGAAGACCCGAAGGCCTATAGCCAGCATGTGATGGATTCGCATGTGTCTATCTCTTCTTTCGGGGGCATGTTTTTGCTGATGGTGTTTTTGCACTATTTTTTCAACGAGCATAAGCAGGTGCACTGGATCGGTGCGGTGGAGAAGAGCCTTGCCAAACTTGGCAAGGTGGAATCGGTCGAGGTTATCGTGGCGCTGGGCGTGCTGCTGGGGCTGCAATGGCTGCTGGAAGATGGCGACAGGCTGGAGGCGCTGACCTCGGGTATTGTGGGGGTGGTGCTTTATGTGGTGGTGAACAGCATGACGGCGCTGATGTCAGGCAATTCCGGGCACGGGCAGGGGGTGGTGGCCTATACGGGATTTATGGGGTTCATGTACCTGCAGATACTGGACGCTTCTTTTTCGCTCGACGGGGTCATCGGGGCATTGGCGATGAGCAAGGATATCGTGGTCATTATGCTGGGGTTGGGGATTGGCGCGTTTTTCGTGCGGTCCATGACAGTATATATGGTGCGCAAGGGCACGCTGGATGAGTTTGTGTATCTTGAGCATGGGGCGCATTACGGCATTGGGGCACTGGCCACCATCATGCTGATGAGCATGATGGTGCATGTTTCTGAGGTAGTGACAGGGCTGATAGGCGCGGGATTCATTGGTTTTGCGCTGATTTCCTCGATCCGGCACAACAGGATGCACCGCCGGTAGCTACGCTGCGGTGCAGCATTGTATTTGCGCTTAAGGCGCGGTTTTCCATCGTTTTTTGTGCTTTCCTGGCGTATACTGGGAATGTCAGCAAAGGATGGTAATGTATGCCCAATTACAAAGCACCGGTTCGTGATTTCCAGTTCGTATTGGCTGAATATTTGCGGATTTCGCAATATAGCGCGGTGCCGGGGTTTGAAGATTCCGGGGAGGCACTGATGAACCCGGTGCTGGAAGCAGCCGCACAGTTTTGCGAAGAGGTGCTGTTTCCGCTGAACCAGAAGGGTGACCATGAGGGCCTGCGCTATGACAATGGCACGGTGCATATGCCGGACGGGTTTAAGGAAGCTTATAAATTATATGTTGAGGGCGGGTGGCCTTCGTTTACCTGCGACACGCAATATGGCGGGCAGGGGCTGCCAGAGGTGATGAACATGCCGCTCATGGAGATGGTGTGTTCGGCGAACCTGTCATTCGGGCTTACGCCGGGGTTAAGCCATGGGGCGTATAACGCGATCTTCCTGCATGGCAGCGATGCGCTGAAGGCGAAATACCTGCCGAAGCTGGTTTCGGGCGTGTGGTCTGGCGTGATGTGCCTGACGGAGCCGCAGGCGGGAACTGACCTGGGATTGATACGCACCAAGGCGGAGCCGGATGCGGATGGCTCTTACCGGGTGACGGGGAACAAGATTTTCATTTCTTCCGGCGAGCATGAGCTGACGGAAAATATTTTGCACCTTGTGCTGGCGCGGCTGCCGGGAGCGCCGGAGGGAACCAAGGGGATAAGCCTGTTCCTCTGCCCGAAATTCCTGGTGAACGATGACGGTTCGACGGGGGCGAGGAATTCGCTTACCTGCACGAGTATTGAGCATAAGATGGGGCTACATGCTTCGCCGACCTGCGCCATGGAATATGCCGCGGCTACCGGCTGGCTGGTGGGGGAGCCGCATAAGGGGATGCGGGCGATGTTTACGATGATGAACGCGGCACGGCTTTATGTGGGCGTGCAGGGGCTGGGCATTGGCGAGGTGGCGTACCAGAATGCGCTGGGTTATGCGCAGGAGCGGCTTCAGTCGCGGGCGATCACGGGGGCGAAATTCCCTGAGAAGCCTGCCGACCCGCTGACGGTACACGCGGATGTGCGGCGAATGCTGCTTACCATGCGCTCTTTTACCGAAGGGGGCAGGGCGCTGGCGCTGGAGATGGCGCTTAAGACCGACCTTGCGCACCGCCACCCGGATGCGGCCGTGCGGCAGGAGGCGGATGATTTCGTGCAGCTGATTACGCCGATTGTGAAATCTTATCTTACTGATGGCGGGTTTGAGGTGGCGTCACTGGCGATGCAGGTTTATGGGGGCTACGGCTATATTGCGGAATATGGGGTGGAGCAGTATTTGCGCGATGTGCGCATTACCATGATTTACGAGGGCACCAATGGGGTGCAGGCGCTGGATCTTGTGGCGCGGAAGCTGCCGCAGGGGACGGGTAAGTATTTACGCAGTTTCTTCCACCCGGCGGTGGCGTTTGTGGAAAAGCACAAGGACAATGCCGAGATGAAAGAATTTGTGAAGCCGCTGGCGAAGCATATCGAGTATTTGCAGCAGGCGACGATGTGGGTAGGGCTGAACGGGTTTAAGAACCCGGACGACGCCGCTGGCGCTGCGGTGGAATACCAGAAAATGTTTTCGCTGGTGGTGCTGGGCTATGTATGGGCGCGGCAGGCGGAGGTGGCGCTGGCCAAGCTGAAGCTGGGACAGGATACAGCATTTTATGAATCCAAGCTGGCCACGGCGCGCTTTACGATGCAGAAGATTTTGCCCGGCACCATCTCGCTGCTTGCCTCGATGACCACGGGGAGCAAAAGCCTGATGCAGGCGCCCATGTAGGCCAAGTCCCTGCTTGATGCGGTGGGGGCTTGCTGCTATACCCTTGGGATGGAAGACTTTTCATTCATACATGCCTTTTTTATGGTGGCGGTGGGGCTGACGTTTGGCAGCTTCGTGACGCTGGCCAGCTACCGAATGCCCCGCGGCGAAGATATCGTGGTGAAGCCCTCGCGCTGCCCGAGCTGCGAGACCAAGCTGGATTTTTTTGATTTATGGCCCGTATTTTCGTGGCTGACGAGCGGTGCGAAATGCCGACACTGCGCCATGAAAATTTCCGCGCGCTACCCGCTGACCGAGCTTGCGACGGGGGGGATGTTCCTGTGGCTTTATACGCAATTCGGCTTTACGCCGCTGTGCGGGGTACTGTGCCTGATGTGGGTGATGCTGATGATTATGATCGTGGTGGACCTTGAGCATTACCTGATTCCTGACCAGGTGCATTATGTGCTGCTGCCGCTGGCGCTGCTTTACCACTGGCTGCTGAAAACGCCCGCCGACGACGTGGTGGGCGGGCTGCTGATGGGGGCAGGGGTAGGGCTTGCGTTGCATCACGGCTACCGGCTGCTGCGAAAAAAAGAGGGACTGGGCTATGGTGACGTGAAGTTTTTCGCGGTGGCGGGGCTTTGGCTTGGGGTCAGGCCGTTTGTGCCGTTTTTGTTTTTTG
>JANYCJ010000091.1 GCA_025360345.1 Alphaproteobacteria bacterium | reverse complement strand
CTCGACCCGCAGGTCATCGGCGAAGAACACTACGCCGTGGCCCGCGAAGTACAGCGCGTCCTGCAGACCTATAAGAGCCTGCAAGACATCATCGCCATCTTGGGCATGGATGAACTCTCCGAAGAAGACAAGTTGGTTGTAGCCCGCGCCCGCAAAATCCAGCGTTTCCTCTCGCAGCCCTTCCACGTCGCTGAAATCTTCACCGGCGCCCCCGGCAAGCTGGTATCACTCGCAGATACCATCGCAGGCTTCAAAGGCATCTGCGCCGGTAAATACGACGACATGCCCGAATCCGCCTTCTACATGGTAGGTTCCATCGACGAAGCCGTAGCCAAGGCCAAGAAAATGGCTCTGGAAGCAGCATAAGGCACATGGTAAAAAACAGCGGACGAGCGCAGCGAGGACTAGCCGCATTGAGCGGCGCAGCCTGCGTGGCGCTTAAACGCAAATTATAAGAGTATTTTTATGAAGCTCGACATCATCACCCCGGAAAAAATCCTCTTCTCCGCCTCGGCCACGCAAGTCGTCGTCCCCGGCACGCTGGGGGATTTCGGGGTGCTGCCGGGCCATGCGCCCTTCATCTCCACCATCCGCCCCGGCATCATCGTGATTGATACGGTAGACGGCGTGCAGCGCCGCATGGCCATCACCGGCGGCATCGCTGAAGCCAATCCCGAAGGCTGCACCATCCTCGCCGAAACCGCGGAAGAATGCACCACTTGGGGCGCGCCCGAAATCGAAGCGAAAAAAACCGAAGCCCTCCACGCCCTCGAATACGCCAACACCGACGCCAAGCGCGAAATCGCTGAGAAAAAAATCGCCCTCGTCGAAGCCCTCCAGATGGCCGCCTGACCATCCATACCTGTCATACCGGCAAAGGCTGGTATCCAGGGATTTCCCGTAAATCACGGTAATCCGCCCACCCGGAAGAACCCAGCGACGACCAGGCCACACATGGTACGCTTCTTGCTTTGCCATAGCAAAGTGCAACCAAGGACACCACCCATGGACCCGATTCGCCAGCCCCTGCAGATTACCGTGCCCCCCGCCACTGCGCAGGCCAAGCCCGCCGGTAACTTTTGGCAGGAAGACGGCCCCAGCTTCAAAGATATGCTCGACACCATAAACCCCCTCCAGCATATCCCTGTCGTCTCCACCCTCTACCAGTCCCTGACCGGCGACAAGCCCTCCACCGGCGCGCAAATTGCCGGGGGCGCGCTATTCGGTGGCGCGCTGGGCCTGTTCGGCTCCGTCATCAACAGTATCGTGGAATCCCAGACCGGGGCCGATATCGGCGGCAATATCATGGCGGCCATCACCGGAACCCCCACCCCCGGGCCGCAAACCGTCGCCGCCGCGGAAGAGCCCGCTTCCGAACCCGCCCATTTCATCAGCGCCAGCCAGCGCAGCGCCTATAACGCCTATATCAGCGTCCAGTCCGCTTAGGCCTAAAGGCGCTCTCCAAAAAGCACCCGCCCCAGCCGCACGCAGGTCGCCCCCATCCGCACCGCCGTTTCATAATCTTCGCTCATCCCCATGCTGAGCTGCGAAAGCCCCTGCTCCCTCGCCATCTTGGCCAGTAGCGCAAAATGCGGCGCGGGGTGCTGGCCTGCCGGCGGCACGCACATCAGCCCCATCAGCTCCAGCCCCAGCACCCGGCACCGGTCAATCAGCTCCGGCGCCTCTTCCACGCTCACCCCTGCCTTTTGCGGCTCTGCCCCGGTATTAACCTGTACAAAACAGGGCAGCCGCCGTCCTTGCTTCCCCATTTCTTCCGCCAGCGCCACCGCCAGCTTTTCCCGGTCAACCGTCTGTATTACATCAAACAGCGCCACGGCCTCCGCCACCTTGTTACTTTGCAGCGGCCCGATCAGGTGCAGCCGTATTGCCGGGTGTTTTTGCTTAAGTGTCAGCCACTTGGCCTGTGCCTCCTGCACCCGGTTTTCCCCAAAATCCGTCATCCCCGCCATAATCGCCGCCTCGATCACCTCTGCGGGCTGTGCTTTACTGGCACCCAGCAGCGTCACCGCGCCGTCCGTGGCCAATCCGCTATTTTCCTTAGCCTTAGCAATATGTTGGCGTATCTCCGCCACGGTTTGTCCGATACTGCTATCCGTCCCTGCCCCGCTCATACCCTCAACTCCTTCTATATAATGCACTGCCCCGTCCCGTTTTTGTTGCCATATTGCAACAGAAAGACCGAAAAGCTGTGACATTCCCCTCACTTTCGGCGTTACGGCTTGCAAGCCCTGTCTCTTTGCACAATAAGTACTCTAGGTAAATGCCCAAGGTAACCACTATATGACTAAATTACCTTGTGTAGCCTAGAGAACTTTTAGTCGAAGACTTTTTAAAACTCTAAAGGAAACAACTACTATGAAAAAAATTCTCCTCGGAACCACCACCCTCATCGGTGCTGCGAGCCTGTTTGCAGGTGCTGCTCTCGCTGAGACCCCCAAAGTAACCGTAGGCGGTTATGCTAACTTTGAAGCTGCCTATGCTGCTCAGGACCTGGACAACCAGAACATCAACGCTGCTGCTCGCACTCAGCGTGGCCAGTCCTTCCGTAACGACACCATGATTGCCTTCAAAATCGACGGCAAGAATGACTCCGGCCTCGGCTACGGCGGCGAAATCAACCTGCTTGCTGATACCTCGGTAGACGTACAGGGTCGCGGTGCAAACGCATCCAAGACCGTTGTATACCTGGACGGCATGTGGGGTCGCTTTGAACTCGGCTCCAACGTAGGCGCCGATGGTACCATGAAAGTTGACGCAGCATCGATCGCTCGTGCAACCGGTGGTATTAACGGTGACTGGAACTACTTCGCAAACGCAGGCGACCAGTTCCTCGCACAGGCTGCTCTCCCACTTGCTTAT
>JANYCJ010000089.1 GCA_025360345.1 Alphaproteobacteria bacterium | reverse complement strand
GCCCCGCTGGATAATTTGCCTTACATAAGCCAGCCTATGACCCATGATTTAAGCAAAATACGCAATTTTTCCATCATCGCCCATATTGACCACGGGAAATCCACGCTGGCTGACCGGCTGATCCAGGTGTGCGGCGGGCTGGAAGCACGCGAAATGAGCGAGCAGGTGCTCGACTCCATGGATATTGAAAAAGAGCGCGGGATTACCATCAAGGCGCAAACCGTGCGGCTGAAATACAAGGCCGATGACGGCGAGACGTATACGCTCAACCTGATGGATACGCCGGGGCATGTAGATTTCGGGTATGAAGTTTCGCGCTGCCTTGCGGCGTGCGAGGGCTCGCTTCTGGTGGTGGATGCATCGCAGGGCGTGGAAGCGCAGACGCTGGCCAACGTGTATAAGGCCATGGACGCGCATCACGAAATGGTGCCGGTTTTGAACAAGATTGACTTGCCGGCGGCGGATATTGACCGGGCGAAGGCGCAGATTGAGGAAGTGATCGGGATTGACGCGAGCGACGCGGTGCCAATTTCGGCGAAGAGCGGGCTTGGCATCCATGAGGTTCTGGAGGCCATCGTAACCCGCCTGCCTGCGCCGGAGGGCGATGAGACCAAGCCACTGAAGGCGCTGCTGGTGGACTCGTGGTATGACACGTATCTGGGCGTTATCATTCTGGTGCGTGTTAAAGAGGGAACGCTGGTGAAGGGCGCGAAAGTGCGCATGATGAGCAACGGCGCTACGCAGAATGTGGACCAGCTGGGCGTGTTCACGCCGAAAAAAGTGCAGGTGGAAAAACTGCTGCCGGGCGAGGTGGGCTATATCATCACGGGCATCAAGCAGGTGGCGGATTGCAAGGTGGGGGACACGATCACTGAAGAGCGCCGCCCTGCGGAAAGCCCCCTGCCCGGCTTTAAGCCCTCGCAGTCGGTGGTGTTCTGCGGGCTGTACCCGACGGATGCTTCTGAGTTCGAGCATTTGAAAGATTCGCTGGGGAAGCTGCGGCTAAACGATGCGAGCTTCGAGTTTGAGACGGAAAGCTCCACGGCGCTGGGATTTGGGTTCCGCTGCGGGTTCCTTGGGATGCTGCATCTTGAAATTATCCAGGAGCGGCTGGAGCGGGAATTCGACCTTGATTTGATTACCACTGCGCCGAGCGTGGTGTACCGGATTAAGCTTACCGATGGCTCGCAGATTGAGCTGCACAACCCGAACGATATGCCGGATGTGACGAAGATCGAATATATCGAGGAGCCATGGATACGGGCCACGATCATGACGCCGGACGAATATCTGGGGAATGTGCTGGCTTTGTGCACGGAGAAGCGCGGGATTCAGGAAAACCTGACCTATGTGGGCACGCGGGCGATGGCGGTGTATAAAATTCCGCTGAACGAGGTGGTGTTTGATTTTTATGACAGGTTGAAAAGCTGCTCCAAGGGGTATGCGAGTTTTGACTATGAGATTACCGAATATACCGAGAGTGACCTGGTGCGGATGAGCATTCTGGTCAACGGCGAGCCGGTAGATGCGCTGGCGCTGATCGTGCACCGCTCACAGGCGGATTTCCGGGGGCGCAGGCTTTGCGAGCGGCTGAAGGACCTGATTCCGAAGCACCTGTTCCCTATTCCCATTCAGGCGGCCATCGGGGGAAAGATCATTGCGCGCGAGACGATTTCGGCCATGCGCAAGGACGTTTTGGCCAAGTGCTATGGCGGCGATATTTCGCGCAAGCGCAAGCTGCTCGATAAGCAGAAAAAGGGGAAGAAGAAGATGCGCGAGATCGGGAATGTGAATATCCCGCAGTCCGCCTTCCTTGCTGCGCTTAAAATGGGCGACGAATAAACCCTTATTTTACTGCATTTTACTTATTTTTCATGGAATCGTAATACTGTTTTTACAGGTTGCGGGTAAGATGGGTGCATGGCTTTTGACACCAAACCACTTGAAGCAATGGCAGAACAGGCGCGCAGCGTGCCTGCGCTAGTGGGTAATGACGAGGATATGGCGGCTTACAACAAGCCGCTTACCAGCATAAGTTTCACCCGATATATGACAGAAGGGGCGCGGGTTTCACAGCGGCCCTATATCAAGGATGCAAAGACGAACCCGGAGCGGATCGGGCTTATTTCCAAGGCGAATATCAATACGATCAAGCGGCAGGCGGTGGACTCGGTCAATGAGGCGGTGACGCATTTTGGGGAAGAAAATGTGGGCAAGGTCGTGCAGGAAGCATTGCGCCAATGCCAGTTTGACCAGATTACTTTCACGCATAACCCTAACCATGATGGCTCCTCACATGCGAGGGAGGATAGTTTTGAGGCGATTCTGAAAGACAAGTCGCTCAAAGCGCCCAGCCGCCGCTCACGCGACAAGCAGGGGGATGCAACAATGATTTCACTGGGCACCCATGTGCGCGGTGAGGCCTTAACAACAGAAAAGACGGTTTTTCATTTAGACGGGCCTATCCCTGCCTCGGACATCCAGCGTTCGCTCGGAGTGGTTACGCTTGGTATGACAGATGATGGCAGGGACACTTTCCAGAGCCTGGTGGTGGGGGGAAACCAATTGCGGGAAGCCTGGGCGCTGGCAACGATTTCCAATGCCCTGCGCGAACTCACCTCTACGCGGCACCGCACGAATGCAGAAACACGGTTCCAGAACATGGAGCCGATGATTGGCTACCAAGCGACGCAGACGCTGAGTGAACTGAAAGTACCGAATGAAATCAGCTTAGTAGGACACCATCTTTCCCGTGACGGCACGTCTGAGGAAATTACTTCAGGCAGGGCGGAAAAAAAGGGGCGGAAAGAAACACCCGATACGATTGAGCCAGATAAGGGCAACCCCAAGCTGAAACGCCAGCCGCGCGGGCGGGCGAAAGAAGACAACTAGGCATTTTGCGCCGTTTTTAACCGCAGCACCAGTAACAGCAAGCAAGCAACCATGGCCGCAAAGGCGATGGGTAGTTGCGGGGAATGCAACGCGAGGATGGGCGACACCAGCAGGAATAGCATGGCGAGCAACTCGTATGGGCGCTCGGTTGCGCGCAGGGCGTGGTTGAGCAAATAAAACACAGGGATGATGAGGGCGGGCATGTCGTAGGTCATGACGTGCGGGGCGGCGATGAGGCTGGCGGTGAGGATAATGGCATGGCGCAAGGAAGCATCGGCGGGGTTGCGGGCGGCAAGCCAGCAGCTTGCGGCAGCGGCGGCGATGACGAAGCCTTGCACAGCGAGGGCGATGGGCTGGGGCAAGCCGTTGATGAGCAGGCTGCGGTAGAGGCTGGCGTTCATCTGGGTAAGGAGGCCGGGATCGGCGGCGACCATGTGGGTGAAAGAGGCGAGGTAGCTGAGGAAAATGGGCCAGCATCCCGGGCCGAACTGAAGCGTGGCGGCGAGGACGAGGGCGAGGCAGGTGAGTGCGGCAGCGAGGACGGCTTTTCCATTCTTCTGGGCGAGGAAAAGCACGGGGAGCATGAGCGCCAGTTGCGGTTTTACGGTGAGCAGCGCGGCGCAGATGCCCGCAGCATAAGGGCGGCGCTGGCTTAGGGTGATGGCGGCGATGAGGAGGGCAGCGGTAAAAAAGCCGTTCTGGGCGGTGACGATATTATAAAGTGCCAGCGGGGAAAGAAGGATGAAGGGGATGATATAGGCGCGCATATTGGAGGGGAGGTTTTGACTAGCGGGGTTTTTCAGGGTGGCGCAGAGATAGAGGGCGGCACTTATGGTGAGCCAGACGCCCAGTGCGGCATGGTAGCTGAAAAAGCCCAGCGGCCAAAGAAAGAGCAAGGTATAAGGCGGGTAAGGAAATGGCGGGAGGGGATCTGCGGCGAGGTCTAGCGTGCCTGCGGCCTGTGCATCGAGAGGCGCGGTATCGTAAATATTGGCAGCGGAGGCATGGGAGAGCACCATTTGGCCGCGTTTAAAAAAGGTGGGAAAGTCGCCGCCGAGGCGGCTGTGGCTTGCGAGCTTGTCGTGGGCGTAGATATCTAGATAGACCACGCTATGCAGGGCGAGGAGCAAAAGCAGGACGCGGTACAGGGCTGTTTTTGTCATTGTTTTCCGCTTTGTTGGCGGAATCATGTGGTAAAAACCTGCTATTGTCCAGCGCCGAAGGCGCAGTTTATTGCGACGTTTGTATTGATGGCGGGGGCTTGCTTCACTATATGTTTGCGATGCCCCCTTCCCTGCCCTCACGATTGATGCCGTTCATCGGCGTGTTCCTGTCGCGGCGCAAAGCTGGTTTTTGCCTGCTGGCGGTGCTGGCGCTGATGTGGCCGGTGGAGCAGGTGCTGTTCCCATATGTGGTGAAAATGATTATTGACGTGTTTGCCACCTATCAGGGCGACCGGGCGGATATTTACGCGGCGCTGGCGCGGCCGCTGTGGCTGGGGGGCATTTTGTGGGTGACATCGGTGGTGTGCTGGCGGGTGACTGACGGGGTGGATTACCTGTTTTCGCCCGCGCTGCAGGCCGATATCCGAGAGACGCTCACGGGGTATGTGTTCGGGCATTCGCACCGGTATTTTTCTACGCACCTGACCGGCAGCATCACCAACAAGATCAGCGATATGGTGCAGGGCGTGCATATGCTGGTGACGCAGAGTGTGCGGTTTTATATTCCGAGCTTGATGACGGCGCTGCTTACTGCGGGGATTATGGCCAGCATCAGCCCGACATTCGCGGTTATCCTGCTGGGGTGGACGGCGGCGCATCTGGGCATCTGCGTTTATTATTCGCGGGCCTGCGACGCGGTGTCGCACCGGCATTCGGAAATGCGCAGTGAGCTGATGGGGCGGATTGTGGATTCGGTGGGAAATTTTATCACGGTGCGGCTGTTTGCACGCAAACGTGCGGAGATGGGGTACATCCACGACTTCCAGACACAGGAAATCCGTGCACATAAGCGGATGCTGTTCGTGATCGCCAAGGTGAAGTTTTTGCTGGAAATCCCGTGCTTCGTCATGATCGTGCTGCTGATACGGGCGCTGGTTTCGGCGTGGCAGGCGGGCAGCGTGAGCAGCGGGGACGTGGCGTTCATTTTGTCCACCACTATCAACCTGATGTATCTGCTGTGGCGGGTGGGGATGGAGTTTCCAAGTTTTTACCGCGAGATCGGCGTGTGCCAGCAGGCGCTGGAGCTGGTGAAGGAGCCGCATGAGCTGGTTGACCGCGTGGGCGCAGGCGCGCTGGCGGTTGCGCGAGGTGAGATTGTGTTTGACGATGTGTCCTTCGAGTACCATGCGGGGCAGAATTTGTTTTCTGGCAAGCATATACGCATCGGGGCGGGGGAAAAGGTGGGGCTGGTGGGGTTTTCCGGCAGCGGGAAGAGCACGTTCGTGAACCTGATTTTGCGGCTGTATGACATTGAAAGCGGGAGCATCCGGATTGACGGACAGGATATTTCGCAGGTGACGCAGGATTCGCTTCGGGCGCAGATTTCGCTGATACCGCAGGAGCCGGTGCTGTTTCACCGCTCTTTGCGCGATAATATCGCCTATGGGCGGGAGGGGGCGACGGAGGAGGAGATCATCGCGGCGGCGAAGGCGGCGCATTGCCACGGGTTTATCATGGCCTCCGAGCATGGGTATGATTCCATTGTGGGGGAACGGGGGGTCAAGCTTTCCGGGGGGCAGCGGCAGCGCATCGCCATTGCGCGGGCGATTTTGAAAAATGCGCGGATTTTATTGTTCGACGAGGCGACCTCTTCTCTAGACTCGGTGACGGAGGCGGCGATACAGGACAGCCTTGAGGCCATGATGGCGGGGCGCACCACGGTGGTGATCGCGCACCGGCTTTCCACGCTTCTGCACATGGACCGGGTGCTGGTGTTCCGCGACGGGGCCATTGTGGAAGACGGCACGCACAGCCAGCTGCTGGCGCTGGGCGGGCATTATGCGCAGCTGTGGCGAATGCAGGTGGGAGGGTTTTTGCCGGATCAAGGCGAAGGATAGCTATGTACCTGCTAAATCAACCTTATTTCAAGCAAATGCTACCGTCTTTTTTTACCTGCCAGCGAAAGTTTTCCTACAGAAACCATTGACACAGCCGAGAAGTTCGCTATTTTCCTTCTCCTCGCACGTATGCGACATGTGGGGAATTAGCTCAGCTGGTAGAGCGCTACGATGGCATTGTAGAGGTCAGGAGTTCGACTCTCCTATTCTCCACCAACTTCTTCAAGAAGTTGGCAAATAGCAGGTTTCATTTACCGCATTATTTTTATCTTCCGTTAAGTAATGGCGTTTAGACTTCGCGGATGCGCCATTGTGACTATCGTCCTGACATTGACGGATTACGCGCCATTGCCGTTTTGTCGGTGGTGGGGTTTCACAGCTTCCCGGAGATTGTGCGAGGCGGGTTTGTCGGCGTTGATATTTTTTTTGTTATCTCCGGCTATTTGATCGCCACACTCCTTTATACGAACCTGCAGCGCGGGACCTTTCGTTTTTCCGAATTTTATTCGCGGCGCATACGGCGCATTTTCCC
>JANYCJ010000080.1 GCA_025360345.1 Alphaproteobacteria bacterium | reverse complement strand
CTGCCTAGCCGGACTTTGGCAGCGGCGATTTGCGCAAGACGTCAGAGTGGCAGCAGGCGCAGGAGGCCGTCGATCAGCTGGAAATATAATAAATGACGCGTTATCATTATCGCGTGACATTATCGAGTATCTTGTCAGTATTGTCAAGTCGATGCGCAACATCACGGCAGAGTCACAGCGCCACACGGCCACGAGCCCAAGCCCAAGCTTACGCCCAGGCGGATTGTCGCCGGCTAATTGGAGTCGAGTCGACCAGGCCGGGACTGGGTCACGGTCAATCAGTTTTGGCTGGCGCCGGTTTGCTGATGGAAAGCACAAAACTCTCACTTTCCTCGTCACTCTTCTCTTTCCGTTTTCTTTCTCGTTTTCGTTCCCGTTCACGCCACGCCGACGCCCCCGCGCGCAGTCAATCTCCACACACAAACACAAACACTTCCAAGCCACTTTTGTCATATACGCACGCCTCTTTGTTTGACGGCACGCGCACCAAAATCACGCACGGCATCCGCAATCGCCGGTTGTTGATTTGAAATTGTGCAAGTACAATGTCGTTGCCGGGGCAGTCGGGCGGTGCCGCGTCAGGTGCGGCTGATTTGCACTCGACCGCGGCGACAAACACCGCCGCCGACACTGAGCATTGTTTTGCAAATGCGCGCGCAGACAGGGAAGGACGGGAGGAGGGCAGGAAGCCGGCCGACGGCGCCATGTCGCCGGAGCGTAGCGAAATTAGATTGGCGCCGAATGGCGATGCTGCCGCCCAGCAGGACGACGAGGAGGAGGAGGGCATGATAAGGCAGACGGACGCGCCTGTCGACGAATCGCCGTCAATGGCCTTTTTGCATTCGATGGAAACGCTGCTGAACCGCGCAAAATCCACGCTGCCCAGCCGGCAAACGCGCGACCCGTCGCCGTCGTCGCCCGGTCTGTCCGTGACGGTTCCGTCCGGCACTCACTCGCTGGCCGCGTCGCCATCCGCGCACGCTGCTGGGGCGCTCAACTCCTCCCCGGGCCAGGGTATTATAACCGCTAGCAGTGATATAGTCAATTTTTTACCGTTCGCAGCCAACAACAAATCATCAGCGCTAATAATAATGACGCTAATAATAATGACGTTAAGAATAATGTCACTAATAATAATGACTGTGTGTAGCAGTGCCGGTGGAAATGTTGACCGTTCGCCTCAACGGCGAACCTAATGTCGGCGATTTTGCCGGAAATATGCAGCGTATGCGAGAAAATATGTCGGATGACGCGGCCAGTCCGCCTCCTTCCAACACTCGATTGGCGGCATCTGGCGTCGCGTCCATGTCGTCGCCAGACAATGTACACAAGCAGCGGCCGGCAGTTGAAAGTGAATTTGTACAGCGACAAGATTTGCACAGCATCAATGATAATAGCAGTAAGAAAGAAAATGTGGTGGCGCGCGGGGCGGTCAAGGAAATGTATGCTGCCGGCGAGAGCTTGCGACCGGAAATGAGTAGCGATGAGCGGCGCGTGTCACCCACGCCCAGTTCTGATACTGCGGATCGGAGAAAATATTATTTAGCAAGCAAGGATGGTGTGCGCTAGGAGCGCATGGCCCGTGCTTATGTCGGCCGGTTGCCCATCCGCACCAGAGAAAGCGATCTGTTTTCGGTGTTCAAGAATTTCGGTCGTATTGTGTACATTGAAATCCGTGGGTATACCGGGTTTGTGCAGTTTGAGAGGAGTGAGGATATGCATGCGGCCGTGAACAAGCTGCGCGGCAATTTGTCAATCAACAATGTGCCGGTAGCGGTGGACATCTGTCTGTCCCGGCTTGAACTGCACCAAATTCACTCGAATGCAAATGCTGGAGGTCTGAAGGATAGTGATTATTTTAGCGTGGAGGGGCAGTCCCGCGACAGCCAGAATAGTCTCTACAAACGCCCGCGTTATCAGTCGCCATCGCGTATTGTTGTAGTGGATGGCGACGACCGGGACAATCTCAATATCACGACGGGAGGTGTTGCACAGCACACCAGGCACCAGTACCCCAGTGATGCTGGTCGTTTTCTTGTCAAACTGCCGCGAAGACATCATGCCAACAGGATTGACGTTCAGATTCTGGCGCTGCAGTTTGTCGAAGCGTAAGTGCACACAGACAGATACATATATATATATATATATCTATATATACCTTGTGCTACACCCTCTATCCGCTATAATTGTCTAGACAATTCCTGTACGGCATCCAGTCGCAGTTGACGTCGAACGGGTTTCGCTTCGATAAATGCCTGGTGGCCGCGCGTCAAATGAATTTCGACGACGCTGCGCGCGATGCTGCTGAAGATGGGACCTGGGCAGTATTGGTACTGAAGACGCCGGAATGGAAGAATCAAAATATTTCCTGGCTTCGTGTTTATCTGCCGAAAGCGGACGACGTGAAACAGACTTCGATACGTGGTAGGTTTGCTTCTTTGCTATGGACCGACAAACAATTACTTATACGTTTGCCCATAGAGTATACCGACATACCTGTCTCTGAAATGATGGAGAAATTGAAATTGAATCGCGCACGCCGAAACCTGCGTCTGAAAACTGCTTCTGATTCCGCGTCAAGTGCTCACCATGAGAACAAGATCCGTCCGGAAACTGTTTATGTCAACAAGAATGTGCAAGAGAAGCGGTATCACGATCAAACTAATGACCGCGATGTGATGGCGCGGCACGTGAGTGTACGCAGCGAACCGCCCCGCCAGCAGGAATCGGGACATGACCGGAAGCCGGACTATTACTACAAGCATAGTCAGGATATGAAGCCTACTGGTGGCGATACAGCGGCCAGAGTTCAGTCACCGCAAGCACCACATCAAAATGTTGTTGGCGGAAATGCAGTACCAGTTGCCGGTGCCGACCTGCCCAATCCAGTTGTTTCCCAACTCCTTGCTACAAATCCTTTACTGGGATTGCTGTTGAGCAGCCAGAGCCAGAATCCTGGCATGCAAGGAATGGTCAGTCAACTGGCAGCGCTGACGCAGCTTCAGGCATTACTGGCTCCGCCGGTGGTTCAGGCGCCGCCACCGCCACTTCAAAATACCAATGCTGCGCTGCCGTTTCTAAACGGCGGTGCAGCCGCACAAAGTAATCCGATGATGGCACTTTTATCACAGTTGACTATGAATAACCCGGCAAGCATGGTGACGCTATTGGCGCAATTGCAAGCTGCCTCCAATTTGAAACAACAGCAAACTCCGGTTGCTCCTGGTGCGGACTGGATGTCACTACTTCAAATGCTAGGCGGTGGAGCGGCAGCACCTCCAGCTGCGCCGCCCAGCCAGCTAGTGCAACAGCAGCAACAGCTACATCAAATGAACGATGCGCCAGCCAGCCAAATGCTGTCGCCACATT
>JANYCJ010000026.1 GCA_025360345.1 Alphaproteobacteria bacterium | reverse complement strand
TAACAATTCAGCTGTATAGTGTAATTTGGCGTTATGCTAAGGATAAGCCATGACCAAAGTGCCTAATTATCAGGGTGACCCGAACGATAAGACGGACGACACCCCCTTTGACGCTCTGAAGGACAAGAGCCTGAAGGCAGCGGGCTACGCCTTGCTTGCGGGCGATACGGCGCTGATTATTTCCGGCATCATGGGCGGGCGGTACAAGGAAGCGGCCTCGGGGCTGATTTACGCCGCGGGCGGGCTGTTCTGCTCCAAATATGCCAATCCCGACGCGGAAAAGCAGCTGCGCATGATGGGCATGAAGCTGGGGGAATACCTGCGCAAGGAAGGGGTGGAAATTCCCCATGAGCCTACGGTGGAAAAGCTGGTCAAACCCGGCGGGCTGATCGAGAACACCGAGGCCTTTCTTTATAAATATCCCTCACAGATGATGAATGCCTGTTTTGCCGTGGGCGGCACGCAGCTCATGGCTTCGGGCATCCAGCATGGCAAGCACTGGGACACGATGGCGGGCGCGTGCGTGGTTTCAGGCGGGCTGGGCGGGATTTTAGTATCCGAGCAAACCCCCGACCCGGATAAAAAGCCCGCGCATGGGCCGCTGGCCAAGGCGGTGTCGTGGTTCCAGGAAAAGCCGCTGCGCATTTCGGGGGTACTATACGGGCTGAACAACCCGGCGCTCATCATGAGCGGCATTAAGGAATATAAGGCCAACCCGGCCAATAAAAGCTATATGTTCAAGTTCCTTACTGCGGCGAGCTATATGATGGGCAATACGCTGTTGTGCATGTCGTCCAAGGAAAACAGCGGCTCGCAGGCGCAGGGCGACGAGGCGCTGGACAAGCTGGCGACCGCCGCGGCGCAGATACTGGCCGCGCAGCCGCGGGAAATGCAGCACAGCCTGATGCAGCATATGGCGGGGTTCCTTGCCTCGCAGCCGGAGGCAACAAAGAAAGCGCCGGAGATCGAGAAATTAATGCAGGAAAAAATGCAAAGCCTTGCCGCACCCGCGCAAGGCAGCTGGCTGAACAAGCTGGGCATGGCCCACGCCATGCAGCCCGCGCCGGGGCTGTAACCCATGCTGGCCATTTACAAATAGATTGCGCCTGCTAGCATGTGCGCCATGCAGCCAGAAAAAACCACTTCCCTCCCCGAAACCGATATCAGCGCCCTTGCCTACATGCCTGAGGAAAAGGCCATGGCGGTGCTGCTGGAAAGTGTTGCGCCCCTGTCTCAGATGGAGCCGGTGATTATGGCGCGCGCCGGGAAATGGACCCGTGAAATCCGCGAGGGCGGCTTAGGGCACGGGGTGGAAGCATTCCTGAACGCTTACGGGCTGGACACCAATGAGGGCGTGGCGCTGATGTGCCTTGCCGAGGCGCTCCTGCGCATTCCCGACTCCACCACGGCCGACGCGCTGATCCGCGATACGTTCGAAGGGCGCGAATGGGGGCGGTATACGGGCACGGCGGATTCGTGGCTGGTGAATGTGTCCAGCTGGGGGCTGTTGCTTACCGGCAAGGTGGTGGATTTCGGGCAGGAGCCGCAGCGCGGCGTGCGCAAGGTGCTGAGCAACCTGATTGCGCGCACCGGGGAGCCCACCATACGCGTGGCGCTGCGCAAGGCGATGACGCTGATCGGCGGGCAGTTCGTGCTGGGTGAAACGGTGGCCGACGCGCTTTCCAACAGCAAATCCTACCACAAAAAGGGCTACCGCTTTTCCTATGATATTTTAGGCGAAGGCGCGAGGAGCGACGCGCAGGCCAGGGGCTATGTGCAGTCCTACCGCGACGGCATCGCGCTGATCGGCAAAACTATCCCGGCGGGTACTCCGCTTTTTGAGGGGCCGGGGATTTCGGTGAAGCTTTCGGCGCTTCATGCGCGCTACCAATTGGTGAAAAAAGACCGGGTAATGCGCGAGCTGCTGCCACGCCTGAAGGAGATCATGCTGGCGGCGAAAAAGGCCGGCATCGCGGTGGCGATTGACGCGGAAGAAGCCTCGCGGCTGGATACCGAGATGATGGTGTTCGAGGCGCTGGTGGCTGACCCCGAGCTTGCGGGCTGGAACGGCGCGGGCTTTGTTGTGCAGGCCTACCAGAAGCGGGCGTTTTATTTAATCGACTGGCTGGCGCAGCTTGCCAAAAAGCACCAGCGCGTGATCCCGGTGCGGCTGGTGAAGGGCGCCTACTGGGATTCGGAAATCAAATGGGCGCAAGTCGGCGGGCTTCCTGCATACCCGGTATTCACGCGCAAGGAGCACACGGATGTGTCCTACCTCGCCTGCGCGAATAAAATCCTTTCTTATAAAGACGTGTTCTTCCCGCAATTCGCCACGCATAATATCCGCACCGTGACCAGCATCGCCTTGCTTGCGGAGCGTTATGGCTGGGGCAAGGGCAGCTTTGAGTTCCAGCGGCTGCACGGCATGGGCGAGGCGCTGCATGACAAATTAGTCAGGGAAACACCTTCACGCATTTACGCGCCCGTGGGGGCGCATAAGGATTTACTGGCGTATTTGATCCGGCGGCTTTTGGAGAACGGGGCGAATAGCAGCTTCGTGCATTTGCTGATGGATGAGAGCAAATCGCCGGAGGAAATCCTGGCCGACCCGGTGGCGGCCACCCGCGCCCATGCGCAGCTTTATAATCCCGCCATCCCCCTGCCCTTGCAGCTTTACGGGCAGGCGCGGCAAAATTCCGCGGGCATGGATTTTGGAAACCAGGCACAGCTTACCGCGCTGCTGCACGGGCTTGCGCCCTATGCGGTGAAGCCGCTGCCGGTAGTTGCGGATATGAGCGAAAAAGACGCGGATGCGGCGTTGAAGGCAGCGTGGGCGGCTTTCCCGGCATGGGCTGGCAGGCCGGTGGAAGAGCGCGCGCTGCTATTGGAAAAAATGGCCGCGGCAATTGAGAAAAACGCAGCGGAGCTGATGGCGCTGTGCGCGCGCGAAGCGGGCAAGGTGCTGCCCGACGGCGTGGCAGAGGTGCGCGAGGCGGCGGATTTCTGCCGCTATTACGCAGCTGAGGCGCGCAGGCTAATGGCGGCGCACACGCTTGCCGGGCCCGCAGGGGAAAGCAATGTGATGACGCTGCACCCGCGCGGCGTGATCGCGTGCATCAGCCCGTGGAATTTCCCGCTGGCGATTTTCGTGGGTCAGGTGGCAGCCGCGCTGGTCACGGGCAATTGCGTGGTGGCCAAGCCCGCGGAACAGACGCCGCTGATCGCCCGGCGCGCGGTGGAGATGTTGCATCTGGCAGGCGTGCCGCGCGACGTGGTGCAGCTGCTGCCGGGGCGCGGCGAAATTATTGGCGCGGCGCTGGTTGCGGATGCGCGGGTATCGGGCGTGGTATTCACAGGCTCGGTGGACACGGCGCAGATCATCAACCGCGCGCTTGCGGCGCGCAAAGGGCCGATTGTGCCGCTGATCGCCGAAACCGGCGGGCAGAACTGCATGGTGGTGGATTCCTCGGCGCTGCCCGAACAAGCGGTGGACGATATCATGCTATCCGCCTTTGGCAGTGCAGGCCAGCGTTGTTCGGCGCTGCGGGTGCTGCTGGTGCAGGACGACATTGCCGATGAGCTGTTAAAGCTGCTGGCCGGGGCGATGCAGGAATTAAAGGTGGGCGACGCGCTGTCGCCGGACACCGATACCGGGCCGGTGATCGACGCGGAAGCGCGCGAGGGCTTGCTTGCACATATCGAGCAGATGAAAAAGACCGCGAAGCTGGTGGCCGCCGCGCCCGCGCCCGCGGGTTCCATCGCGGGACATTTCGTAGTGCCCCATGCGTTCGAGATTTCCGACCTGCGCGTGCTTACCAGGGAAATTTTCGGGCCGGTGCTGCATGTGGTGCGGTTTACCAACGGCACGCTGCCCAAGGTAGTGGAAGCAATCAACGCCACGGGCTTTGGCCTCACTTTCGGCGTGCATAGCCGCATCGACGAGCATATCCGCCTGCTTGCGAGCCAGGTCCATGCGGGCAATATTTATGTGAACCGCAGCATGATCGGGGCGACGGTAGGCGTGCAGCCTTTCGGCGGCGAAGGGCTTTCAGGCACGGGGCCGAAGGCGGGCGGGCCGCATTATCTTTTGCGTTTTGTGAACGAGCGCACCACTACCATTAATATCGCGGCCATCGGCGGCAATGTGAGCCTGCTGAATACATAGGCCTGCCCAAGGTTTTTATTTTCGCAAATGCGGAAAAAAGGGTTTGGGTTCGCCGCATTTTGCATTTATATAAATGCACTCAATTCTTTCTCATTTTGCCGGGAGGCTCTTCCATGAATAAAAAAGTCATATACATCATTGGTGCAATCGTTGGCGTCGCCGCCGTGACGTTGCTGATGACTCAGAACTCCAATACCACCACGGTTGTTGCCAATCCTACGGCATTGCCCACCAACGGGCTGGTTACCACCCCCACCGCGACGGCCACCGCCGCCGCTACGAATGCTGCGCTTAACGCCGCCGGTATTGCCGCCACGCCGACCGCGATGGCGCCTGCACCCGCGGATACCGCCGTGACGCCGCCGGCCGCGCCTGACGCCATGGCCCCTGCCACCGCGCCCGCCGATACCGGCCTTGTAGCCATTCCGCCCACCGCACCGGCCCCTGCTGATACCATGGCCCCTGCCGACGCAATGGCGCCTACCGCCACCGGCACCGGCATGGACACCACCGATATGCCCGAAGATGCCACCGCACCTGCCCCCGACGCAGGCGCAGCCACGGGCGACGAACTGCCCGCAGGCGCGGAAGTAGCTCCGCAGCCCACGGCTCCGGACGCGGTGACCACCCCGGTTCCGAGCGAAACCGAGGAAAAGCCGATCACCCCGTCGGAAGGCCAATAGGTCAACAGCTTACTGGAACTTATCTCTTGAAAAAGGGGGCTTCGGCCCCCTTTTTTTGTTACCCCGGGGCGGGCAAGTGGTGGTATGATGGTTCATGCAGCCCATTGCCATAGACCACGCCCTTGACTGGGGCCACCATTACCGGATCGTTTTCGAATATTTGCCGGACACGCGCCGCCTGAGCGGGCTTATCCGCGGGCCGGTGGGCAGCGCGGGCGAGGTGGAGCGGCATTTGGTCACGCTGATATCGCTGCAGGTGGCGGGGGTGGAGTGCCATTTCCATTACAGCCTGGTTGAGGCGCCTTCTTTCTCGCTGATCGTGCCGCGCAAGCTAGCCGGGCAGTTTGACATCAGCATCCGCCTTGGCGGCTCGGAATCGCGGGAGGGCGAGCTTTTCGGGCGCTACCGCGTGACGCCCAAGGGTGCCGAATACGGCGAAATTTTCCACAAGCTCACCGTGTTTGAAACGCGGATGCTGGGCAATGAGCGGCTTTACCGCTGGCTGCCCTACCCGCGAGGGCCGGTGCAGGCCTGCCAGCTGCGCACCGACCTGCACACGCATTCCTCAGGCCAGATTTCGGCCGAAGGGCTGATCGAGGTGGCGACGCAGCACGGGGTGTGCTACCCGACCCGGCTGCTGGACATCCTCGGCATTCCCTATGATAAACGCGCTATCGTGCAGGCGCCGCGGTTTTTCTTCCCGCCGACGGATGCGGCCGACCCCGGCGGCATTCCCAAGGAAGAAGACGCCGTGCCACTGCCCTCGCTGAACCGCGATGCGCGGGCAAAGTTGCGGGTTGCGCTTTCCATCCCGCCAGACCGGCAGATGACGTTTGGCGACCTTGAGATCACGGTGTACCGCTACCGCACGCCCATTTCCAAACACCCGGCGATGCAGTTCGACATGCTGATGAAAACGGCGGAGGAATATGCGCAGATGGGCGTGGCCTATGCCGAGATCACAGCGACCTCCACCTCCCTTTTGGTGCCGGGCTACCTCACCTTGCTGCATGAGGGCCTGCCCGCGATTGAGCAGGCCACCGGCGTGCGGCTGC
Organism: Alphaproteobacteria bacterium; assembly: GCA_025360345.1. GTDB lineage: Bacteria > Pseudomonadota > Alphaproteobacteria > Rickettsiales > SXRF01 > JANYBV01. The sequence continues at coordinate 8,006 of JANYCJ010000026.1, read as the reverse complement.
GTTTCCTTGTGGGGCTGCCGCGCAATTTCTCACATGCGATGCTGGCGCGGGAGGTGGAAAAGCTCAAGATGATGGGGGCCAGCCCCTATATCGTGGGCGTGGATTTCATGGGCTTCGAGGATAACAAGATCGGCGAGCTGGAGCCGTATATGCAGGCCATTGCCGAGTGGTCGCAGGCGCACGACCCGGAATTCACGCTGCGCATTCATGCCGGGGAGAACCGCAAGAATTTAAGCAATGTGAAAGAGTCGCTGCGCCTTGCGCAGAAATACGGGATGCGGGTGCGCATCGGCCATGCTGCGCACGGGCTGGACGACGAGGCCATCGCCATTGCCGAGACGCTGGCGGAAAACAAGCTGTGCGTGATCGAGTTCAACCCGGACTCGAACCTTGCCCTCAACAATATCGACACGGCCGAAGAGCTGGACATGGCCAAGTGCATCAACCGCGACATTCCGTTCGTGATCTGCTCCGACGGGGCGGGGCTGTACCAGACGGATGTGCAGCAGCTGGAGCTGGCCGCTTCGTTTGCCGGGGTGGGGCAGAACCGCATCCTTTCCGTGGTGGGCCATGAGAATGACCACATGGCGCTGGAGGATGCGCGGTTTTCACGCAAGCTTGCGGCGCTGCCGGAGGGGTTTTTAGCCCACGTGGCGGAGGGCTTCGCGCAGCTTGTGGCGCAGCCGCTGGCGCCCTCGCCTAAAAAAGAAACCAGCGCGGAGGCATTCGAGGCGCATTTGCGCAAACACCATATCGCGTTTGCGCCGGAGAGCATTGCCGAAGCCACGCGCGGCAAAGTGCCGATCCTGCTGCTGGGCGCCACGGGCGAACGCTACTGGCATCTTATCACCATGCCGCACCGCCAGCAGATCTGGCGGCTGATGGAGGGGCTGGTGGGGGCGCTGGATGCGAGCAAGGTGTATTTCCTGATCGGGCGGCCCAAGGATGCGGGCATCACCTCGCTGCTGTCACGGGCGGTGGGGGCGCATAACCTGAAGGCGGATGGGAGCAGGCGCTTTTCGCTGGTGAGCGCCACGGTGCAGGCCGACCAGACGGCGCATAGCTTCACGCCGGGGCTTACGCATGTGCTGCCGCTTAAGGGCAGCCTGTTCACCGTGCCCAACCAACTGGTGGGCCACGTGGCCGAGGCGGGCGGGGTAATGCTTTGTATCGGCGGGGGGACGTTTGTGCGCGACGCCATACTGATCGCCCGGGACCGGGGCATGGATTTCGGCCTGATGAAAGGGCCGGAAGGGGCGGCCACCGACAAGGCGGTTATGATAAATCCCGAGCGCCAATTTCATGATTACAATAGCTTAATTGACTTCTTCCACCGAGTTAAGCCCGAGATACTGGCAATATGATATTATTGTGACAGGCGTTAATTAGGGTTGAGATTCGTTAATATCTGGACCATATTTCAAGGTCTCAAATACTCATAAAAAAATTATATAGCAGGAGAAGACCATGGCTGACCAGAATACCGCACGCCCCCGAAAAATTGCCATTATGGGTATGGGCAACCCTCCGGGCGGCATCGGCAAGGAGCTTTGGAAAGAGCTTACCGAAGCGGGTACGGCCGACCAGATCGTGGTTTATAACCGCTCCAACAAGTGGGACAATGAGAACTTCAAAGGCGAAATGATCGCGGTTGACCAGGCGAACCTGATCAATAACCGCCACAAGGACACCTCTCAGTTCAAATTCACCACTGATCCGCGCGAAGCCATGGCGAATGCGGATATCGTGGTGATCGCGGGTGGCGCGAAGCGCCCCAAGGACCGGCCCATGTCACGCGCCGACCTGATGCAGCTCAACTGCGATTTCATCGACCCGCTGGCGGCAGCGGCCAAGGATGTGAACACCAATGCCACGTTTATCCTTGCCACCAACCCGGTGGACACCATGGCGCAGCGTTTCCATGAAAAAAGCGGCATTGGCGCCGACCAGATCATGGGATTAAGCGGCGAGCTGGACCGCGCGCGCATGATCCAGAGCATCAGCAACCAGCTGCAGATTCCGCCCAATTACATCGAGAACGCCAATGTCATCGGCCAGCATGGCGAAGGCATGGTGCCGGTATTGAGCCAGGTGATGATACGCTATCCCGACCAGCAGCCGCGCAAGCTGGTAGAAATCCTTGCCAACGAACCCGAGAAGCTGGAAGAAATCAAAAAGGCCACGATTGAAGGGGGCGGGCGGCTGGTGAAGCGGCTTGATATCGGCTCCGATTACATCGCGCCCGCAGCCGGGCTTAAGCGCATGGTCGACGAGGTGATCGCGGCCAAGCAGGGTAAAAAAACCGAACCGCTTTTTGCTTCGGCGATGAATGAAAAAGAGGGAATTTACATTGGCCAGCCGGTGCAGATCAACAGCGATGGCAAGCACACGGTGCTGCCGCTGCCGGAACTGAACCGCGGCGAAACGGAAGCATGGTCGAATTCGGTAAAGCTTTCCAACGCGATGCTGGGTGATTTGCCGGGCCGCAAGGTTGACCGGCCGTTTGGGGGGTAAGCCGCGCCGCCTGATTGTGTGAGCCACAAGGTTTATAAGCGCCGCTACACCGCAAGGGTGGCGGCGTTTTCTTTTTCCAACTTGACCTTATCCGCGTAAGCCACAGGCTGGCCCGCATCCACGCGTAGCTTGGGCTTCCTGAATTTTTCCGGGTCGATGCCGCCATTTTTTTCGTTCGGGCCATGGGCGGCCTTGCAGAGTTCGGGATCGTGGATTTCGGTGCCGCGGTTGGCGAGGATTTTACTGGCCACTTCGAGCACCACGGAAGACTCGGCGCAGGAGTAGGTTTCCACGCCGATGAGGCGGGCGTAACGCTTGAAGATATCGGTTTTCGCGGCCTTGGCGAAGCCTACGCCCTTGGCGGCATTGCTGATATGCTTCTCGGAGAAGTCCATGATCTTCTCGTTGTTCTTCGGCCCCACCAGAAAGGTGCCGGTGGCCCAGCTGGCGAACATGGCCACGGCGCGGCCCGCAAGCAGGCTGCCCCAGCCCTGCTGGGGCGAGCAGGCGATGGCTTGTTCGACTTCCTTGTCGCGGACATCCACTTCTTCCTTCGAGAGCTTGTTGCCGCTCATGTAATCGGCGAGATGGTTGGCGCGGCGGGTCCAGGTGATCTTGTTTTCTTCGAGGTAACGCATGGGCAGCACCAGCAGCGTGCCGCCGGAGAGCAGCGTGGCCATGAGCAGGGTGTTGCCCGCCTTGGCCACGGGCATCTTGAAGGTTTTGGCAATGGCTTTGCTGGCGGCTTCGAAGCCTTCATGGCTGAAGGGTTTGCCGCCTAAAAACCATTTGGGCTTGCCGTGCATGAACTGGTCGGTGATCCACAGCGAGCTTGCCTCGTTCACGCCGAAGCCGATACCAGTATAGACCACGCGGTCGAAGATCAGTTCCCCGGCGGTTTTTTTGCGGTTGGGGTCTCGCTCGGGCATTTTGCCGTGGGCTTCTTCCAGCGCTTCTTCGAGCTGTGCAAGGCCGCTGGGTTTTTGCACGGGCGGCGGCGCTTTCGGCGCGTCGGCCACAGGCGCGCTGCCGTTCATTTGCGGATCGGGTTTTATCATCTTGCTTTCAGGCGTTAACGCCATGGCCTTGCCGGATAAATTGCTGTTATTTTACGACTTTAACACAGCGGAAATGCGCTGTTTGTGAAGGTTTGATGAAAAGTATAACCCCCCTGTTCTTAAGGGTTTTTCACAAGGTCGTGAAAGGCTTTTTGCGGCTGATGCGGCACGGGCAGCGCCAGCAACTGGCGGGCAATGGCCGCGCACACGGTGCCGGGCGTGCCAAAAACGGCGCTGGGCGTGGCGGCGTCGCGGGTGGCGGGGTCGAGGGCTTTTTGCAGCGCGGCGAGGATGCTCGCGGTGTTGCAGGCACAGTCGATCACGGTGGGGGTGCGCAGGCGGCCTTTCTGGCGGTCGCCGATATTGACGGCGATTTTGCCCAAAGTGGGCGCTTCGATCAGGGCACTGGAAGAATTTCCCACCACGAGGTCGCAGGCATGAAGCGCGCTGATATAGCGTTTTTGCCCAAGGGACATGCGGAAGATGGCATTGGCATGGGTTTGGGCGAAGTGTTCCAGCGCGGCGTTGATGGCCATGCCGCCGGCCTCGGCATTTGCGCCGGTGATGAGCCAGGTGATATCGGGCCGGGCGGCGAGGCTTGCGAGGATGGCGCCGATCTGCGCCTCCACGGGCATTGGGCTGAGTGTTTCCGGATGGTAGGTGAAAAGCGCTACGGGCGTGTTCAGCGCGATGCCGAGATCGGCTTCCAGCTGCTCGCGGGAAAGCGGGGTTTGGGCAAGGTTGTCGATGCCGGGCGCGCCGAGGGGGAAGATGCGGGCGGGGTCTTCGCCGAGCTGGCGGAGGCGGGCGGCATGGGCTTGCGCGCTTGCGAAATGCCAGTAGCTGAGCTTGGTGATGGCGTGGCGGATGGATTCGTCCTGCGCGCCTTCGGTGACCTCGCCGCCATGGATATGGGCGATGGGGATGTGAAGCAGGAAGGCTGCCGTTGCGGCGGCGAGCATTTCATAGCGGTCCCCCAAAATCACCACCAGATCTGGCTTGAGGCGGCTGAGCGCGTCGGCGATGCCGGAGGTGGCGCGGGCGGTGGCGTGGGCGAGCGCCAGCGGGGTATCGCCTTGCAGCTGCATGTCCACCCAGGCGGCGATGGGTTCTTCGATGGCATCCACCGTCATGCCGTGGGCAGCGGAGAGATGCGCGCCGGTGACGATGAGCTGTACCGCTGCCCCCTGCCCTTTCAGTTCGCGGCTGATGCCGGAAAGCAGGCCGTATTCGGCGCGGGTGCCGGTGATGATGGCGATGGCCCTAGACATAAGGCAGGCCGAGGCGGACGCTGGAGGGAAGATTGATGATGCTGCGGGCGAGCTGCTCGGTGACGGCGAGGTCGCTGCGGGGGTGGTGGGCATACATCGGCAAGGTGTGCAGCGGTTGCCAGATGGGGCGGCAGAGGAGTTTTTCATCGTGCAGCTGCTGCAGCAGGCTTTCGAGATCAAGCCCATGGGTCATGAGGGTGACCAGCCAGTAGTTGCTGGTGGTGCCGGAAGGCTCCGGCAGGATGTGTGCGCCCGCAATATTTTCAAACGCGGCGCGGTAGCGCGCGGCCAGCGCGCGCTTAGCGAGCAGCAGGCGGGGAAGCTGCTCCAGCTGGGCGCAGCCGAGGGCTGCGTTCAGGTTGGGCATACGGTAGTTGAAGGCAACCTCGTCATGGCCGAAGGCCCAGGCGTGGGGCTGCTTGGCGGTGGTGGTGCGGTGCTTGAGGCGGCGGTAAAACTGCTCATCATTGGTGGTGACCGCGCCGCCGCCGCCGGTGGTGATGATCTTGTTGCCGTTGAAGCTGAACATGGCCGTGTGGGTGGAGCCGACGCGGCTGCCGCCGACGGTGGAACCGAGTGCTTCGGTGGCGTCTTCAAGAAAATGCAGGTTCCATTCCTGCGCGATATGCTGCAATGCGGCAACCTGGCAGGGATGGCCGAAAATATGCACCGGCATCAGCGCGGCGATGGTGCGCCCGGTGAGTTTGTTGACGGCCTTGCCGTTTTCTTTTGCTGCGATGCGGTGAAGGTAATTTTGCAGCGCAACCGGGTCCATGCCAAGGGAGGTGGTTTCGGCTTCCACAAAATGCGGGGTGGCCCCTGCATGGACCACGGCATTGGCGGTGGCCACGAAGGTGAGCGAGGGGATGAGCACTTCGTCGCCCTCACCAATGCCCAATGTTTCCAGCGCTGCGTGGATGGCGCAGGTACCGTTGACCATGACGGCGGCGTATTTCGCTCCGCAGTAGCTGGCGAGATCGCGTTCGAAACGGTCTACGAATGCGCCGACGGAAGACACCCAGCCGTCGTCGATACAGGATGTCACATAGGCGGCTTCGTTGCCTGCGAAATAGGGTTCGTGCAGGTGCACCGGGCGGGGCGCATCTGCCACCACCGCTTTAATGGCGCTGATGATGTCAGACGGTGTAGCGGTGGATGTCATGGTAATGGCTGCGGTTTTCAGGTTTTGCGAACCATTCGAGGCTTTGGGTAAGGCCGGCGCGCAGGCCTTCGATGCCGGTGGTTTTGGGCTGCCAGCCGAGGAGCTTTTTGGCCTTTGCATGGTCGCAGCAGAGGCGCTCGACTTCACTGTTTGCCGGGCGCAGGCGCACATCCTCGGTTTTGATTTCCAGTTTTTTGCCGGTGATGTCGCCGATGAGTTTTACCGTGTCGGCGATGGAGATTTCGAAGCCGCTGCCGATATTGATGGTTTCGCCCAGCGAGGTATCGTTATCCAGCACGGCGAGCATTCCGGACACGGTGTCGGCCACGAAATTGAAATCGCGGGTGGGGGTGAGCGCGCCGAGGTTCAGGGTGGGGTTATCACTGAGCGCCTGCAGCATGATGGTGGGCAGCACGGCCCGCAAAGACTGGCGGGGGCCGTAGGTGTTGAAGGGGCGCACGGTGGCCACGGGCGTGCCGAAGGCGCAAAAATAGGAATAGGCCATCTGGTCGGCGCCGATCTTGCTGGCCGAGTACGGCGACTGGCCGACCAGCGGGTGCGTTTCAGCAATGGGCACGATTTGCGCGGTTCCGTATACTTCCGAGGTGGAGGTGTGCACCACTTTTTTGGTGCCGAGGTCGCGGGCGGCCTGCACCACGTTCAGCGTGCCCGTGACGTTGGTATCCACATATGAAGCGGGCGCGGCATAGGAATAGGGAATGGCGATAAGGGCGGCCAGATGCATGACGGCATCCACCCCCTGCATGGCCTCGCGCACGGAAAAGGGGTCGCGGACATCGCCCATGACCAGCTCGACTTTGTCGCGGGTGGCGGCGGGGATGGTGTCCAGCCAGCCGTAGCGGCCAAAGGAATTATACAGCGCCATGGCGCGCACGCGCCTTCCTTGCGCCACCAGGGTTTCCACAAGGTGGGAGCCGATGAAGCCCTCCGCGCCGGTCACTAAAATATGCTGAAAATTCTGCGTCATTTTTCTTTGCTTTGCTCGTCCTGAGCCGCACTATACCAGTGGCTCAAGCGCGTGCAAGCCAAACTACTTACGCACCGAAAGGGCTTTGACGAAAGTTTTGGCTTCCACGTTAACACCCTGAACGACCACGGCATTTGCGCCGATGAAACTGCACTCCCCTATCCGCGCTTCGCCCAGCACCACGGCGCGGGGGGCGATGTGCGCGCCTGCACCGATGATGGCGTCATGCTCCACCACCGCGCCGGAATTGACGACCGCGCCATCCTTGATAATCGCATAAGGATTGACCACGGCAGCGCTTAGCACCTGCACGCCCGCGCTCAGCACCACGGGGCTGCCGATGGTAGCGGCGGCGTGGGTCACAGCGGGGAAGTGCGCGCCTTTTGACTGGTAGTCCTGCATCAGCGCCCGGCGGCGTTCCAGCGCTTCGGTGGTGAGGCCCATGAAGCCGATGATGAGTTCGGGCGCTTGCGGCAGCAGGGCTTGCAGCTCGGCTTCGCTGAGGCGCGGAATGCTTTGCGCGTCGAGCCACGAGGCGGGGTTCGGATCGACATAGGCGGTGATGGATTTGCCCTGTGAGGCGAGCGCGGCCAGCACGACCTTGGCATGGCCGCCCGCTCCGATGAGGATAAGGGGTTTGGCGGGCATCAGCCGTTGCCGGCCATGGCGCGCCTGGCGCGCTCGAGGTCGTCGTGGCGGCCCACATCCACCCATTCGTCTTCGAGGGAGAACACGCCCACGGGCTTATGGTCGGCCACCAGCGAGAGCAGGAGTGTTGGCATGTCGGTGACGCTATTATGGGGAATGTAGGAAAGCGCGGGCGGGGAGAGCACGTAGATGCCCGCGCTGATGACATTATCATAGACCGGCTTTTCCACGATATTGGTGAGGCAGCCATTTTCCATGTGGATGACGCCGAAGGGCACTTCCATGCGGTGGGAGCGGGCGCAGACCGAGGCCACGTAGTTGCCTGCGTCATGGAAATCCACCATTTCGGCGAAGTCGATGGCCGA
>JANYCJ010000019.1 GCA_025360345.1 Alphaproteobacteria bacterium | reverse complement strand
TACAAACTTCATGAGTTCCTATGGCTATTATATCTTAAAACTCTTTAAGCATTCATTGCACTTTTATGAAGAATAAATGCCCATATAAAAAATAATGATGAGAAATTACAAAAGGATAATTAAGGCGTGATCTTGAAAAACACAGATACGGGAGTTGAAAAATTAAAAACCCGAAATTTTAAAGAAGCAGATCTGTTATTTAGGAAGTGGGGGTACAGAGCTGTTCGGATCGCCCTTAGCTTTATCCTTGCTGTGTGCCACAATCTCCCGGAACGACCGTATCACTTCAGGATCGGGCTCGCCCAGAAGGTCTGGCCGGCCAGCGGCTTCGCGCTCTGCGCGCTCCACCATGGCCGCGTAATAGGGGCCTTTGCTGTCAACTTTTTTGGGTTCTTCCCCGTCCTTCTTAGGCATATCAGCCATGTTTTTCTACCCCGTCAAACCTGTGAGCTGCCAGTCAGGATAGCAGATAGAAAATGGTTTGTAAAATCAGCCCGCTGAAAAACCTATCTTATATGAGGAAAACAGGATGTAACCTATTAACTCGTAAACATAATATGCAATGATGATGTCCTGCATCCGCCTGTTTCGATGAGCAACGGGATTGGCAATGCGAAATTACAGGGACACTTGGACAAGTATTGACCATGCTTTAACATCTCCGGCAAAAGACTGTGTTATCATGGGTCCCTGACACAAGCTGTGAGGTTCCGTGCAGACCACCCTTTTAAAAGCCAGCGAAGCGCTCCTGAAATCGCTCATGGAGCATTCGGGGCGCATGGTCTACATCAAAGACCTGGACGGACGCTACATCACGGTGAACACCATGTTTCTGGATTTTCTAGGCAAGCCGGAACACGATGTCATCGGCAAAACCAACTACGATTTTTTTCCAAAGGAACACGCGGATCATTTCCGCCAGAACGATCTTCATGTCATCGCCACGGGAAAGTCCTGCGAGTTCGAGCAGACCATACCAATGAAAGGCGCAATCCATGTTTACACTGCCGTCAAGTTCCCCATATTTGATGAAAGCGGTAAAATATGCGCCTTATGCGGCATCACGGGCGATATTACGCAACGGAAACAAACGGAACTGCGTCTGCGCCTTACCATGGATAAACTAAAAGAATCCCATGCTATGCTTGAGAATTACCGCAATGATCTTGAGCGAAGCAATCGGGACCTTGAACGCTTTGCAACCGTTGCCGCACACGACCTGAAGTCACCCTTGCGCGCAATCACGCAGCATCTTGAGCTGATAATGGCTAATTCAAACAACGTGCTTGAGCCCCGCGCTCTGAAATCCATGGGTTTCGTGATTGATGGCGCACGCCGTATGCGCGAGCTGGTCGAGGCGTTGCTGGAATATTCGTATCTCGGATTTAGCGAAAAAATGCTGGCACCCTTGGATTGTAATAAAGTGCTCACTATCGTCCGCGCCAATCTCAGTAGCGTCATTCAGGAAAAATCCGCCCATATCACGACCGATCCGCTCCCGCAGCTAAGCGCGGATAAAATTCAGCTGACGCAGCTATTCCAGAATCTAATCTCCAATGCTCTGAAATTCTGCACCGCAACGCCGCATATTCATATCAGCGCCATCCGGGAAGCAGACTATTGGAGATTCGCCGTCCGCGACAACGGCATTGGTATAAATTCTCAAAATCTTGAAAAAGTATTTCTTATTTTCAAGCGCTTATGCTCTGAAGAAGAATATCCCGGCACAGGCATAGGGCTGGCCATATGTGAAAGGGTAGTCAAAAACCACAATGGAGCTATCTGGGTGGACTCCCAGATAGGCAAGGGTTCGACCTTCTTTTTTACCATTCCGGCAGTGCCAAAATCACCCTCAAGCCTTGATTAAAAGCCATTTTTAATGTAAAGTCTGGCTATTAAGGAGCAGAAAAAAGTTAACGCCCCGTCTTTTTCTGCCTAAAAATTAATCTTACAAAAACATATTCAACAGTTGGGTAAATAAGATTAATGAACCCCGGAGGGTTTATGCAGCCACTCACCAAGAATGTGTTACTGGTTGAAGATTGTCCCAGCGATGTTTCCCTGCTTGAGCAGATGTTAGCAGGTCTTGGCAATCATATTACCATCACCGCAGTGCCCCGCCTTATTGATGCATTTAAATGCATGGAAAAAGGGTCTTTTGATATCATTTTACTGGACCTCAATCTTTCCGATGTGGACGGCGTGGTCTCAATTACCGCCCTGGCATCGGAATTCCCCGAAACGCCAATCATTGTCTATAGTGGCCTTGAAGACTCCCGCACAAAATTAAATGCCTGCCTCTGCGGCGCCTCCAATTACTTGGTAAAAGGCCGTGAAACGGCAACAACCCTGGAAAAAGCGATTATGAATGCCCGCATAATTCCCAGGGATGTCGCCTTGGCCTACTAGGTAATTATCCCACTCGTTTGCTTTGGGATGCTTCGCCGCCGCCCTCCTCCAGAAAATCCTCAAGCTTATCGAATGAGCCGGTCCAGCCCTGCGTCATGCCGCTGCGGCCCTTGACAAAAGTATCAATCTCTTCACCCGTTGCGGCAGCAGGCTCCCAAGTGACGGTCACCCGTGTTTGCCCGGCTTCTTCTTCGGCGAATGTCACGGTCGTAAGCATGGTTTCGGGCCATGTTGGCGACATCGGGTGGCGCGTGACATGCTCATGCTCGTCGCAAAATTGCTGTTTGTAGATGATGAGGTTAGGCTTCTCGATAGTGAGATATTCGACCCGGCCATACATGGTGAATCCGTTACCGCTCATCGAGTAAAAGCTGCTACCGCCCGGCCGGATATCCGCGCGGATAAATTGCATGGTAAATCCGGTGGGCGGTGTCCACTGCGCGACATCCTCGGGGTTGGTCCAAAGTTGGAACATATGCTCCAGCGGGGTATCGAACGTCCGGTTGATAACGAACTGTTCTTTGCCGGTCGTTTCCTTTTCCAAATATTCCGCTAGCCGGTCCCAAGTGGAATTCCCGCTTGCTTTTTTGATGAATTTCCGCGTTTCTTCGGCGGCTTCGGGCGTAGCCAGCGCCATGATTATCACCATTTTTGTTTTTCCTTTCAATTCGGAAAACCGTACCGTGACCCGAAAAAGCGGTGGCCGCTCCTCGTTGCCGCCATGGTCATACACCAGCTTGGATTGCGGCTCGACTTCAAGGTAAACGGCGTTATTCGGATAATCTATCCCGTCGGGCCCGTGCATGGTATAACGCCAGTGTCCGCCCGCCCGCAAATCCTTGCTGTGGGTGGTGATGGTAAACCCGCGCGGTCCCCACCAGTGTGCGGCTTGTTCCGGGTCTGTCCATGCTTCCCACACCGCTTTGACCGGAGCATCGTAAATCCGTGTAAGCTTGATTTCGTTCGATTTATTTTTTACGGCCATTGTTCTTTCCTTTCGTAGGGGTATCGGTGACGGTTTTTAAATAGGCGCCTAGCCGGTCAAAGCTTTCTTCCCACATGACACGGTATTGCTCCATCCAGTCCGAAGCGTCCTTTAGCGCCTCGGGGTTGAGCTTGCACGGGCGCCATTGGGCTTCCCGGGTTTTGGTAATCAGCTTGGCTTTTTCCAGTACATGCAGATGCTTTGTAACAGCAGGCAGGCTCATGGTTTTCAGGAATGGCTTGGCAAGCTCCGAGACGTTGGCTTCCCCTTTGGAGAGCTCCGCCAGCATGGCCCGCCGTGTGGGGTCCGCAAGTGCAGCAAAAGTCTGGCTAAGCTGGTCATGCATGAATTATACCTACAGGTTAATTAACTAACAGGTTAAATATAAAACATTGCACAAGCCCCGTCAAGCGCTCCCCTGCCTGAGCGGGAAATGCTAGTGTTTATCTTTGAATAAAAAGTAGTTATTCCGCCATTTATCGTAATAGCCCAGATTAAATAACGCCACCGTCTCGAGGCGTTCCACCGACCACAGGTCGCCCATAGTTACAAGGTTTAGCTTTCTCGCATATTCCGCGAGGTAAGGGTTCATGCGCGAATAATCCCCCGTCTTAAGTTGGTGGATCAGGCCTTTGGGAATATCGCGCATACCCCGCCCGGCAATGGCCAGGTGCGTGGCAGGCAGGCGCGCCAGCAGCGCGCTGGTCAGCCCGCAGGTATCAAGGAAATAAGTATCCGTATTGCCGTAATAGCCCGGCATTCCCATATAGCAGTTGACCACCATATCCGTCGGCGGTTCCTTGCCCCCGGCATTGGTCTCCGCCCACAAGGCGTCCCATCCCTTCGGCTGCGTAAACGCTTCGCCATAATAATTGCCGCTGCCAATTTCCACCACATAGAAATGAAAACTGTCGGCAAAGGGTCCGCGGAAAGATAGGTAAGTGGCAGAGTGAAAAAAGGCGATGGCCGAATACAGGGCAGCTGCCAGCAACCCTGCCCACACTGGCCGCCGCATCGGTTCGCGGGTCACGAATGCCAGCAGGATCCACAATCCCGCGAACACAACCAGCGACATGAAACGGCAGCACACCACCGTGCCACCCACCGTCATCACATAAATAGTGTATGATAAAACGCCTAGCGACATGGCAACCAGTACTTCATCCCTCCGCCGCTCTTCATCGGCGCGGGAGGGGCGCAGGAAGAACGCTGCCACGGCCGCCGCACTGGCCAGCGCGCTTACCAGCGCCATGACCGGGTCGTACAGTACAAAATTGATGAGATATTTGATGCCAAGGTTCAGGTAAACGCTTTCCGATATCCCCGTATCAAGCTTGGCATACTTGGTGTTAGGGAAAGGGAAGCCGAAATAAAATAAGCTAAATCCGAACCATAGCCATAGGGGTGCACTTCCCGCCAGCAGTCCCCTCACAGATACACCGCCCCTGTGACGGGCAAGGAGATAGAGGAGGGTAGGGGTGTAAAAAACAAAAGTGTCCAGCCTGTTCACCAGCGCCAGTGAAAAGAGCAGGCTCAGCCAGCCCCATCTGGGCCGCTTGGGATTGCGCCACAGCACGTAATAAAACAGTGAAAACAGCAACAGGCTTAAAGCATTTTCCAGCCCCGAAAATGAATAATCCCGGAGCGTTTTGGAAAAAAGATAAGGCACAAGCAGGAACACACCCCCAACGACCGGCTTCAGCCGGAAGGTGGCAATGCTCACCACCATGCTGAGTACTGCGCAGGTCAGCGAAAGACACAGCGTAATTACGTCAATATTCGGCCAAGCCAGGTAAAAGGGAAGATGCAGCAGCATCCATAACGGGTTCGTGAAGGCCTGTACACGCTCGTGCGGGTTCCATGTAAGCCCGTGGCCGATCGAAAAATTATGCACCGTGCGAAAGGTGATATAAGCGTCTTCGGCAACCCATGCGTAATTGCAAAATAGCCAGTAAGACCATAATGCAAGCATTGCCATAAGCAGAAGCCGCTCAAATATTAGGGGTAAGGTCATGAACTACAGGGCTATGGATATGAATTTTCCAGTTTTGGCGCATTAATATGTAAAAATATATAGCTAAAATTTCCGCTTGTCGCGGAAGAGTGCTAAGCTTTTTAATAATTACATGATGCCTTGCAGATGCATATTAGCAGAGAGACGAATAAATGACGGCACCCATGCCTAAGACGCCATTAAGGAATTTCATACGTAAGCTTGGCCCGGGCGTCATCACCGGCGCCGCCGACGATGATCCCTCTGGCATTGCCACCTATTCCATGGCCGGGGCGCAGTTCGGAACGAGCCTGTTATGGATGGCATGGGTCACCTGGCCATTGATGGCCGTAGTGCAGATGATGTGCGCCCGCATCGGCATGGTCACGGGGCAGGGGCTGGCTGGCGCGCTATCTGAAAAATTTCCCAGGCCGGTGATGGTGCTGGTCTGCATTGCGCTGCTAGGCGCTAACACCATCAATATTGGCGCGGATTTATCCGGCATGGCCGATGCCGCTGAAATGCTGACTGGCCTGAGTTCGCATATCTTCGTCGTTCTCTTTGGCGCAAGCATCAGCCTCGGCATCATCCGTTTCCGCTACCATGAAATAGCTAATGTCCTGAAATGGTTGGTAATCACACTTTTTGCTTATATCATCACGGCTTTCATTGTGCACCCGGACTGGGGCATAATAGCGCATGACACCTTCCTGCCGCCATTTCCACGCAGCAAGGACAGCTGGTCAATGATTGTTGCCATTCTCGGTACGACTATCAGCCCGTATCTTTTTTTCTGGCAGGCTTCTCAGGAAGTCGAAGAAGAAAAGGCCATGGGGCGGCGAATGCTTTCCGCGCGTGAAGGTGCCACCTCAAAAGAGCTGAACGACCGCGTCCTTGATGTCGGCGTCGGCACTTTCTTTTCCAATAGCGTCATGTTCTTTATCATTCTCACCACAGCGCTGACCCTCCATGCACACGGCATCACCTCTATCGCCTCATCAAAAGAAGCTGCCGCTGCCCTGAAGCCACTGGCAGGCAATATGGCCATGTTCCTGTTCACAACCGGAATCATCGGGGTGGGCCTGCTGGCCATACCCACCTTGTCGGGTTCCGCTGCCTACGCTTTCTCCGAAGTGTTCAAATGGAACCAGGGGCTGGATGAGAAAATGCGTCAGGCACGTGCCTTCTATGCAATCATCATCATTTCCACCCTATGCGGGATCATGCTCGATTATCTTGATATCAATCCCCTGCAGGCGCTGTACTGGACTGCAATCATCAACGGCATATTGGCTCCATTCCTGCTGATAGGCATTTTGCTGGTGGCTCGCGATAAGAGCATTATGCTTGGGCAGCCCAGTTCCACCTTCAGCCAGCTAGTCGTTTTGTTGACCACCATATTGATGTTCTGCGCAGCGCTGGCCATGTTCGTACTCTGATTTCCCCGATAAGGCTTTTTAGTATCTATATTTTTCAGCGGCTTGCCTTTTAATCATGGTCGCCATGCAGCTTTTTCATACCGATCAGTCTACTCTAAATCTTAATATTTGGTATAAAAATTTCTGTTATAGTTAATTTTATAAAATCCACCTCATTGACATAAAATATGAAATCCTATCGTAAAGATGGCTTCTTCGATCTGCTAACCAGTAAGGATGAATCGGTAAGCCCCGAACACATCCGCGAGGCGCATCGCCAGTGTATTGAAACCCGCGACGAGCTCGGCGCCATGAGCGCGCGTTTCCGCGAAGAAGCGACCCGTTACCGTAAAGCGCAGTCAGAACTGTTCCGCGAGCCTGACGTGCAGGTAAAAAAAGCCAAGCTGCGCAGCCTTCGCGACTATGTTTATAAGGAATCCCATAAGGTGCTGGGCATGGATGAGCAGGGCAAGCCAGAAGAAAAGGGCTTTCTCAAGCGCCTGATCGAACACCCCGAAGATCCCAATGCACTGGAAGTTATCGGCACCACCTTCCAGCTATTCACGGATATGGGATTTTATAATGCAGCCATACGCCTCTTTGACCAGATTCCGGCAAAAAGCACGCTAAAGTCTGATACCGATATCATGGTAGGCGTGGCAAATGCCTACAACTACCGCGCCAAAGACATCAGCATCAAAGAAGCGGGCGAAGAGCCGCATTACGTGCCTATCCCGGAGCCACACAAGGCGCTGGACATGGCAAGGCAACTGGAAGCGCAACTCAGCGCAACCGGGCTCGAATACACCCATCAGTATCTTGCGCCGAAAATCGCCGGCATCAAGGCGCGTGCCGAAATTCTTATCTCTGAAGAAAACGCCCAGCTCGCCACTAGCCGGGAATTGAAAAAAGCCATCCGCCACGAGGGCCTTGTAAAAGCAAACGACCTCTATAAAAATGGCTTCTCTCAAGAGCAGGGCTACCATCACTATACCGGCTATAACGCCATGCTCACATCCGCCTTGCTGGGAAAGGTGGAAGAGGCGCAGGCGCTTGCGCCGCAGGTGTTCATCTCCACCATGCGCGACAACGGCCTTTTTTCCGACGACCCCCTTACTGTATTCCGCACGATGATGGCAATCGCCGTAAATTCCGAAGTACTGAACCTGCCGCAGGGCGCGCAGGCGCAAAATACGGTTGAGAGGGGGCTCGCCGCCCTGCAAAACAATATCGTCGAACCATGGCAGAAACATGCTTTTTTGCGCGATAGTAAAAAACTTTCATTATCCCTGAAAGAACAGCAGGCAAATGCCGACGCCCCCCCAAACCCTGAAGTAACCCGCCTTATACAGCTGCTAGACAGTACCATCATCCCTGCCATTGGCGCGATCGGCGGCAAAACTGCCGACAATAAAAAGCCCAAGGAACCGGAAGACCCGCGCGTCGCCCTCCTTGAACAACATGCCTATGCACCTGCGGCGAATTCCATCATTCCCGGTGCTGGCGCAGGTAAGGGTGTGGTGCTGGGCGGCAACCTGCACAAGGGCGGCCTGATACCGGATTTACAGATTGCGACACAGCTGGATTATTACGCCGTTCTGCCGCTCGTATCCATGCGCCTGAGCGAACTGGAAAGCCAGTTGGGCAGCAAGAAAAAAATATTCCCCGACGCCATACGCAACAAAACGCTTAAAGACCTCGCCAGGGATGATGAAATTGGCGGAGCACACAAAGCCGGGCAATTCTACGAAGCGATCCGCCTGCTGGTACGCGAAATTTTTCATACCGAAAAATACAATATGGAAAACATGGGCGGAGACGGTCACCAGGTTTTTGAAAAGACCCTGCGTAACCTTTACGCCGTAGCTGGCATCAGCCACGAAGATTTGTCGGAACTGAACACACGCGCCAACCCGGATGACAAGCGACTCTTTGCCGAATCGCCCACTGCGGCCAATGCTGCCCATCTCATGGCATTGCGTCTGGGAGACTGTCGCATGTATAAAGTGATGGCCGGATTGTTCCACCGCATCGCCAAGGCTGCCGCGCAAAATGACGTGATTGAGAGCCTGCATAGCGGTGCCATTCCAGTAAGCGAAGCGCTCGAAACCGCGCGTAATATCCGCCGCGTGCAGCTGGTGAATTTCGACCTGGACCTATATAGCAATGTGGAAGTTGATAAAAGCGGCTGGGCCGCCCGCAACGAGAAGGGCTTCTTCGTCAAAAATAAAGATGGCGCGCGCGGCTACATCGAGCCGCACTCTGTAAATCTTCTCGTCCAGCGCAAACCCAGTGGCGAATTGGAAAATATGTTCCTAGCCTGCACCTTCTATAACGGCGAATACCGCGATAACAACAGCGGCGAGATTGTAAAAGGCGCAACCTATGATTTGCGTGTGCCCCTGACAAAGGAAATGGTAACAAGGGTGGATAAAGGAGTGGGCAAGCCGCCGGAGTTCGAGATTAACCTCGGTAAAAACGCCGCACTCGGTGTAGATACCGGCCTTCGGATATGGGATAATGATCTTCAAAAACCCGTAGAGGCTTCCATGCTGGTGGCCAAAGCCTCGCGCTATTCACACAGCCATGAGCTGGGCAAGGGCAACACCCGCAAGTTATACAGCGGCAATCCCAGTAATTTCGCGGCCGCCGCCATGCCTTCCTTCATCGACCTTTCAATTGCCTGGAAAAACAAGATAGACCTGCAGGCGTTGCGCATTTCGGCAGGCATTGAAAACATCCGCTCCGGCCCGCCGCCAGTTTCGCTGCCTGAAAACGCAAAAGGCGAGGACATAAACCCGCCCAAACGCGCGGTAGGCTAGAGCCGATGTCAGCTCAGGGATTATATTCAGCGAAAGTAATTCATGAAAAGGCCCGCATATTTTTCGTGCAGGCAATACATGCCGACAAGCCCGCCTGGTATTATGTGCGCCTGAATCCCGAGAAGGTAACGGCGTTTAAGAAAAAACTGGGAAAGGAAGAGCTGGACTTGCCTTCGTATGGAAAAATATTGTTCTCCGGATGGGGTGAAGCGCCCGCTGTCCAGCTCCGTACAGCTATTGAAAGCCGCATCGCCTAAATTCTCATCGTATCGGTAGCAATCAAGCGCAAAAGCTGCTTTTAAAGTCCGTTATTCACTATCGCCCGAACGAACAAAATGATGCACCCGAAGGCTATATCCGGAGACATCTACCACATCCGGATCATCCGGTTCTTCAAACCCTGAATCTTGCAGTTGATGAAATTGATGCAATGAGCCAAGGGGCAACCCGGCAACGTCAATCACGTAAAAATCATTCGTGATCGTTCCGTTTTTTATCAGCGCCAGAAAATCCTCGAAACATAAAATAGAGGGAATGAACTCCCCTTTCCGGTAATAAGCTTTTAGATAAACCTGGTGCTCGCCATGAATAATCTTCTTAGGCCCAAGGTAAACGGCATGTTCACCATAGCGCCGTATAATTTCCTGATCAAGGCGGTTCATTTGCGTGAATTCAAGGTTATAGACGCCTTGGTCTCGCTGCAATGAAACGCCGCCGGTTTTTTCAAAGCAGCCATCCCTCCAGGAAATATGCAGTAGCGTATGACTGCCAAAGGAGGTAGTGCAGAAAACACGCAAGCTCACGGGATCGAGTGTACGGTAGTTTTGGCAAAACATGAATGCTGCCAGTATCACGAGGGTGACATGCCGCAGCACATGGCTGCGCAATCCCGCCAGCGCATAAATAAAACAAATCATGAATACAAGATTATAAGCAAGCAGGTAACGGCAATTCGGCCAGTGCCGCACCATCAGCGCAATGACGGTTACCACCGCCATAAGCAGAAGATAACTAGGCCACAGGTCGCGGTAGGCTTTCATGCGGGCAGTGCTGGGTTTGCGGCATAAAAGGCTGATTGCCGCGGGTAAGCCGATAGCAATAAAAAGCCAGTTGGCGTTCAGCACAAAGCACATCTGCGCAAACACCGGCAGCGACCCGTTGTCTATCCCGGTGAATACATTCGGGTTATCGAAAAAAAACGGCACATGCCGGATAAACACTTTATAAAGTGCGTAAGCCATCATTAGCGCATATGGAATAAACAAGCTGACTGCATTGCGCCTCAGAAAGCGCAGCCTTTGCTCCTGTAAAGGCCTCTGGTACGCGCAAAAACCGTGCAGCACCGCAAGATAAGCGATGCCCTGTTCTTTGGAAAATACCAGTACGCAGCCACACAGTGTCGCAAGCAGGCGCTGTTCTTTCAGCAGCGCAAGCCACGTAAATACCATGAACAGGAAAATGCCGGTGTCCGGGCTGAAATGAATAAGATTGCATAAGATGGAAGGGTTGAATGCCACCAGAACGCTGGCCAGGAAAATCTCGCTTTCTGTAAGAATTCCTCCGCATAAATGCCGCAATATCATATATACGCTGAGTGCCGCGCCCGTGCTCAGCACGCTGATCCAGACATTGAAAGCGAGTATATTGTCAGGCAAAAGAAGGTTGGGAAGCCCGGCCACCGCCATCCACAATTGCGCGTTATGGTCAGCGTTGCCTTTGAGCAGGTCAAAATCTGTCCCCGTAAAATCCCGCATGATGTTATAATATTCCCATGCGTCGTAAACAGGTGCTTGCCACCAGTAAGCTGAGCGCACCAGAAGATACATGCAGGCCAACAACCCCATATTCCAATAAGTGTAGTTAAAAAAGGCAAGGCCTCGCAGGCGCTTTAATGCTTGCACGCCGCCCCCTTAACTACAGCTTTTGCCTGCTGCATATTCATATGACTGTCCTAGACGACCTGGTGCACTGACGACTTAAATAACTCATAAATATCAAATATTAATGAATACACAGCCAGATTCATTTGAAAAAGAACAAAACAGCTTAAAATGCTTCGGAAAGGGGCATTAGACGAATATTATTAAAAATAAATATAAAAATCATAAAGATACCCATGTAATAATTCTGTCACCGATTCTTAACCGGGTGTTGGCAAAAAGGATGATAGAATAACCACGTAAACAAGCAGCAGAAGCCATGTCTGAACCCTTTAAACCACCCGTCAGTCAACCCATCACTTCCGGAAACGGCGGCACCTTTGGTAATCTCACCAATACATTGGCCGATAGCATCGAAGCACAATCCAAAGGAGCGGTATCCAGTGTCACGGTGGCCAAGGCAACGCCATGGATCGCCGGTGGCCTTGGTGCATTGACAGGCTACCTATTGCTAGACCCCGCCGTAAAGCTCAGTAAAATGGCCTTCGGCGGCCTCAAAACTCTTGTGACGGGTTTTGGCGCATTTGAAAAAATTCCTCTTGTCGGTGGTCTGTTCAAAGGTATCGGCGAAGCGATGGACACCGTTGGTGGATACGCGGGCAATGCGGTCCCGCTGCTAGCCGGTGTGCTCGGCTATAAGGCGTTTCAGGCGCAAGACCGGCTACCGCTTACACCATCCAGCAACATTGGCCGGGTCGGCCATGTGACAACCACGCAAAAACTCATTCTCACCACGCCCGACCTGCGCCGCGCCACGGAGCTGGAACTGCCCGAGCCTCCGCCACCTGTCACCCGCTCACCGGCTGTGGTCGCTAAGGTGCAGGAGATTGCCGAATTGCCTTCTCCTCCCGGTATTACCCAAGCCGTTGCAGCGCGCGCGAAAATTCAGGCCACCGGCAATAAAGATAACCTGGATAGCGTCATGCAGGAATATCTCAGCCAGGAAATGCAAATTTACGAAGATAACCGCGAATTCGCGCGCTTCACCGCTCGGGACCGTGAAAGGGACACAGTCAATCATATGGGCGACCTGTTCAAGCAGGGCCAGAAGGACATGATGCAGAACTATGGCCTGAGCGCTACGGAAGCCGCCGCCTTCATCCCGCAAAGCCCTCTTCTGCGCGGCACGATCTATGCCAATGGCGATCATCATATTCAGGCGGGCTTCAGCCCGCTCGATGATATTAATTACCTGAACAAAGGCCCCCTTGCGGATTTTGGCCGCGAATTCCAGCGCACCTATGGCGAGGGGCTGATCCCCGTCAATGACGGCAGCGACAAGCAGGCGACCAAAAGCTTCGACCTGATGACTACCTCCCAGCAGTTTGAGTTCCTGAGCCAGGCGCTTGCATTCGCTAAAAAACGAAAAAAAGAAATTCTCAAGGAACTGGAATATAACGCGCAGCAGCAGGGCAGTTGGAG
This sequence comes from Alphaproteobacteria bacterium, assembly GCA_025360345.1. Taxonomy (GTDB): domain Bacteria; phylum Pseudomonadota; class Alphaproteobacteria; order Rickettsiales; family SXRF01; genus JANYBV01. Next base: position 8,609 of record JANYCJ010000019.1, on the reverse strand, counting down.
TAGCGTGAACGGAAGTTCCTATTTCGCAACCAACGGTAGCTTCAACTACATGGACATGCGCAACGGCCCATCAGACACCTTTGCGACGGTGCGCGCTTATAATGAACTGACCTACGATCCCCGTACCGAGCTTTCCGCCCGTCAGGATTACACGCCTGCGCCACCTTCGCAATTTACCTTAAAAGTCGTGCCCCGCGGCAAGGACTGGATGCCCACGGAATTCGTATCCACGGAATTGCCCCCTTACGCCATTTTACGCAGCAATGAACATGCTTTCCTCATGAAAGTGGACGGTGTGGGGAAAGACCTGCAGGGCGAACTATGGGTACCGCTCAACCCTTTGAGCAGCGGCTCTAGCCACGACCAGTATGATAACCGTGAAATAAGCCTAGGCAAGCTCGATGGCGTCACCGTGCGCGGGGAGGGCAATGGCGCGTCAGCCCGTTTTATTTACGCTGAAAACGGCACCGGCACCAATCTCAACCGCGTATTCGAACAATGGCAAAAGGACTTGCAGGCCCACCATGAAGAGCTGGGTAAGGGCGTAGCGGGCTATAACAAGGACCGGGAATTTTTCATTAATGTAAAAATGAAATTGCTGAAAGACACCGGCATTGCGCTGCTTGGCATCAATACGGAAAGTCCGGCGTCGAATGTGATGAGCGTGGCCGACACCCAGTCCGGCATCCGTTACCAGTTGCGCGTAGATACACAAACCAACCAGATCATCGAATATTCCAGCAATGGCGCTCCCTTTCAGAAATTTGCAAGCCCTGCCGCATTCGCACCTTCACAGCCCGACTCTCTGGGCACGGCGATTTTTACGGCAGTAGCCGCCGCCGAACCCACCATACTTGCCCAACAGAAAAAAGCGGCGCTCAAAAACAATAAGCTTGAAATTGTCGAGCGTGGCAATCTGCCCCCCGTGGCAGACCACCCCCCCGGTCATTTTATAGTAATGCAAGAAGCGGTATCCGCCCCCGGCGGCGAAGCTCCCCCACAGTTCCGGTTGGATTATAATGCTAATGGCGACATCACCGGCATGACCGTGAAGCAAGCCGGTAAAGCAAAATTTGAAACCACGCCTGTCGCCCGCTCCCTGCTCAATAAAATTCTCCAGACCAAGGGAAATCAGGACCTCATCAATTTGGGCATCACTCCCAAAGACCCCGCGCAACTAACGCCCCAGCTGACCTTCAGCGCCACCGACCCCGGCGCCTCCATGCAGGCTGTGATGCAGGCCTATACTGCAGAAATCCCCTTGCTGCGCCAGCGCGTCCGCCCCGCGCCCCCCGCGGCGGACAAACAGGAAAAACGTAAGGAAGAAGCACTCGGCGCCGGCGTTGCCATACTGGAGACAGGCGTGGCGGCCATCGTGCCTAACGGGCAGAAAACAGATATAGACAGCCTGTATGTCGTAGCCCAGATGCTCGACGATAAAAAGCAACCCACCGGCCAGACCTATAAAATCTATTACAATGAAGCCAGCGGTTTCGTTACCCGCGTAGAGCGCAAGGAAAAAGCCACCGATAGCTTCAAGCAGGTAGACAAAGCGCCCTCCACCTTTGGCATTGACCTGAAGCCCGCCAGCTTCGCAGCCTCGCTGAAAGAATTCCTGACTGCCGACAAGCGAGAGCAGGAACATCACCGCCTCATGAGCCTTACACCCGCCGACATGGCAAGGCAGTTCACCGAAAAACAAAAAGGCCTGAGCGCTGTAGCCGTGCGCGAGCCGTCGCTGCTCGACCCCAGCAAGGAAAACACGAGCCTCGACGTGGTCTCCCTGCGCCCTGACGCAAAAACCGACGATACTAAGGCTAAATTCAAGATCGGCCTGAATAGCGAGGGTAGCATCATTACGCTTCGCGCCACCGCCGCGGACCCCGCGCAGAAAGCAGCCTATAAAAAGGCTGCTCAGGTCATCCAGCAGGAACTCTCCGAATCCCCTGTAATGCTAGATCCTAACAAAGTGGATTATACTCAGCTGCGCAAAGTAGTGGATAAGGTTGAAGCCTATGCACAGCTGGTGCTGCTGAACAAAGAGCCAGAGCCCGATTACGAAAAATTGCGCCTGCATGAGCATCAGATGCACGAAGTAGCCGAAAAGGCGAAAGAAGTGGATGCCCAGCTGCCCATCTATGAAAAAGTCGCAATCCAGGAGGAATACAACAGTGTAACCAAGGATAAAGCCGCCTATATAAGGGTCTTTACCGCAGGCCCCGACGGCAAACCCGACGCGGCCAAGCCTGAGCTGAAACTTTTCCATGACGACAAGGGCAGTGTTGTTGCAGTACTCATGAAAAAACCCGGCGAAAAAGACTTTCTCTGCACCGAAGCCTGCCAGATCACGACCATTCAGCTCCAGATTGAAGAAGCAGAAAAATCCCGTCCTACCATTCCAATGGGCGAAAGCGATGCTGACAGGGAAAAACTCAAAAACACTGCACGCGCTATCGCAGACGATGTGGTGAATTTCTCTCAGAAGCGCAATACCGCCATGAAAGGTAACGACATATTAAATGCTGCGCTGGTAGCCTTTGCCGCTTCCACCACCAAGCCTACCGCCCCGCTCCCGCAGGTGCAGGAAAGCACCTCCCAGAATCTCAAAATCTGAACGCGGGCACTATTGCGTTTTTGCCGCAGGTTTTTGCACGGCGCTTCCCTCGTCTTTAAGTGCGGTGAATTTCTTTTCGAGCTTATGGTAACTGCTCAGGAAATTTGCCTTCGCGGCTTGCCACGCCTTCTGCGAAGCGCGCTTCAGCTCATCATAATGCGTCGAGGCAGCGGCGCGGGCTTTTTTGAGTTCTTCCAGTTTCACTTCTTTTTCCATCGCCATTTTGGCGCCCCACTGCGTTTTCTCTTCCTTGATGCGCTGCTCTAACTCTTTCATTTTTGCATCGAATACGTCCAGCGCCTCCTTGGCGTCCTTCAGCGCTTCATCTTTCTTTGCAATGGAGTAGGTTTTAATTGCATCCACGCTGTCCTTGCTCTTCTCCACCGCGGCCTTGCCCAATGTGCCGGTGTCTTTTCCAGTAGCGTTTTCCGTGGCCATAGCCGGGCATGTGCCCAGCAGGCAGCCGAAAATAATAGCGGTTCTGAAGCGTGAAGAAGCCATCATAAATACCTCCCGTGCGGTGTTAATACGTCCGTTTGTTTTAGCGGTTTCCCTAAGCCGGGGAAATCGCTTTTACTTGCGCCCTGCGGCTAAAAAAAAGGGCAGCGCCGCTAGTTGAAACACAATGCAAAATACCGTCACCGCCGGCACCGACCAATCATAAAGCATACCAATGGCCGCGCTACCGATAAACCAGCTGATGCCGTAGCCAGCGCTGAAAATACCGTAAGCCGATGCACGGCGCTCCTTTGCCACCATGCCTGCCACTGCTGCTGGTATGAGCGACTCATGCATACCCATGCTGATGCCCCATAAGATAACCCCTGCGAAAGCCGTGGCAAATCCTCCCATAAAAACCATAGGCACGAAAGCAACGGTTGCCACCGTCACCGGGATAAGAAGCCGTATGCCGTGACGGTCGAACAGCCTGCCGAAAAGCAGGGAGCTGATGCCGCTGATGCCTAAAGCGAAAGAATAGAAAATGGGAATCCAGTAAGTTGGCACCGCTTCCGTTTTGCTTAAATGAAATGACATGAGTGAAAAATCCGGAAAACCCGCAGCCACCAGCCCCGCGCCCGCAAAATAAATCCAGAACCGCCGCGGCAGCGTGCCTTGTGCTTCCGCCACTTGGCCGCCTTGCTCCATCTCCTCCGGCCGGGGATATACCTTGCGGGCGATCAGCACCAGCGCAATGGTCGTAAGGGCAGGTATCAACAGCAGCGCAAACGCCGTCTGGTATTGTCCCTGCCGCGCCAGCACCACCGAAACCGCAAGCGGCCCCACAAAAGCCCCGAATTTATCCAGCGCCTCATGCAAACCGAATACCCAGCCATGCCCGATAACGCTGCCCGCGTGCGAAAGCATTACGTTACGCGGCGGGTTGCGTATCGCTTTCCCCACCCGCTCTGCCACAATCAGCAGCGCGGCCACCTGCCAGTTGCCCGCCAGTGCAGCAGCGGCACCGAAAGCATCTGCACCACATACCCGAAAATCGTGATCTGCCAGAACTTGCCGCTTTTCTCGCTTACCCGGCCGGAAATATAGCGAAGCGCATAGCCCAGCAACTCTCCCAGCCCCGCTACAATGCCCACCGCCGTGCCGCTGGCGCCCAACTCGGCAAGGTATGGCCCGACAATGCTGCGCGAGCCTTCATAGCACATATCCGCAAACAGGCTCACAATCCCGATCATCAGCACAAAGCGGAAGGCGCTTGTCTCGCTCAGATGGGCTGGAGTTTTAAGGGGGGTCATGCGTGGCCTCCGCTGGAAATAACAATATGCCGGCTGAGAGTCGCTTTTCTACATCCGTTACCTGCGTATTCGATAACATTAATAAGCTGAAAAATATATTATTATTTGCCAGGATCCCCCTCACCAAGCCCTTCGCGCCATAGGGGGTGACATTTCCATAGGATATATTATGCTTGCGGCAGTAAAGGGGGAATGAAACGATGGCAGATGCCAAGGAAGAATCCGGCGCGGCTTCGGCCTCCTTGTCCCGGCGGCGCTTCATTACCACGGTTGCAGCAGCAGGCTTGGCTTTGCGCCAGCATGGCCATGAAGCTTCACCTCCGCCCTTGGCACAGGCAATACCCCGTAAAACTATTGTCACGCCTCATAACGATGCAGCGGATTTGCAGGCGCAATATGCAAAAGCCTATCAACGCCTGAATGCAGCTATAGGCCCTGCCGCGTCTGAACTAAATACATTCTCTGGACAGTTTGGAATTTTCGATACCGTAAAGCTTTTAAAGGGCTTTGAAATTACCCTGCTCCCGCCGCAAGGCTCGCATGAAGGCGCAAGCCAGTATCACCTGCGTGTGCCTGACCGCCGTTCCGGTTCTCTGCCTGCAACCATGAAGCTTCTCAAGACATGCCTCGACATCCAGCAACTCGACGATCTCAACTGCACCCCCACCCGCGACCGCCTGGACCTCTATAACGTGGCCGGTCAGGTTGTTGCCCAGTATAACACCATCAACCCCCACAACCTGCTGAACGCAAATTCCATGCACCAGGATTGTTACGAAGTGTTCCGCGCCGTGCTCAACACAACCACTGCTTTTCAGGCAAGGGGCGCAGAGAGTGCGCCAGAGCCGTCCAAAACGATTGAGCTTAAACTCAGCGGCACCATTCCACTGAATATTGAAATAAGAAATCCCCTTCTCCGCCAGAATCAGCTTCAGGCGCTACGCGCGATAAGCCGGTAGAAAATTACTTATAGTATTGTAATAAAAGAAATTAACCGCGTTTAATTCAGCTTTGATTCGCCAATAAATTAATCTATATTAATAAAAACCGTCCTCAGCAGCCTGAACTCATGTCTTCTCTTCCCCCTAAGATCCCTGTCTCTCGCCGCGAATTTCTTGCAGCCGCCGCTGCGGCGGGGACAGCCTATGCCATTCCCGGCTGCGCACCGGAAGCTGGAAAGCCAAAGCCACTCACCCCGGCAGAGCGCAGCCAGATTGAGCAAACCGGTATTCTTGTCACCGCCACGCCCGATGCGCTGGCGGACTACAAGACACGCGTGGAAATCAGCCTGCATTCGAATGTGAAGGGCAGGGCGGTCGAAAAACTCTCCCTCGCGCCACTTGGTATTGTCATCAGCTACCGTGATGGCAGCAGCAAGGAAATAGACCTCATGCCTGAAATGCTGCGCGAGACCCCCGAAGGGCCCATGCTCAGGACCGCCACATCCATGCATGTGCAGGTGGCAGATCCCGTGCGTGATAACCTCAAGCTGTCCCTGTCCAATCCGCCGCAAAGCGGGCACCAGTTTACCGTGTTCATTGACCGGGCCGGCGAGCCGGGAAAAGCGAGCCGTTACAGCAAAAACAAACCGATCAAACTTAATTGCGAAGCAGACATTTCCGGAGCATCTCGCCTGCCTGCCGCAGGGTATACGGAAACAGTGCTCGGCATAGACGCCCGCATTGGCGGCGACAACCGCAATATCGAGCTTACCGTCACTGGCCTTAATAAAGATCAGGAGCAAAGCGTCCGTGAAAAACACGCCGCCCGTGTGCCCGCTGCCCGGGTCTATCCCACCTCGAGAAACCTGCGGCTGGAAGACGATCTTTCCATTAACATCACGCCAGTGGAAATCCGCTCCAACGAAAAAACACCGCTGCATTTCCGCCTCGAAAACGGCGAGACGATCTCCGACGCCATCGGGAAACTGGCAAAGCCAGCGCAAAGCCCTGGCCATTTTTAACGACCGCGAAACGCGCTAGCGCGAGTAGAAAAGCCGCGTCCGTCGCATTGTTTTAAAGTGGTAGCTTGCCCCGATCATATGCCTCACGATTTTCTGCCCTAGCGAGCTTGCGCCGAATTCCGGGTGCCACTGCACGCCCAGAATCCATTGCTTTGCGTATGGCCCGTCTGGCGCCGCTTCAAATGCTTCTGCCAGGTAGCGTGCCGTGCCGTCGGGGTTGCGCACCGCATCCGTCACCGCGCATACCCTTAGTGGCGGTGCGATATGGTCTACCGATTGGTGGTGCATACTGTTTTCCATGATGACTTTATGCTGCTTCGGGCAATGCCCAGTGGCAAAGGGCATTTTAATATGGCAGCCGATATGCGCCAGCGTCGTATCTCCCAGCAGGATAATCGGCATCACCGGAATATGCGGGGCAATTCCCTTTTTGTGCTGCATATGCTTGTCGCATCCCACAAGGTCGGCAATATGCTGGTGCAGTGTGCCGCCGCAAATCACGTTGATCCGGTGCATACCCCCGCAAATGCCCAGAAGGGGCATACCGCAGGCAAGCGCCTGGCGCACCACAATGTCTTCGTACCGCGCCCGCGCCTTGCTGCGGAAATAGTGCATTTCATTTTTAGTATGCGGGTGTATGCACGCCTTGGCGCTGCCTTCCGCATATCGCTGGATGTAGCGTTTCGGGTCAATATCGAAATCGTTGCCAAGCACCACCAGCGCGTCTAGCCCTGTCAGTTCACGCTGCGCGGCAAGCGCCACGTTTTTTACACAATGCCGCAAAAAGCGCGGCACAGCTCCCTCGGCGCGTATCTGCCCCATGATTGCCCGCGCCGACTTGCTGTAAGGGCTGCATCCACTAACGCCGATAATGCATTTCCGAGAACGGCTCATGGCCAAAAAAGCACCTGAAGGTGAATCGTATACCCAGAATATAACCCAGATAACTTTCCCCTAATAGAACATTCTTATCAGTCTAAAATAAGAAATAAAAATCATATAAAATATTATGTTATATGATTACCAGTGAAGATTTTTCAGGAGGTTCGGCTTCAAATGGAGCGTATATTTCGCAAGGATTGTCGTCTCAGGCCCTGCCAGCGTATTGTCTGGTTGTAGCCGCAACATCGCGTCCAGCCCCAGCGAAGAGCTGTCGTCATGCTTCAACGTGTAGTAGGTTTCAAAATCCATCTCCCTGCCAGTAGGCGCAAGGTTCAGGTTGCTCTGTGCATACTGCATGTCTCCGTTCGCGCCCACACCCACTGGCAATACAAGCCCGGCTGACCCTTTGTTGACCCGCAGTGGTTGCGACATCACCAGCCCCAGCGTGTCCCTCTCCCCTGCAATTCCGGCCCATTCACCGCCAATCGCGAAGGCATTGGTTGAAATGGTGTCAAAACCATTGATTAGCGAGCTGCTATCCGCGCTCACCTGCGTAAGCCCAGAATGATAATTCGCAATCAGCACCACATGGTCGCTCAGCGCATACCGGCCCGCAATGCCGGTGTAATATGTGGCCGCCCGGTCAATGCCGAAAGCCCCGCTCGCCTCTGAACCGAGCAAGCTGTTTTTCTCCACGCTCATCCCACTATCCACCGTGATGGTCGCGGCCGGGAAGGGGCGCCACGCCACTTCCGAATACATGCCACTAATGTTTTTGCCAGTGCTGAACCGGTAATTATAATCATCATGCCCCAGGCTGCCGTAATACCCGGCCACGGTCAGCGTACTGCTCCCCTGTCGTAATGCCGCCACGCTGCTATTCATCCCCTCGGCCAGTTGCAGGTAGGGGTTTTTAAGCGCTTCACCCGTAACGCCACGTTGCGAAACCGGCACCACGGCATCGGCGAGGTTCATTTTGTAGTTAAACGTCACCTCGGCCTCGCGGTCTGCGCCTCCCAGGGGCAAAGGCGAGGAATACGACAACTTCGAAATTTTTCCATCGGCATTGCCACTGCCATGCGCCTGCGGCGTCTGCGTGGAAAAATGCAGCATCGCGCCATCCTTCATTGCCATGCTGTTATCGTCATCCATTCCCGCCAGCTGGTCCAGCCGGTCATAACTGGTGCGCGTTTGCGACAGCTGCCCCGCTACCGAAGAAAGCGGCAAGGAATAATTTTTCCCATAACCGTCAAGGAACTGCAGTGCCTCGTGGCTGTTTGCAACCGCATTGCCAAAAGGCGCGGATAAAGACATGCCCGATTGCGCAAACGCAAAGGAGCGGTGCGCAAGGCTGGTGAGCGACCAGCCCCCGTCCGTGGGACTCGTGGCCTTTTCCAGG
>JANYCJ010000146.1 GCA_025360345.1 Alphaproteobacteria bacterium | reverse complement strand
AATCCTCTCCTCTCCGCCATATTATTTATATCTTTATGATATCTAATTATATGGGCAGTCCTCAGACTGGTACATAAACATGCCGAGTTTCCCAAGCTCGAAGTATCTCACCAGCAAGAAGACATTCTTGCTGGAGGATGATGACAATGACCTCGTATAGATACTTTATTTGTTTTCGTTCAATGTCATTTCCGAAGTTTTTGAAACTGCCAGCTCAAATCCAGGGAGAATATTCAAGGGTTTTCCCTAGCTGTTATTGTTCGGAATAAAGATTATTATCACGCGCTAACATTCTAATTTAATGGGGAGATTGACTTTTTTCCAGAGTGGATGCGTATGAGGCTTAAAAATTTTATTGAAACCCCGAACAAGGCGACCACGCTGGATGAAGTGGTTCAGATCTTTTTATCGCATATCCAGGATATGGGCTTTCAGCTGTATATCTGTTCGCTGGTCACCGATTCTTTTCCTGACCGTAAAAAACACCACGGATTTTTGCACAACTATCCCGAGGATTGGATAAAGCATTACCGCGAGAGCAATTATATCGATAATGACCCGGTATTTGAGCGCGGCAGACGCGAACATTTGATGTTCTACTGGTCGACGGAAGAAAAGAAGACCCAGTCAGCTATTCACCAAAAAATTGACCAGGGGCGCCGCGACGCCGGTTTATTAAATGGATATAGCCTTTTTATTCATCTTCCCGGCGGGGCATATAGCAGCATTACCGTTGCCAACGGCATCGACATCAACCACGATAAAAATCTGCTGACTAACCTTTGCCTGTGCATGTACCAGTTCCATCTGCGTAATATGTATTTCCTCGCCGACCTTTACCAGCCATCACCGCCCGTGTTTCTTGCGCCACGTGAATGTGAAACGCTGATATGGTGTGCCCGGGGGAAGAGCAACTACGCCATTGCCTCCATTCTCGGCATCTCCGAAAAAACCGTTGAGTTTTATTTCACGTCTCTCTTTCAGAAGCTCAATGTCGAATCTCGCACCGTGGCAGTGCTTAAGGCCATCTCCCTGCGGTTGATAGCACCGTAAATGGCCTAGGGTTTTCCCTAGCTATTATTACGCAGAAAACAAACTATTAATAAGATTCTGTATTAGGTTATTTTTAGCTCTTGGGGAAGATGATAATAATGGACTCAGCGGAGCTACAACCCGATTTTGAGTTATTGTTTCAGGGCATTCCCAGTCCCAGCCTTGTTTTGAGCCCCGATCTAATCATCGTTGCCGTGACGGATGCCTATATCGAGGCAACGATGACTGAGCGCAATGAAATCATAGGCCATCACGTCTTCGATATTTTCCCGGACAATCCTGAAGAGCACAATTCCAATTCCGTTAAAAATCTCCGGTCGTCCTTTGAGTTTGTTCTCAAAAATAATATGACCTCAGTGTTAGAAAACCAACGCTACGATGTTCGCCGGCCTAAAAAAGACGGTGGAGATTTCGAGGAAAGACACTGGAAGGTCGTCAATATTCCGCTTTTTGATAAGGCGGGCAAGGTTGCCTACATCCTTCATCAACCGGTTGACATCACAGAGCTTTACCAGCTAAAAATACAGAATATGGAACGGTTGAGGGAAAATGCAGAGCTAAAATCCCGCACGTCAATGCTAGAGAAGGCTGTTTACGAGCGCGCCGAAGAGCTGGTTGAAGCGACACGGCAATTGCAGGCAGCAAACTTTGAAACACAGGGGCTGTTAAGCTGTATCGTGGAATCGTCTGACGATGCGATTATAAGCAAGACGACAGACGGAATTATCAATTCCTGGAATGTGAGCGCCGAACGGCTTTTTGGCTATAGTTATCAAGAGGCCATTGGAAAGAGCATCTATCTTATCATACCAAAAGACCGGCACGGCGAAGAAGAATTTATCCGCGATAACGTATTCCAAGGAAAACGAATCCGGCATTTCGAGACTGTTCGTCAATGCAAGGACGGCAGTTTTGTCGAACTCTCCCTGACTGTCTCCCCCGTATATGACGCGCAAGGAAAAATCATCGGCGCTTCGAAGATCGCGCGGGATATTACAGCTGAAAAACGAGCCATGGCCGAGTTAATCCAATCCAAGGAGCAGGCAGAGAAGCTGCTTCTGCAAAGCCAGCGAGCCGACGACCGGCTTAAAGAACAGATGAATATCGTAAACAGCATTGTCGAGCACCTTCCCGTGGCGCTTTTTGCCAAGGACGTAAAAGATAATTACCGCTGGATCATGTGGAACAGCAAAGCGGAAGACGTCTTCGATTTAACTAAAGCGCAGGTTCTGGGAAAAGTTGATAACGAAATTTTCCCGCAGGAAGAAGCTGAGTTTTTCCACACGACTGATGAAACGGTGATGGCCTCGGGACAGGTGGTGGATATTCCGGAAGAACCCATTACCACTTCGCGCGGCACATGGATCGGCCATACCATTAAAGTGCCAATTTATGATGAGCAGGGCAACCCAAGCGTTCTATTGGGCATCTCCGAAGATATTTCAGCCCGGAAACGGGCAGAAACGATCATGCACGCCAAAGAGGAGGCCGACCGCGCTAACCAGGCCAAATCCGATTTCCTTGCCAATATGTCGCACGAGCTGCGCACGCCGCTTAATAGCATTATCGGCATGACCAACCTGCTGGAAGAAAGGCCCCTACCCGATGAGGAGTTGAGCATGGTGAATATCATTCATCAGGCATCCAGCGCTTTGCTGGATATCGTCAATGACATCCTTGACCTTTCCAAGATCGAAGCGAATGTCATTACGCTGGATAAATTCGGAACGGACGTGGTGTCGCTGATCGAGCGAACTATCGACACGCTGAAACCCCTTGCTTCACAAAAAAAGCTGCTGCTTACCTGCTCACATGAAACCCAAGCTATACCGTATGTACTGGCTGACCCCGCACGGCTGTCGCGTGTCGTCACCAATCTTGTAGGCAATGCCATCAAGTATACGCAAACGGGCAGCATACGGCTGGAAACCTCCTATCAAAACCATTTTGATACACACCTGTTCCTTATCATAAAAATCATTGATACGGGCATTGGTATCGCCCCGGATCGGCATAAAAATATCTTCGATAAATTTACCCAAGTCGATAGTTCCCAGACCCGCAAATATGGGGGTACCGGCTTGGGATTGGCCATTACCAAAGAACTTGTGGATATGATGAATGGGGATATCCATGTTGAAAGCGAAGAGGGACAAGGCTCCACGTTCACCGTTACCATCCCATTTGAAATTACCAACACGCTTCATAGTGAATCGTCCGAGGCGATCGAGCAGCAGGGCGCAGAGGATATATGCGGTGTGATCCCCTTGCATAAGGCGCAGGTGCTGGTGGCGGAAGACCACACGTTGAACCAGGCATTTATCCGGAAACTGCTGCATAAATTCGACATCACGCTTTTTGATATTGTTGAGGATGGCGAGGCAGTACTCGCTGCTTTGCAAAAAAAGAAATACGATATCATTCTCATGGATTGCCAGATGCCGCTTCTGAATGGCTACGACACAACCGCCCGCATCCGTGCTTTAGAAAAGAACTCCTCACGCATCCCTATCATCGCCATGACTGCCAATGCGATGGCCGGCGAAAGGGAAAAATGCCTGACGATAGGCATGGATGAATATTTAAGCAAACCGATCGATATAACTAAACTGAAAAAAGTCTTGGGAAGGTGGATCAAATTCCCACGTAAAACAGTGCCTGAAGATACTTCAGTGCCGATCGATCTCAATTACATGAAAAGCTTTTCCGATGGTAATAAGGAAGAAGAACGCCATTTCGTGCAGCTATTTTTAAGGCAAAACACCAAAGCCGTAGAAATATTGCGGTTGAACTGTGTGGAAGGCAAAAGCACCGTGTGGGTGGAAACAGCCCATCTGCTTAAAAGCGGCGCTGCGAGTATCGGCGCGGCACATTTATACTCGCTATGCTCACAGGCGCAGGAACAAAAGGACGTCGGCGCTTTCGAGCGCAAGCAACAGCTTTCACACATTGAAGCTGAAATAAAACGAATAGTAGATTTCCTTCAAGATCATGGGCTGACCTCATAAGGGCTAATATGGATATTGTAACAAAAAATAGTGAAGCTCTGTTTGCCGACCTTCTGGCAAAAATTCATGAATCTCCCGCATCATGGATGTGCGCGCATGTGCAGATGGCCACTCTCAACGACGGTATCCTTGATGCGGAAGGCCTGTCCCAAAAAACACTCGAGAAGATACACCAGATAAGCCTCAAGCTCGCCAAGCAAATTTATGATCTTGAGCTGAAAAACTTTGAAGGACAGATATTCATCTTTGAGGATGGCGATATCCTGGCTGTTTTCTCTTGTTCCGAGGTTGCCCGCCAGCAGATGGTCGAGAATCTTGGGAAGGAATTCGAGTCGCAGGGACTGGGGCATTTGTTCAGCTATTACCCGTTGCAGAATAAGATGGAGAGCCTGGTAAGCCTTTCGAAAACGAAAGTTGAAACCGCAAATGAGTACAAGTTGAAGAGGCACGCTGTCTCAACAGTTGATAATATCTTTATCATGACTGAACCGGATAGAGATTTGCAGATTGCCTTGCAGGTGAAGCGGCGGCAGCATGTAACAATGATTGTGCTGGTTATTGAGGATGATGTTGTCACCCGTGGCCTCGTGGCGGCTACGCTTAAAAAATCATATAAGGTTGTTCAGGCTAAAGATGCCAAAAGCGGGATCGCGGCGTATATCGCACATGCACCAAATGTAGTGTTTTTGGATATACACCTGCCTGACTACAGCGGCAAAGTGGTGCTAGACCGGTTAAAATTCATAGACCCTGCAGCGTATGTGGTAATGATAAGCACCGATAGCGTGGCAGATAATGTTCTCTCGACTCATGCGAAGGGATCGGCAGGCTTTATCAAAAAGCCCTTCTCCAAAGAAAAAATCTTCGAATATGTCGAAAAATGCCCGATCAAGGGTAAAGGTACTCTGATTAAGCCTTAACTTACAAATTATGGAAAGAAGTTGGCGCTCAACAGTCACTGGTGAGAGCAGAAGCAGATCTGTAACAGTGGGCCGATCTGCGCCAATTCCACCTTATGACTATTTGCCTAGGAGGCGCTCTTTTTCCATAAGGGCGGGCGCATTCGCATCAGGATATTGTCTTTCAATATGTAGTGATGATACAGCGCGGCTGCGGCATGGAAGGCGATGAGGGCGGCCAGCGCATAGGCGAGGTAGCCGTGGAGGGATTCGAGATTATGGCCGAGGGCTTTATCGGGGGCGACCAGATCTGGTAGGGGGATTACGCCCAAAAACATTGCGGGGCGGCCTTTGGCGGAGGTCATGGCCCAGCCAGTCAGTGGCATGGCGAAGAGCAGGGCGTATAGCAAATAGTGGGCGCTTAAGGCGGCCCTGATTTCCCATGCGGGCATGGCGGCGGGCAGCTGTGGAGCATGGTGGCGCAGGCGCCAGATGAGGCGGATGGTGGCCAAAAGCAGGATCAGGATGCCGATGGACTTATGGATGCCGAGCGCGGAGGTTTTCCATTCCTTCGGGAAGAGGTCCATGCACCAGCCGATGGCGAGCATAATAAAGACCAGCGCCGCGATCAGCCAATGCAACAGGCGGGCAACGCGGCCATAGTTTACCGCATCGCCTTCTCTTTCGCGGGGGGCTGAGAAGGAGGTCATGGCTGGATGCCAAAAAGATTGCCCACGAGGGTGGTGAGGCCCAGGGAGAGTGCGCCCCAGATGAACACGCGCAAAGTAGGGCGCAGAAGTTTTACGCCGCCCAGATGGGCGCCTATGGCGCCGAGGAGTGCGAGGGTTATGAGCGTGGATGCGGTAATCATGTGCACAAGGATGGGCTGCGGGGAAAGGAGGGCCACCAGCAGCGGGAGCAGCGCGCCGCCGATGAAGCTGGCGGCAGAAGCAAGCGCTGCCTGAAGCGGCTTTGCGGTGGTGATTTCAGAGATACCCAGCTCATCACGCGCATGGGCACCCAAGGCATCATGAGCCATGAGCTGGGTGGCGACTTCGCGTGCGAGGCTGATTTCCACGCCGCGGGCTTTGTAAATCTGCGTGAGTTCTTCCAGCTCGAACTGGCGATTGTGTTTCAGCTCATGCTTTTCGCGCTTTAAATCTGCCTGCTCCGTATCTGATTGGGAGCTAACGGAAACATATTCACCGGTGGCCATGGAGGTTGCGCCTGCGACGAGGCCTGCGAGGCCGGCGAGGAGGATGGTTTCACGCGAGGCACCGCCCACGGCCATGCCGCTGAGAATGCTGGCTATGGAGAGGATGCCGTCATTGGCGCCGAGAATGGCTGCGCGCAGCCAGCCGGCACGGTGGAGAAGATGGTTTTCTGATTTGGGTTCAGGCATATATGGTTTCTGGATTGAATCTGGCGTTCACACTATTCCAATATACGCTGATTGGGAAGCGTGTTGCTAACTGCACCAGGCGACGGAAGGCGCGGGCATGACGGCACGCGCCTTCCGGGCGAATCAGTTGGTATGTTCTTCGTATTTAACGGTTTTTTCGCGGCCGTTGGTATCGGTGGTTTTATCGGTGATGATTTTGGATTTTCCGCCGTAGCCGTCATTGATATTGCTTTCGACGCGCTTGGATACCACGGCATTGCCGTCGTTATCCGCGTTTACGCCGGTGTCCACGCGCACGGTGTTGCCGGAGGCGTCAACGGCGGTCTGCTTGGTGGTTACGGTGTAGTTGCCCTGCGCATCCTGCTGGACGGCAGTGGATTTGGTGCTGTTGATCGAGTCCGCGAAAGCGGGGGTGGCGAGGGTGAGGCTTAAGGCAGCGAAGGTAGCTAGCGTTTTCATAATGGTTCTCCAACGTTGGGGTTGTAGGGCTAGTTGGCATCAGGGAGCCTAAAAAGACTATGGGGATCAGCGTTTCTTTCATCAGGGGCGCATAAATACGGCAGGCTGGGCATTGCGGGCGCGGGAAGCGGGGATTACATATAATTTAAGCCGGGGCCATGTTGCGGACATGCGGTTTTGCTTATTGTAAGATGTGTATCAACAGAAGGAAGACTTTATGAAAACAGTGCTAATTGCTTCGCTTTCCTGCCTCATGCTTTCGGGCTGCATCGTGGAAACGCCGGATTATGGGCATTATCCCGCTTATCACGGGGATTATGTGGGCCATGCCAGCCATTATTACGGTGACGACCATCGTTATTACGGTGATGACGACCATCATCACGGGCATGACCACGACCGCGATTGATTGCGGTTTGTTACAAAAAAAGCCCCGCCCTGTAGAGGAGCGGGGTTTTTTGCAGGTTCTTTTTTTTAGCGGCAGAGGGTATTTTGCAGGGGGATGTATTGGTTGCCAAGATAGGCGCCACCCATGGTGCCGGCAATGGTGGCGGCGGTTTTACCAGTGCCCTTGCCGATGGTACTGCTAAGAGCGCCGCCTGCTACGCCGCCTGCGACAGTGCCTAAGACATTGCCATCGTTACAGGCAGGTTGGGCCGAAGCCATTTGCTGACGCGGGGCAGCGGATTTATGGACGGGCTGCTTATCCAGCCAAGGCAGGTCTTGCTTTGAAGCGGTGTGCTGTGATTTTTTTACCGTGTCGGTTGAAGATACGGTTTTTGCATCGTTATGGCTGATGAATGCGGCTGCGCCGGCGATGGACGCGAATACCAAGGCGCTGGCAAGGCCGATGGTCAGCATTTTTTCACGGCTGGTCATAGTAGGCTCCTTTGTGGTTATTATTGGAAAACTATACTAGTTCCCATGTAAAGATGTTGTCAGGATCTGTGCTGATTATATTAAATGTAGCTTATGTGGCGGCGGATAATAGCGTAAAACCATGATGTTGGCCAAGGTCTATGGGCTGGTGCTTGCCAAATGGAAAGGTTTCGGCCATTTTGGGGCATCCCTCCCTGATTTGCCTAACGGCGCATGAAACAGACACATAAACATATTTTGACGGTTGTGCTGATTGCTGTTTTCGCGGTGGCGGGCGGCTCTATGTCAGGGCGGTTTTTTAATGCGCCTGATTACAGTGTTCCGCGGGTGACGAATATTTATAACCCGGATGGGCGGCTGCGCGAAGAAGGCGAAGCGTATTTCGGCCGAACCGATAAGAAGCTCATGGATATCGGACTTGCACATGGGACCCCGCTGCAGGATTTTTACGACCAGAACAACGCGCTGCGAATGCAGTTCGGCATCTATCTTGGCGATATGCGTGGGGATGAGAGGGGGCTTCCGTTTGCAAGCCTGAACGATAATAACGGGCTGCTGAAATTGCTGCTCAGGCTGGACAGGCGCAATAACGCGCCGCTGGTGATATTGAAAGACAGCAAAGGCGCCAACCGGGTTATCATGGGGCTGGCGCTGTATGATGAGGGGCAGGACCCCTTCCTGCTTTATCTCGATAAAGACGGCACTAAGCATATGGTGCTGGGAACATTTTCCGATTCAACGGCTACGGGAGCTAAGTTATGGTGAAAAAAGATACGCTGCGGCTGGCGCTGACATGTTTTTTCGCATTTGCCGGAGGTGCGGTTTCTGAGCAGCTTTTTACTTCGCAGGTGGCGATGGCGGCTGCGGGGGAGATCAAGGCGTTTTTTGACCAGACGGGCATGAAGCGGCTGGATATCGGGGTGGTGGGCAATTCACCGCTGCAGGATTTTTACGGGCCGGACGGCAGGCTCAGGATCCAGTTCGGCACATATACCACGCCGGGAGAGATAGGGCTGCCGCTGGCGGCGCTTTCGGACAATAACGGCACGGTAAGGCTGCTGCTGCGGCTTGCGGGTGCTAACCAGTCTCCAGTACTGGTGTTCAAGGATTCCACTGGCAATGACCGGATGGTGATGGGGCTTTCGCTCAACGGCGAGGCGCAGGAGCCTTTCCTGAGTTACAAGGATTCCAAGGGGAACCATCTGGTTTTTGGCGAGCAGAGCGATATTCCGCAAGAAGGGTTGTGAGCTGGCCGGCGCTTGCCAGTGCCGGGATTAGCGGCTAGGACTTTATCAGGCATTTTTAAGAACCACTCATCACTGAAGGATAGAAGCATGACTGACATACGCCGCATTGAACCCGGGGCCCGCATGAGCGAAGCGGTGATCCATGCAGGAAAAGTTTACACGGCCGGTATCGTGGCCGATAGCGCGGTGGGCAAGTCGGTGCTGGAACAGACACGCGATATCCTGCAGCAGATTGACAGTATCCTTAAAAGCGCGGGAAGCGACAAGACCCGTATTCTCAAGGCCAATATCTGGCTTACCGATATTTCCACTTTCGGCCAGATGAACCAGGCGTGGGACGCATGGGTGGTGGCGGGAAAAACACCGGCACGCGCCACGGTGGAGGCCAAGCTTGCCGCGCCGGGCTATGATGTGGAAATCATGGTTGAGGCAGCTGTTTAACACCAGGTTTCAGCGCTTCCAGCAGGTGGTCTATGCGGGCCATGGAACTGGTTTTGTGGAAGTAGTGGCCTTCGTCGAGAATGGCGGAGCCGGCGAGGGGGCCGAGGCAGTCTTGCAGGCTGTTTAGCGCCGGTTGCGGCGGACTTAGCGGATCATGTGCGCCGTGGAATTCATAGATGCCCTTGAGGTGGGTGGCGGCGGGGCAATCGGTTTTGTTCAGGCCGATGGTGGATTGCAGCACCAGCCAGCCGAATGCGCCGGGGGCGGCTTGCAGCGCCTTGGCGGCGACCTGCGAGCCGTGGCTGTAGGTGTTGACGATGATATTGCCGGGCTGGATATGGCGCTCGGTGCGGAGGTAGTTCTGCACGGCCAGAAGGTCTTCTGCCTGCGTGGCCAGGGAGGTATTTTGCTGGTAGGATTTTCCGTAACCGAGGGAGCCGCTGTAGTTGACGATGGCATAGACGACACCGCTATTTACAAGGCGCTGGATGCGGGCGTCCCATACCGGCCATTCCTCCATATCGGGGCCGCCGTGCAGCCAGATGATTGCGGGAGTGTTCGCATTCGCGGCTTTGCCCCAGAGGAATACGGGAATGGTGCCACCATTTTTACGGGGAAGAAAAAGAAATTCGGGGCTTTGGCTTGGTTGCTCCGGGGGAGGTGAGGACGCCATGAGGATGTGCTGGCCGGAAGGGGTGAGGGCCTCGATGTAATGGGGTGCGTCCAATGGTGAGACGTCGTCATAGAAATCGCCATTTTCGCTGGTGCCGAGAAGATGGTGGGAGGCGGAGGGAATGCCTGACTGCGTTGACGTGCCGGTGCTGGCATCGGCGAGCCAGAGTTCGCGCAGGCCTTTGCGGTTTACTTCATAGGCAATGGTGTTGCCCAGCCAGAGGGGGTGCTGGATATCCGCGGTTTCGGGGATGAAAGGGGTGATGCTGCTGGTGGAAAGGTCGGCACGGTAGAGGCTGAAAAAATCTTTGTCCGGGGAGGAGACGGTGGCGAGGATGCCGCTACTGTCGGGCGACCAAGCGAGGTCTGAAATTTGTGTGCCGGGAGCGCCTGCGGGCAGGGTTTGCGATGCGCTTGCGGGGCGGGTTATGGCGATGGTTTCTGGATGGGCCAGAGGGATGTAGGCGAGGCGGGTGCTATCAGGCGACCATGCGAAACTGGTGGTGGCGCGTGCTTCGCCGATGATGGCAGGAGGCTGAGCGGTGTAGGGATTGGCAATGGTGATGACACCTTCGGTTTTGCCGCAGAAGAGGGCGATTTTTTTGCCGTCCGGCGACCAGTGCAGCGGGGCTGAGGCGGAGCGGGTGGCGATGCCGGGAAGCTGGGTTACGGTGTTTGTGGCGATGTCCCAGAGATAGAGATGGAATTGGAGGTCGCCTTTCGTGTCGGCGAGATAGGCGATGGCGCCGCCGCCGGGACGAAAGGCGAGGGCGAGCTGGGTGTTGGGGGAGCGTTGCACGGCGAGTGGTTTGCCA
>JANYCJ010000195.1 GCA_025360345.1 Alphaproteobacteria bacterium | reverse complement strand
CAACCTGCTGATTAAAATGGTCGGGGCGAGAGGATTCGAACCTCCGACCCCCAGTCCCCCAGACTGGTGCGCTAACCGGGCTGCGCTACGCCCCGACACTCACTCCCGAAGCTGAAAAGCAGCGGAAGAGGGGGGTAACATAGCGTAAGCCTTTCAAAACGCAAGCGGCAACCTGCAAATCGCAGAATAATCAGGCGCAGCCTAGGCTTGCCGCCCTTTTGCCTCGCCGGAATCCGTAGGGAAGGGCAGGCTCGTGCCGCCTTTTTCCTGCAGGGCGGCAAGCGCCATTTCCTTCACGCCGTCCGGCAGGTTGCTGGCACTTCCCCGCTGTTGGGTTTTTTGCCTTGCCTCAAAGGCCCGTGCTGCATCCGTAGCGCCACGCAGCCCGGCAGCATCCATGAGGGTGTTTTTCCCGTCGGCGCTTTTCTCCACACTTTCAATTTTTTCCGCCCCGAATAACGCTTCGCCTTTTGTCATCAGCCGGTTGCCCAGCTCGCCCTGCATTTTGCTGGTCTTATCGTAGGCTTCATACATTTTATTCACCTTCGCCTCGAGTTTGGCGCGCGCTTCGTTCGTCATCGGCTTGTCGAACAGCGCATCGATCATCTTATCCCGCTTGGCCGCCTGTTGCCCCACCTGTCCCATTTCCTGAACATTATCCAGGCTGAATTTATAATCCGGCAGCAGCTCTTTAACCAGCAGCATCGTCTCCTTGACCGACTTGGCATAATCGACGATCTCACGCTCAGAACCGTGCATAACCTGCTCCGCGCGTTCTTTAAGCACCGCGTTATTGCCCTCATCACCAGCCGCCTTCAGGGATTCGGTAATCATGGCAATTACCGCGTTGCGATCCTCTAGCGGGTTGCGAATGGGGGTGTTCTTACTATCATTGCTGTTTGCCATAATACTTTCCTGTAAAATGCCGTGAAACCGAACAAGCCTATCCTACAGCAATCGGATTTAATAAGCATTAACTAATGGCAGGCCTTAAACAGGCGAAAAAAAAGTAACCAACTGAATATAAATGAAGTTAATCGTAAGCATACAGCCGCGCCCCATGGGTTTTAAGCCATTGCCGCGCCGCTTTCTGCCCCGGGTCCAGCAGCGAAACCGTCTGCCAGAAAGCCGGGCTATGGTCGAAATATTTAAGATGCGCAACCTCGTGGCACACTACATACGCCAGCACCTCATACGGCGCAAATACCAGCCGCCATGAAAATGACAAATGCCCCTTATGGTTGCAGCTTCCCCAGCGCGAGCTGGTGTCGCGCAAGCCTATTTTGCGAAAGGGTTTCCCCAGTATTTCCGATTTTTCCGCCGCCAGCCCGTAAATAGCATCCCGCGCCTGCGCCTTCAGCCACTCACGCAAGCGCCGCGATAAAAATTCCCTTTCCCCCGGCACTAATATTTGGCCGTCCTCAATTCGCACCACGCCGCGCCCACCCGCATGTACAATGGTGTAAACCTGCCCCAGCACGGGAATCGCCTGACCTTCGGCAAAAGCCACCGGCTTCATCGTGCCGCGCAGCTGCCCTTCCAGCCAGCCGCGCTTTTCCTCCACGAAATGTAATCCTTGCGCAATGCTGACATGGCGGGGTAAGGTAAGGCTGATATGATGTTGCAGTGGCTGATAACGTATAACCATATTACGCGACCGGGCGTTTTTCCGAATCACAATGGGCAGCTCTTCCTCGCCCGCCCCGGTCATAAGCGCAATGCTGTGTGCCAACTTGCTGGGAATATTTGTCTTTAAAGTTTTAAAGGTCATAATACCGAATATATGCGATTTCCACCGTCTTTCATAGAGCGTCTGCGATCCCATTTCCTTATGTCGGAAGTGATCGGCAAGCGTATGCCACTTAAGAAGCATGGCCGCGAATATCAAGGCCTTTGCCCCTTCCATAACGAAAAATCGCCCAGCTTCACCGTCAACGATGAGAAATCTTTTTTCCATTGCTTCGGCTGCGGCGCGCACGGCGACGCCATCGAGTTCGTCCGCAAATACGACCGCCTGACCTACCCGGAAGCCATCGAGCAGCTCGCCCGCGACGCAGGCATAGCGCTGCCCACCCCCAGCTACGCCGAATCCCAGCGCGCAGAGGTGGAAAAAACATTATATGATGTGCTGGAAGCCGCCACCCAGTGGTTTGAAAAACAGCTCAACACCGCCACAGGCACCGTCGCGCTCGATTATGTCACCAAGCGCGGCCTTCGCCCCGAAACCCTTCGCCAGTTCCGCGTAGGCTATGCCCCGGACGACCGCACCGCCCTGCACAGCCACCTCACCAAGGCGGGCTTTTCCAAACAGCTGCAAACACAAGCCGGCCTCATCGTCCAGCCCGAGGAAGGCCCGGCCTACGACCGCTTCCGCAGCCGCGTCATCTTCCCGATCAGGAACGCCTCCGGTAAAGTCATTGCCTTCGGTGGCCGCCTTCTCGGCACCAGCACCAACAAGGCCCTGCCCAAATACCTAAACTCCCCCGAAACCCCCGTCTTCAAAAAAGGCGAAGTGCTCTATAACCTCGACCTCGCCAAGCGCCCCGCCCGTGAAGGCAACATGGCCGTGGTCATGGAAGGTTACATGGACGTGGTCTCTTCTTCGCAGGGCGGCGTCACCTACGCGCTGGCCACCCTCGGCACCGCCGTAACGCCTGAGCATCTGCGCCTGCTATGGCAACTCGCCAAGGAGCCCGTCATCTGCCTGGACGGCGACGCCGCCGGCTACCGCGCCATGATGCGCGCCGCCGAAGTCGCGCTGCCCCTGCTGAAACCCGGTTACTCCCTGCGCTTTGCCCTCTTGCCCAAAGGCGAAGACCCCGACACCTACATCCAGAAAAACGGCAAAACCAGCTTCGAGCAAATCCTCAATCAGGCCAAGCGCCTTTCGCAGGTGCTGTGGGACACCATGGCCCCGCAATATAAGGTGGAGTTACCTGAAGGCAAAGCCGCGCTCGAGGCCGCGCTGAAACAGCTATCCGAAAAAATCCTCGACCCCACCGTGCGCACGCACTATGCCTCTTATTTCCGCAAGCTCCTCTGGGCCCGCCCCACCGAAAAACCCAAGCAAACCGCCGAGCGCTCCGTGCATGTGGAGCAAATGGTGATGAAACACCAGTCTGCCGCACTCGATACTTTAGTGCAGCGCCTGCTGAACGTTGTGCTGAAACACCCATCATATCTGCACAAAAGCCACGTTGAAGAAGTCCTCTCCCGCCTCGACATCCGCTCCGGAAATCTGGAAGCCCTGCGCAACGCCCTCATGTCCGCCGCTTCGCAGGCAGGGGTGGATGATGCGGAAAACTTCCTCAAATGCGTCTCCGACCAGCTCCCCGGCATGTCGCTGGACAGTATGCGCCTGTCCTACGTCGAAGGCCTCAACCTTGAAGATGCCGCCTATCTCTGGCAGGAAACACTGGCCATGTACGAAATCGTGCACCTGAATTTCGAAGCCAAAGAACTCGAAGACTCCCTGGGTCAGTCCATGAATGAGTCCATCCTCCAGCGTCTCGTCGAAGTAAAAGAAGCTCTGCACAAGGCACAAGCCCGCATGACCTTCGCCCCCGCCGAATCCGACATCGTGTAATTCAGCCTCCCACCCTCTCCGTCATGGCAGTCGGCACAAAGCCTGCCCCCACCACCGAGCAAGGCGAGGCGCGCAGCGAGGAGGCAGCAGGAACTTTCCTCCACCTCTTCCCAACCGAGCAAGGCGAGGCGCGCAGCGAGGGGGGCAGGGGGGATCTTTCCCCCACACTTCATAAAACTTCCCCACTTCTTCTTAAAGTTTCTTAAAAAGAAGAAATAAACCCATTGAAAAAAATAAAAAATGCCTTATTTCTAGCAAGTTACCATAACGCCAACCGCAAGTGGCGATATGAATATGGTTCCTGTTCAGTAGCTTACTGAATTGCAGGCGCCTTTGTTAGTATTGAAAATAGGGTGAGATTCAATGGCTGTAAAAACCAAGGCAAAAATCCTGAAGGCCAAACCGGGGCCCAAACTAAAACTGGCCGCTAAAAAAGCGCCCCCGAAAAAGGCCGCCATTAAAATCGTCAAATCCAAAGCCGCCCTTAAAAAAACAGCAGCCAAAAAACCTGTGGCAAAGAAGCCGTTGCCTAAAAAAGCCGTAGCCAAAAAACCGCTGCCAAAAAAGAAACTGCTGGCCAAAGCTTCCCAGAAAAAACAACTCGTAAGCCGCGCCGCCAATAAAAAGGTGGAGGTAAAAAAGAAACCTCCCGCCCGCGCCGCCGTAAAGCCTGTTGCAAAAGCCCCGCCACCCAAGGTAAAACCCAAGGCCGCGGTTCCGGCGAAAACGCCGCCCGCGCCCAAGCCGTCCCCAAAATCCACGGCCTCAAAGCCCGTCCCACCGAAAGCAGGAACATCAGTGAAACAACCAACCAAAGCTCAGGAAATCAAAGCTGTGGAATCAAAGAATCCTCCCAAGACTTCAAAGAAAGACGCCGCGAAAGAAAAAGACGCGGCCAAAGATAGCAAGGAATCCAAGGAAGACCTGCAACTTGCCGTCGTGCGTAAACTGATGGCCATGGGCAAGGCCCGCGGCTACATTACGTATGATGAGCTGAACTCCGTTCTCCCCGCCGAAGAATTCTCCCCCGAAGTCATCGACTCCGCCATCAGCGCGCTGTCGCAGGTTGACATCAGCGTGGTCGAGGAAGAAGGCCCCGCCGAAGCCGGCGAAAATGCCGAAGCCGGCGAAGCCCCCGAAGAACCCGAAAACATCGGCCGCTCAGACGACCCCGTGCGCATGTACCTACGCGAAATGGGCAACGTGGAATTGCTCTCCCGCGAAGGCGAAATCGAAATCGCCAAGCGCATCGAATCTGGCCGCGAAACCGTAATCAGCGCCCTGTGCGAAAGCCCTCTGGTGATGAAAGAAATTCTCTCCTGGCGCGATGAGCTGGACGCTGGAACCCTTCTTCTGCGCGAAATCATTGACCTCGACGCCACCTACGGCGCCAATTCCGAAAACGGCGAATTCACCGGCGGCATCGCCGAGGTGGAAGCCCGCCCCGTAGCCGCCAAAGTGGCCTTCGTCAAGGAAGAGGAAGAAGAAGTAGCCGAGGACGAAGAGGAAGAAGAAGGCGAAGAAAGCGAGGAAGAAGAAGGCGAAGAAGAGGAAGAAGAGGCCGAAGCCGCCGACGAAGCCGACGAAGACGACGGCTCCGTATCCCTGCTCGCCATGGAAAATGCGCTGAAGCCGCAGCTGCTCGAAACCCTCGAGCAATTCGCCAAAGTCTCGAAGAAAATGCGCTCCCTTCAGGAAAAGCGCCTCACCCGCTCGCTCGGTGAAGGCCGCTACAGCAAGGAAGACGAAAAAGCCTACCAGAAACTCCACCGCGAACTGGTAGACCTGATGATGGGCGTGCGTTTCACCATCTACCGCGTCGAAACCCTCATCGGCAAACTCTACGACCTCAACCGCCGCCTCATGACGCTGGAAGGCCGCCTGCTGCGCACCGCTGAAAACCGCAAAGTGAACCGCAAAGTTTTCCTCGACGCCTACATAGGCAACGAACTCGACCCCACCTGGCTCAAGCGCGTAGGCACCCGCCCTGAAAAAGGCTGGAAGGAATTCGCCACCAAAGACGAAGCCGAAGTGGAAGAAATCCGCGCCGAAATCTCCAAGATGGCCGAAGCCGTGGGCCTCGACATCGGCGAGTTTAAGCGCATGATTATGGCCGTGCAAAAAGGCGAGCGCGAAACCAACCGCGCCAAGAAGGAAATGATCGAAGCCAATCTGCGCCTCGTAATTTCCATCGCCAAAAAATACACCAACCGCGGCCTGCAATTCCTCGACCTCATTCAGGAAGGCAATATCGGCCTCATGAAAGCGGTGGATAAATTCGAATACCGCCGCGGCTACAAATTCTCCACCTACGCCACATGGTGGATTCGCCAGGCCATCACCCGCTCCATCGCCGATCAGGCCCGCACTATCCGCATCCCCGTGCACATGATCGAAACCATCAACAAGATCGTGCGCACCTCGCGCCAGATGCTGCATGAAATCGGCCGCGAACCCACCCCGGAAGAACTGGCCGAACGCCTCGTCATGCCGCTGGAAAAAGTGCGGAAGGTCATGAAGATCGCCAAGGAACCCGTCTCCCTCGAAACCCCCATCGGTGACGAAGAAGATTCTCACTTGGGCGATTTCATCGAAGACAAAAACGCAATCCTGCCGCTGGACGCCGCTATCCAGAGCAACCTGCGCGAAACCACCACCCGCATCCTCGCAAGCCTTACCCCTCGCGAAGAGCGCGTGCTGCGTATGCGCTTCGGCATCGGCATGAACACCGACCATACGTTGGAAGAAGTAGGCCAGCAGTTCAGCGTAACCCGCGAGCGTATCCGCCAGATCGAGGCCAAGGCGCTGCGCAAACTGAAACACCCCAGCCGCTCCCGCAAACTTCGCAGCTTCCTGGATTACTAGGCATGACCATCACCACCCGTATCTACACCAGCCTCTTCGGCGAGCACATCGGCACTGACCAGTTCGGAAATCGCTATTTCCGCCGCAAGGGCAAAACCCACGGCAACAGCTCCGTTGCCGACCACCGCAAAACCGAAAAACGCTGGGTGTTGTATAACGGAAAGGCCGAACCCTCCAAAATCCCTCCCGAATGGCACGGCTGGATGCACTACACCCTCGACGCTCCCTTGCAGTCAGGCAAAAAATACGCATGGCAGAAACCTCACCTGCCAAACCTCACCGGCACTGTAAACGCCTATGTGCCGCCGGGCCACCTCACCCGCGGCGGCCACCGCTCTCCCAGCACCTCCGACTACGAGTCGTGGAAGCCATAAGCCTAAGCTTCTTCCGTTATCTCCAGTAATGGCTCCTGCTGCACTTGCAGCAGATAGGCAATATTGTGGCAGGCCACAAGCAGCAGCGCAGGGAACAACTCATACATGACCCGGTATTCATACCTCATGCCAAAAATGAGCCATGATAATACGGAAAACGGCACCATGGCCACCCAGCATTGCAATAACAGCGGCTGCTGCCTCCAGCGGCAACCCAATAGCAGCACAGTCGCCATCAGCCCCAGGAACGTATACACGGAATAACCATCCATATTGGTTATGATATGGTCATACAGCCCGCGCACCCAAAGAAACTCGCCGGGATTATGATGGTAATAAATCGTCACCCCGCCTTTCACAACGACTAGCAACAGGCACTGGCACAGCAGGTGCATTTTCCACGTGCGCCGGGGTAATTCCCACCAGCCGGCCACGGCAAAAAGTGTAATCAGGTAAATCGAAGTTTCCTTGTTAAATGTAGCCAGCCCAACCCCGAGCGTAAACAGCAGGAGCCGTTTTTGCAGCAGCACATAGGTAAGCCACGCCGAAAAAAACAGCACTGGAAAATCATAAATATAAGCAAATTTAGCACAGAAAGGTGGAATCGCCAGGATAGCAAAACACGGGGCCATCACCTGTACACTGAAAAAATCCGGGAACAGCTGCCGCGCCAGTTTCCATACGTAATAGACGTAACCCATAAGAAAGAGGTAATCGATGATGTTTACCACGACAAACGCATATAAATGCTGCGTTAACTCCGGCGGAGCACCGCTCGGGTGATGGAATGACACCATAGTGCCCAACGTGCTTCTGCGGTCGGCAATCCATCCCTGCAGTATGTGGGTGACACCTTCCTGTAAACTTTCAGGAGAAATTCCAATGAAAATATTGGCTATCACCGGCACCAGCTGGCGATAAACATGCGGTGTGATCGCTGTGCCATCCAGCATCGCCCCTAAGGAACGCACATTCATGCCCAGCAGGTCGCTGCCCACGATAAAACACAGCATCACATAGAAGCTGAAAGTAATGACAAAGCAAGCCGCAAGCCCAAGCCAGATACGCCGCTGGTTATTTTTTATACGTAAAAGCATATTCTCTATGCAGTTATCAATATTCATAAACTTCTCTCTTATTCTGTCCTATCTGAAGCATCATGGCCATGGAATGGCTGGCAGCCAGCACCATACCGGGAAAAATTTCATACATCACACGAATTTCAAACGGTCCCCCGCAAATAAGCCATGCCAATACGGAAAAAGGTGCAATGACCATCCAGCATTTAAGTATCTGCGGCTTTTCAGCCCAGCGATATCCCAGCAACGCGATAGCCAATACTTCTCCCAGAAAAGTGAAAAACTCATAACCGTCCATATTTACAAACACATGAGTTAAAAGACAGCTGGTCCAGATGAGCAGGCCATCGGTATGCCTGAAATAAAACGTGATGAAGAGCTTGATACAAAAATATAAAATGCATTGTAATATCAGGTATCGCTTAAAAACATCGCGGGGCAGGGCCTGCCATCCCCAAAGCGCAAAAAGGGCAATGAGGAAAATCGAAGTTTCTTTGTTGATCGTTGCCAGCGCAACTCCCATTGTGAACAGGTTGAGCCGCCGGTGTATGAGCAAAAAGGTAAGCCAAGCTGAAAAGAATAAAATGGGAAAGTCATAATACCATGCAAACCGTCCGCAAACCGGGGGAATGGCCAGGATAGCAAAAAATGGCGCAAACATTTGTGCAGTGAACATGGTGGGAAAAAGGGACTGCGCACTGCGCCAGACATAATAGACATATCCTAAAAGGCACATGTAATTAAGCAGCAGTATCAGCAGCGTCGGATAAAGATAGGGGTCCTCCAGCTCCGGTATTCCGCCGTTATTTCTCCCGTGCCATAATAATAAAGTGTAAAAAAATCCGTCTTTTTCACGCAATAGATTATGCAAAAAAAAAGTAATTGCCTCCCGGCTATATTTCGGCGTGATTGCGGAAATCACTTTAGCGAAGATGATAGGTAGCTGCCGGTACATGTGCGGCCGAAGCGAATGTTCGGTAATAATTTCCCTGAGTGACCAAATGCCTCTGCCGAGGAAATCGGTGCCCCAGATAAAACTAATCATCACATAGGCGCTATAGCAAAAAATGAAGAGGCCAACGCCAATTATCCAGTAAATCTTGTGCCGGTGGCAAGAAGGCAGAAGCAGTGCATTCATAGCGAAAGCATATACAGTGTCACCGCCAGCCACAATACGCCGTTGAGCAGCTGCAGCTTATCTTTAAGGATAAGGTTTTCCGGCTCCCCGCCCTCATTGAACACATAGATCGCCTGCAAATACCGGAATAGCCCGAACGCCACGAACCCCACCGTGTACACAATCCCGTTACCCACGTAATGCGACATTTCCGCCGTATAAATGGCATAAGTAATCAGCATCGAGCCGCCGCAAATCGCCACCAGCCTGTCCAGCAGGTTGCGGTTATAATTTTTCAGGTTCGCCTTGTGCCGCGCATAATCCTCATAGCCCATCTCGTGGTAGCGCTTGGAAAAGCCGAGGAACAGCGCCAGGAAGAATGTGGTAAGGATAATCCAGGGCGAAATTGTCACCGAAAGCGCGTAACACCCCATCAGCACCCGCATCACGTAGCAGGAAGCGATGAACACGATGTCGATAATGGCAATGCGCTTCAAAATCACCGTATAGCAAATGTTGGAAATCATATACACCGTGGCGATTTCTGTGCAGGCCAGCGGCAGGGCCGTCAGCACGAACAGCGCCATACCCGCGAAAAAACAGGCCAGTATTGCCGCCTGCAGGATGGTCACTTCCCCGGAAGCCAGTGGCCGCAGGCACTTTACCGGGTGCCTCCTGTCCTCCTCCACGTCCGAAATATCGTTAAATATATAGACGATGCATGACACGCAGATAAAGCACAGCGCTCCGAAAACCGTAAGTTTCCATGGTAGGAAATTCAGGAACTGGTGTGAGAAAAATAAAGGCGCAAAGACAAAGGCGTTCTTTATCCATTGTTTGGGCCGTAGCAACCGTAGGAATGGATGCATATGCGAACCGCCTTTTCCCCTATTGGCGAAAACATCCGACGATGTTGCGCTTTTTTATTTCGTAAGCAGTTCTTTTTTGCTATTGAATCCATTCGGAAACAAGCAAAAAATAGTAAAGGCTCCAACTATGCAGAAAAAAAACCTTCTCGAAACGCTGATGGGCGCGCTCGTGCTGATCGTTGGCGGTGCCTTCCTCGTCTTCGCCTATGAGGGCAGCCAGATGCATGTGGAGTCCGGCTACACCGTCAGCGCCAAGTTCAGCAACGCCACGGGCATCGCTCTGGGCAGCGACGTGCGCGTCGGCGGCATCAAGGTCGGCGTGGTCAGCGACCTCGCCCTCGACCCCAAAACCTATGAAGCCGTGGTAAAGATGCAGATCCGCCAGAACACGCAGATGCCGGTGGATTCCTCCGCCGCCATCTCCAGCGCTGGTCTCCTCGGTGAAAAATTCGTCTCCCTCACCCCCGGCGCGGATGACAAGATGCTCGCCGAAGGCGGTAAGATCCAGTTCACCCAGTCCTCGGTAAGCCTCGAAGAGCTGATCGGCAAGTTCATGTTTAGCGGCGGTGGCGTTGATAAGAACAAAGGTGGCGCGGACGCGTCCACACCCTCCGATAAGAAAACCGGCGCCCCGACCCTGAATTAATGATTAGATCCCTGCCATTGCTCGCCGCCCTGACCTTGCTGCTTTCGCCGCAAGCAGCCCTTGCGCAGGTTTCTATCAGCCAGGTCTCCCCGCCGGATGCCTCGGAATTCAACCATCCGGTGGAGGGCAGCAGCATCACCGTGGGTGAGCCGTCCCCCATCGCTGAAGCGCCCGAGCGCCCCGCCGCCCCCATCCATCAGGGCGGCCCCGCCTTGTTGCCGTGGCAAACCGGCGCCCAGCAGCCAGCCCCCTTCGCCGCGTCGGACGCCCCCCCGGCCCCCGTCACCGCCACTACCACCACCACCGCCCCCGACGCCGCCCCCATTGAATCCGAAGAGCCCCCCCCCACCAACACGGTGCTATTGCAGGGTCTGAACAAGGTCACCGGCCATGTCTCAAAGCTGGAAGGCCCCATCGGCATCGTGCTGACCTTCGATAATCTTGAAATCATCACCCGCCGCTGCTGGAAATCCCCGCCTGACCAGCAGCCTGAAAACGCCGCCCTGCTTGAAATCCGCGAGATCAAGCCCGGCGAGCAGCCCAAGAAGCTTTTCCTCGGCTGGATGTTCTCTTCCAGCCCCGGCTTGTCCGGCCTTGAGCACCCGGTGTACGACATTAATATCGTCGCCTGTGAATTCCGCGAAAATCCGGAAGGCACGCCCGAACCGAAGGACGAGCCCGCCAAGGAAGAAAAGCCAAAGGAAGCCAAGCCAAAAGAGTCCAAGGCAAAAGACGGCAAGGCCAAGGCATCCTCCGCTAAAAAACCCAAATCCAAATAACCAGCCGTATATTTGTGTTAACCCCGATCCTGCGCCGCGGCACAGGGCAGGTATGGAAAAACGGCCATTTCAGCCCTTTTTTTACAATTTAGCGGGCGAATCCAACCGATTCTTCCATCCATAAACGCAATCTTAATGATTCCCTGATTAGATAGCCAAATGCGCTAAAACCAACGCGCTCCAATAAAATTTAACAAGAAACAAGCTACCGCCCGGGAATTCATGAGAAAACGTATTCTTATCGTTGAAGATAACGACTTAAACCTGAAGTTGTTCCGTGACTTGCTGACCGCGCATGGCTATGAAACCATTGAAACCAAAGAAGGCCTCGAAGCGATCAACCTCACCCGCGCCCAGCGCCCTGACCTGATCCTCATGGACATCCAGCTCCCCGAAATTTCCGGCCTCGACGTCACCCGCCGCCTCAAGGCCGAAGACATCCTGCGCGACATTCCCATCATCGCCGTCACCGCCTTCGCTATGAAGGACGACGAGGAAAAAATCCTCGCCGCTGGTTGTCAGGCCTACATTTCCAAGCCAATCTCCATCGTGCCCTTCCTGAACACGGTGCGCAAATTCCTCGGTGAGGAGGAAATGGCATGACCGCCCAAATCCTCGTCGTTGATGACGTACCCGCCAATATCAAGCTTCTCGAAGCCAAGCTCACCTCCGAATATTACGACGTGATCGCCGCCAAAGACGGCTTTGAAGCCATCGCCAAAACCAAGGAACACAAGCCCGACCTCATCCTGCTAGACGTGATGATGCCCGGCATGGACGGCTTCGAGGCCTGCAAGAAAATCAAGGCAGATGCCGAAGTTTCCCACATCCCCATCGTCATG
>JANYCJ010000116.1 GCA_025360345.1 Alphaproteobacteria bacterium | reverse complement strand
GCCATCGGAATCACCGGCACCGGGTCGCGCCGCAAAATAAACTCGATCCCCGGCCTGAAGCGCCCAAGGCTGCCCGTATAAGTCAGCGAGCCTTCCGGGAAAATGCAGATAATATCCCCAGCCTTCAGCCCTTCGGATATTTCGTCAAACGCCTTCTCCACCGCCTGCCGGTGATAAGCGATAGGAATAGACCGGTTTAGGCTCATCAGGTAATGCACCACCGGCAAATTAAAGATGTCCTGGTCAATCAGGTAGCGCACCCGCCGCTTGCATCCCGCGTCAATGATCGGGCCGTCCACATAGGAAACATGGTTGCAGATAATGATGGCCGGCCCCTCCATGGGGATATGCTCCATGCCGATATAAGTAGGCCGGTAGGTTTTGAGCGTCAGGAAGTGTATGATTTTCCGATATATCGGCGAAGGATCGAGATCAAACCGCCCTTTAGGCAATTTAATATGTGCTAACTTTTCCAGGGCCACAACCCGCATACATCACTTCCTCCTGACTAAATATATCATTTTTATTAAGAAAATGGCATCTTTTTTTTAGGCTGGCCGCCTTTCCCGCCACACTATATAAAAAACCTGTCAATTTCTTCTTGTCCTCGCCGAAACCGCCTGCTATAAGGCGGCCTCTTAATCACACTTTTGTTCGCAAGGAAACTATGCCTACAACCATCAGAATGGCTCGCGCCGGAACCAAGAAGCGCCCGTATTATCGCATTGTTGTCACCAACTCGCGCTCGCCGCGTGACAGCAAGTTCATCGAAAAGATCGGGACCTATAACCCCCTTCTCGCCGCTGAAGACCCCAAGCGCGTAAGCATCGACTCCGAGCGTGCCAAATACTGGCTCTCCACCGGCGTTCAGCTGTCTGACCGCGTGCACGTGTTCTTCAACCGTGCCGGCCTTGTAGATACCAAGCCCGCTTTCAAGCCCGCCAAAGGCTCCAAGAAAGAACAGAAAGCCGGCGCAGCCGCCTAATCTGAAGCATGGGAACCCCCGGCTTTAAAGTAGGCGTCATTGCTTCCGCGCACGGCGTGCGCGGACAAGTGAAAATCCACAGCTTTTCCGAAGACCCCGAAGACCTGCTCCGCTATGGGCAGCTTTTCGACGTGTCGGGCAAACGCCGCTTCACCCTCACCCGCCACGGCGCCAAAGCCACCCAGCTCATCGCCAGCATCGAAGGCATCACAGACCGTAACGAAGCCGAGAAACTCAACGGCACCGAGCTCTACGCCGATGCCTCCCTGCAGGAAATCGCCGAAAACGAATACGCAGGCGCCGACCTGATCGGCCTCAGCGCCCTTACCATCACCGGCGAAACCTACGGCAAGGTCATCACCCTCTATAACTTCGGCGCAGGCGACATCCTCGAAATCGAGCACCCCAACGGTCAGGCCGAAATGCTCCCCTTCACCTCCGCCTTCTTTGGCGAAGTGAACACAGCGAAGGGCCATATCATCGTCATCCCCCCGGATTACGAAGAACCCGGCGACGAAGATAAAGACGTCCCCGAAAACGGCTAATTATTCAGAAACAGGGCCCGGCTCATCGGCAGGAGTATCCGCAACCACGGGTGCCTGCGGCTCGGTCTTCGGCGCTTTGAGGAATTTAAGCTTCGCCGGAATCGCTTTTTCAGCTTCCTTCACCGCCACGCCGCGTTTTTTAGGCGTTTTGACCGCCCGCTGCGCACGCGCTTCCAGCCGCGCGATCCGCTTCAACTCACGTTTTTCTTCCTTCGCCTCCGCCTTGGCGATCTGTTTCTTGGTTTTCTTTTTCAGGAAGGTGGAAACAATGATGAGCGACACACCCAGCACCATCAGCCCCACGGCAAAAGCTGGCCGGTAAGACATCCACGCCGTCGCCACCGTCATCAGCGTAAACGCCAGCGACAGGAAGAACGACATCTCGTAATTATTATACCCCACAAGCCCGCCCACCAGCGGCAGCACATGCGCAAGGATGTTAAACGAATAAAGCGTCATCCCGATACTCACCATCATCACGAACCACGCCAAAAACCGCAATTCCCAGATCAGCCCCACATCGCGCGCATTCACCTCGCGCCGCAGCATCGTATCGGCGTCCACCTTACCGTCGGTCAGCAGCTTGATCGCACTGTAATCGGTGTGGTAGACCTCGATCTTGTCCAGGTTCTGCATCCCGATCACGCTGATGATTTTTCCCGGCTTCACAATTTTATAGCGCACCCGTATGTCCCCCACCTCCGGCGCATCCGGGCTCCCCTTGTAAAACTCCGTGCCATGCAGCTTGAACTGCTGCATATCCGGGCTGATCTGCGCATAGGTGTCCGCCGTCATCGGGAAATCCTGGTAATCGTTCAGCTGCACGATAAACGGCTCCGTCAGCGCGAATCCGCCCACATTCACGTTATTGGCGATATATTCACTGGAAAACAGTTCCATCGGCGGGTTGATATGCCCCTGCTGCTGCTTGAATTTGTTGGAGTCAATGGCCTTCTGCGACCACACCTTCACATGCGTCAGCGCCTTTTTATCCTTCTCGCCCTCTTCCGTAGACCGGCCCACCTCTTCGGCCCACTGGTACATCTCCACGATGCGCGCCAGCTTCACCCCGTTGGCGCTGATGTAAAACACCTCATCAGAAAGAATATCGTCCGTGTTCACCTTGCCGCTGGTATGGATCAGCTGCCCGTTCGTGTCAGAATCCGGCTGGTCGGAAGCCAGCGGTACCACCAGCCTCGTACCTTCGTTCAGTCGCCATACTTCTTCCACGGTCTTGTATTCATTCCACAGCAATAGCCCGAAAGAGCCCAGAAACAGCGCAATGCTCACCATCAAAACCGCAAACGAGGTGCCGAACTTATCCACCCAGCTGGGCAGTTTCTCTTCATGCACCGGGGTCACTTCTTCCGGGTACAAGTTATCGCTTGGAATAAATTCCGCCATGTCTTACCTCTATGTGGATATCAAGGGCGCATTGCGCCAACCCTATCCTTATCAATCAATAGATAAGGGTTACATACTATAGTTTAAGGATTGTAAATGGATAAACCACTGTTTTCCGTCATTGCTATCACCGTTTTCCCCGGCATGTTCCCCGGCCCGCTCGGCCTCTCCCTCGCCGGAAAAGCCCATGATAAAGGCCTCTGGAACCTTAAAGTGCTGGATTTGCGTGATTTTGCCTTGGACAAGCATAAAACGGTGGATGATTCCCCCTTCGGCGGCGGCATCGGCATGGTCATGAAACCTGATGTCATTGATGCCGCCATCACCCACGCCAAAACCATCCTCCCCGCCGCTAAAGTCGTCTACCCCTCCCCCCGCGGGCGCACCCTCACCCAAAACTGGGTAGAAAACCATACAAATCAAGACTTAATAATCCTCTGTGGCCGCTTCGAGGGCATAGACCAGCGCGTCATAGACCATCACAGCATGGAGGAGGTAAGCCTTGGCGACTTCATCCTTTCCGGCGGCGAACTGGCCGCCCTCACCATGATAGACGCCATTATCCGCCTGCTTCCCGGCGTTATCGCCAAGCCCGGCGCAACCCAGCAGGAAAGTTTCAGCAATACCACAAAATATGCTAGACTGCTGGAATATCCACATTATACTAGACCGTCCGTTTGGAATGGATTAGCGGTGCCTGAAGTGCTACTTTCAGGAAACCACGAACAAATAGATACATGGCGGCTAGAGCAAGCCCGAGAGATAACCGCTTCTCGCCGCCCAGACCTACTACCGCCCAAAGCGGGAAAAAATACTGGTCTCCGGCAGAAACCGGAGGAGCGAAACGACGACTAGCACCATTGAGGTGTGCAGCCTGCGTGACGCTTGAACGCAATATTATAAACCTAAGGAAGACTGAAATGAACTTGTTGCAGAAGATTGAATCCGACAACCTGAAGAAACTGGCAGAAGGCAAGCGCCTCGACAAGTTCTCGCAAGGTGACACTGTGCGCGTCCAGGTGCGCATCATCGAAGGCAACAACGAACGCATCCAGGCTTTCGAAGGCGTCGTGATCGCCATCCGCAACGCTGGCCAGCGCTCGGCTTTCACCGTTCGCAAAATCAGCCATGGCGAAGGCGTAGAACGCGTGTTCCCGCTCTATTCCCCCCGCGTAGACGCCGTTGAGCTCGTCCGCAAGGGTGAAGTGCGCCGCGCAAAGCTGTACTATCTCCGTGGCCTCACCGGCAAGGCAGCCCGCATCACCGAAAAGAAAGAAGTGAAGGAAGTAGCCGTGTCCGCTTCTACCGAAGCCGCCGCCCCCGCCGCGCCGAAAGCGCCAAAGGAAAAGAAAGCCGCCAAGAAATAATCTGCGTCTTTTAGAACAAATAAAAAAATCCCGTGCGGCTCACCCCCACGGGATTTTTTTTGGGATTTCTTTACCGCTTCCGCTCGTCATCGTCCCGCGCCGCCGCATCCCTCTGGCCAGCGCGCGCCATCCAGTGCGGCCCCCGGGGCAGCGCGTGCGATACATGCACATTGGGCATCTTGGCATAGGCCGCCTCCCCGCCATTGTAATGCTCAACCCTGCTTTCCCGCCACACCCGCGCCAGGTCAGCATCCTCAGGGAATACCGCCACGCTTTTCGGCTTATTCGGGTGGATCGGCAGCATCTCCAGCCCGAAATACGCGAAATCCCCGTAACTGGCTTGGGGGTAGATCAGGCTTTTGCCACGTTGTATCACCGGTGTGCTTTGCGCATCGCCGCTGAATTGCGCTTCCTTGGTGAATGCCGTTTGCTCCACCCATTGCTTAAGGTCGGTAATTTCGCGCATATTTAAATCGCTGCAATGCAGGATAAAATATCCCCGCTTGGCCGTATTGCCATGTTCATATTTCCCGTCGCTTCGGCAATCCAGCGTCACCCCGCAGCGCTCCCTCAGCAAAGCCGCGGCCTCTCGCGATATTTTCTTTGGCCTTTCTTCAGACATTCCCCTTTATTCCCCACGCGGAGTTTGCTAAAAACGCTATCCCATAGCATAGTATAAAATACATTTCCTTTACAAATCTTAACAACGAAAAAATCATGGCCGCACAAACGCTTTACGATAAAATCTGGGCATCCCATCTGGTAGACACGCAAACCGATGGTACCTGCCTCATCTATATCGACCGCCACCTTGTCCACGAGGTCACCTCCCCGCAGGCGTTTGAAGGCCTGCGCATGACCGGCCGCAAAGTCCGCCGCCCCGACGCAACCCTCGCCGTGCCCGACCATAACGTCCCCACCACGCCTGAGCGCAAGCAGGGCATCATCAAGGACGAAACTTCCCGCATCCAGGTGCAGACCCTTGCAGACAACGCCGAAGAATTTGGCATCACCCACTACGCCATGGACGACCGCCGCCAGGGCATCGTCCACATCGTGGGCCCTGAGCAGGGCTTCACCCAGCCCGGCATGACCATCGTCTGCGGCGACTCCCACACCAGCACCCACGGCGCCTTCGGCAGCCTCGCATTCGGCATTGGCACCTCCGAGGTGGAACACGTCCTCGCCACGCAAACCCTCATCCAGCGCCGCGCCAAGAATATGCGCGTCGCCGTAAACGGCAAGCTCCCCGCAGGCGTCACCGCCAAGGACATCACTATGGCCATCATCGGCAAAATCGGCACCGCCGGCGGCACCGGCTACGTGATCGAATACACGGGCGATGCCATCATGGGCCTGAGCATGGAAGGCCGCATGACCGTCTGCAACATGGCCATCGAAGCAGGCGCCCGTGCCGGCCTCATCGCCCCCGACGAAACCACCTTCGCCTACCTCAAAGGCCGCCCCCTCGCCCCCACGGGCGCAAACTGGGACAAAGCCGTCAGCTACTGGAAAACCCTTCCCTCCGATCCGGGCGCGAAATACGATGCCGAAGTGGTGATAAACGCCGCAGATATCATCCCGCAGGTCACATGGGGCACCAGCCCGGAACAAGTGCTGCCCATCACCGCAAACGTCCCAAACCCCGCCAATGAGCCGGATATCGAGAAAAAACACTCCATAGAGCGCGCCCTTGAATACATGGGCCTGACCGCAGGCCAGCCGCTCAATGAAGTCCCCATCGACAAGGTATTCATCGGCTCCTGCACCAATGGCCGCATCGAAGACCTCCGCGCCGCCGCCCAAATGGCGCAAGGCAAGCACGTCAATAAAAGCGTCAAGCTCGCCATGGTCGTCCCCGGCTCCGGGCTGGTAAAGGAACAGGCCGAAAAAGAAGGCCTCGACAAAATCTTCCTCGCCGCAGGCTTTGAGTGGCGCGAGCCCGGCTGCTCCATGTGCCTCGCCATGAACGCCGACCGGCTTGAGCCCGGCGAACGCTGCGCCAGCACCAGCAACCGCAACTTCGAAGGCCGTCAGGGCCGCGGTGGCCGCACCCATCTCGTAAGCCCTGCCATGGCAGTCGCCGCGGCAGTCACCGGAAAACTAACCGACGTAAGGACCCTTTCATGAACGCCCTCACCACCCCCATGGCTATCATCATCGGCGCAGGCCTCCTCGCCATCGCCATCTTCCTCGCCGCCCCGCGCTATGAGCTGTTCCCCATCGGCAACTCCACCAACCCCGCCGCATGGAAAGTAAACAAGCTCACTGGCGACGTCTCCCTCTGCGCCACCGCCTCGGGCCAGAACACCGAGGCAGGCTGCAGCGTTAAGCTGAAGCAGTTCTAAACATGCCAATCCTCGCCGCCGGCCCCTTCGCAATCACCCAAACCCCTGAAACCGGGGTGCTCATCCGCGCCCCGTTGCGCCCGCAGGGCGATTGGCTAGGCACGCCGGAAGGCCGTGCCGAAATGACGGATGCCAGTGAAAGGCTCGCCCTTGCAGCCAAAGCAGGCAAACTCCCGCCCGGAACCCATATCGAAGCCACCTCCGATGCTGATCTGAGCCATGTGATCGTCCCCATGCAAAGCTGGGATATCGCCCAGAAGGATAAGGAATCCATCCGCACCGAAGTGCTCACCGCAACCAAGGCCGTAAAAACCGACAATATCCCGCGCACGCGCTCCTCCACCAGCCGCGATGACGACTTCCATTCACGCTAAACCCGAGGACATTATGCAGCCCTTCACCACCCTCACCGGCATCGCAGCCCCCCTGCCCATCGAAAACGTGGACACGGACATGATCATCCCCAAGCAGTTCCTGAAAACCATCAAGCGCACTGGTCTCAAGGAAGGCCTATTCTACGAAATGCGCTTCGACGTGAATGGCAAAAAGAATGAGGACTTCGTTCTGCACAACGCGCCCTATGACCATGCCGAGATCCTCGTCTCCGGCTCCAATTTCGGCTGCGGCTCCAGCCGCGAACATGCTCCATGGGCGCTCCTCGACTTCGGCATCCGCTGCGTCATCGCCCCGTCCTATGCCGATATTTTCTTCAACAACTGCTTCAAGAACGGCATTCTGCCTATTGTTCTGCCAAAAGAAAACGTAGACCAGCTCATGGCAGACGCCAAGGCCGGCAAAAAACTGAATGTAGATCTGGAAAAACAAACCGTTCAGGCAGAAGGCCAGAATGTTCCCGCCTATAACTTCACTATCGAGCCCTTCCGCAAGGAATGCCTGCTCGGCGGCCTCGACGATATCGGCCTCACCTTCAAAAAACTGGGCGAGATCGCCGCCTACGAACAGCAGCAGCGGCTGAACACCCCATGGCTGGCGGCATAAAATCGTTTAAAACCAGCAACCAGCGCTAAGGCCTTAAAGCAGTTTCTCAGCGCGGGCCAAACCCGCCACCCACGGAGCCGCCGGTATTGCCGCCGCTCGCCGCCCCGGCATAACCGCCATTGCGCGCCGCGCTCTCCCGCCCATACCGCTTATAAGCAGAAGCCAGCGCCTTTCTGACATCGTCCGTGTCCAGCTCGTGGTTCACGTCATCAGCCCTCTTCTCCTTAATCCCGTTATCGCGGTCAATTACAAATCCGCGCATAGTGCCGTTGATCTCATCCACCACCTTTGCGATCAGGGTATAATCCATCGAAGGCTCATTGGCGGAAACGATCATGTTCCCGCTCGACGGCAGCGAACGAACCACCGTGAATGAATCCGCCGCCGAAGGAGTGTTAGGCCCCGAAGCCGTGGAAGACAGCCTTTTTTCAATGCGGCTGATAAGATCTGCGGCCTGCGGCCCGTTCACCTCAATCAGCAGTGTCAGCGGCCCGGCAGGGCTTCCCTTGTCCGCCACCAGCCGTATCGTATTAGGGTTTTCCGGCGAGGGCCGGTTTGCCGGGTCCACCGGGCTTGCATAGAGGTTATCAATAAAGACTTCGGAGTTGATCGGCCCCTTCTGTTCTGGCGTATACATTTTAGAGGGCTTATATCCCTCCCTGCGTGCATAATCCTCCATAGAAGTCGGACCTGTGTGCTTCTCTACCATAACATCTCCTGTGTAAGGTTATTTCTTGGCTATATCGTAACTGTTAGGCTTGATTCCCAGCTCCGCAATCGCCCCGGAGGCATCGCGTGCAGTCGGCGTCACCCGCTCATAAATAGCCCGATCCCGGTCGGCACGCTCCTGCATTTCCGCATCGCTCTTTGCCACCCGCGCAATGCGTTCAGCAATCTTGTTATCCACAGGCCAGGCAAACCTCTCGCTAAAATTTTCTTCCCTAACGCCCGCTCTACCCTGTATACGCTCAGAAATCTGCTGTCCCAGCTCACTGGCAAGATGCATCGACATGATCCCGTGCTTGCCGTTAAGCATCGCCCGGTCAGGAAATTCATGATACCCCGGCAGCGATGAAGGCCCCTCAAGCGCCAGCCGTTCCATAATGCGCGGCAGACTGCTGCTGAGCGCAATGCGGCGCAAGCCCTCAACCGGGGATTTAGGATGGTTATTGCCGGGTATCTGCATGTGATAATGCTCAACCTCATCTCCAGCCGGGGGCACATCCCACCGAACCATGTGGCCATACGTCTGGTTTTCCCGTGTCATCGGCTCCTTCATATGGGTGCGGCGGTCAAAAGACCGGTGGAATGTGGTGGCCAGCGGCTTGATAATATCTTCATGCGCCGTGAAATAAATGGCATGGTTCTGCGGCGGTGTAGGCAGGTTGTCGCCATGGCGCTCATTATGCTTGCGTATAAGCTGTGCTTCTTCTGCCGAAGTCGGCGTCATATCCACGCTCATCACGACCGCGCCAAAAGGAAGCTGGCGGCTATTGCTGATAACGGAGGGGATATTTTCATGCGCCGGATCGTTCTTGTCATACAGCACCCAGCTCAACTCGTCCTGCCCGCGGTTTGCCAGGTTTACCTGCTTGGCCGCATTCAGCCGCGCCTGCCAGTCGGTACGCTCGCGCCCCAGCATCGGGATCTGTCGCTTCTCCTTCATAGGCATTTCTCCTATATTAACTATGTCTCACTTTTGCCATGATTGCACAAATATAACAACATAATATTAATTTACGTTAAATAATTGAGCCTATAAAACCATTCCAACCTCAAAAACAAAATACTGAAATAAAACAAATTATTTTTTTATATTGCACAAAAACCATAGGCTCATTATGGCTTTTACCTCCAAATTAAGCAGATGAGAGCCCCACATGACCGTTTCAAAGCACATCCTCCTCCTCCCCGGCGACGGCATCGGCCCCGAAGTAGTCGCCGAAACCGTGAAAATCATTGAATGGTTCAGCGAGAATGGCCCGGTAAAATTCACCACCTCCACCAGCCTCCTTGGCGGCGCGGCCTATGATGCCGTGGGCACTCCCTTCCCCGAAGAAACCGTCACCAACGCCAAAAAATCCGATGCCGTCCTGCTGGGTGCCGTCGGCGGCCCTAAATGGGAATCCCTACCCATCGCCAAGCGCCCTGAAAAAGGCCTCCTCGGCATTCGCAAGGAACTGGCCCTTTTCGCAAATCTCCGCCCCGCCATCTGCTTCGACGCCCTCGCCGACGCCTCCTCCCTCAAGCACAACATCATCGCCGGGCTGGATATCATGATCGTGCGCGAACTTACCGGTGGCATCTATTTCGGCCAGCCCCGCGGCGTCGAAACCCTGCCCGACGGCACCCGCCGCGGCTTCAACACCGAAGTCTACACCTCCCCGGAAGTAGAGCGCATCGGCCGTGTTGCCTTTGAGCTCGCCGCCAAACGCGGTGGCCGCGTTTGTTCGGTAGATAAGGCAAACGTGCTCGAATGCACCGAAATGTGGCGCGAAGAAATGATAAAGCTCCATCAAAAAGAATACCCCCAGCTCGAACTGAGCCACATGTATGTCGACAACGCGGCAATGCAGCTGGTGCGCAACCCCAAGCAATTCGATGTCATGGTCACCACCAACATGTTTGGCGATATCCTGTCAGACATCGCCTCCATGCTTACCGGTTCGCTGGGTATGCTTCCCTCCGCCTCGCTCGGCATTGCCGGCACTCCCGGCCTCTATGAGCCCGTCCACGGCTCCGCCCCCGAC
This sequence comes from Alphaproteobacteria bacterium, assembly GCA_025360345.1. Lineage (GTDB taxonomy): Bacteria > Pseudomonadota > Alphaproteobacteria > Rickettsiales > SXRF01 > JANYBV01. The sequence continues at coordinate 15,006 of JANYCJ010000116.1, read as the reverse complement.
ATCGCTGGCAAAGGCGCTGCGAACCCCATTGCCACCATCCTGTCTTTCGCCATGATGCTGCGCTACTCTTTCGACCTCAAGCCAGAGGCCGACCTTCTGGAAAATGCCGTAAAGAACGTGCTCGCCCAAGGCCTGCGCACAGGCGACATCATGCAGGACGGCATGAAAAAAGTAGGCACAAAAGAGATGGGCGAAGCGATCCTGAAAACGCTCGCCAGCAGCAAGCGCGCCGCTGCTTAACGCGCCGCGCCCAAATCTGGCTGGCGGTCCGCTTTAATTTCGTTGAGCGTTTCACGCACCAATCGGTTAAAGCCGCTCGCATCCGTTCCCGGAGGCATCGGGTAAAGCGTCACGTCATACGCTTTCTCCCCCTTCTGCGCCCGCAAATCGCGCACCATCGGCCGCTCTTCGGTCAACTCCACCTTCACCGCGTTCTGGTACTGGGCCTCCACTTCAACTTTCTTCTCCGGCACCTGCTCAGCCACGCGCTTGCCAATCTCCCGGTATTTAGCGTTCAACCGCTGGTCCAGTTCGCGTAGCACGCTGCCCTCGCCGGGCGCACTGCCCACCGGCACGCCCAGTAACAGCTTGTGCTTTTCCGTATCAATGCCCATGCCGTCCTCTTTGCGCAAATCCGCCCGGATCTGCACGGTGGCAATCGCCTGGTCGCCCTCCCTGTCCAAACCAGCTTTCGGTTCAAGCGTGAGCGTCATGCGCCCTTGGTTTTCGGTTTCAATGCTGATCTGGTTGTGCGCCGCACGGGGTTGAACGATAGCCATATAATGTCCTTGCAGGTTAATTCGTTAACATATTAGCAAAAATCAACCCCAACAGCAAATACTCACTTTTCCCATAAACTATTGATATCAATAAACAGCATGAAAGTTTTAAGCGCTTCGCGCCTGCATACCGCCACGTTCAACAGACATTCGCCTTAAAGTCTGCCTCACCGCTGCGGTAAAATTGTTTGTGGTTACGCCATCCGGCACGGGCGACAGTTCCAGCTCGTAGCTCAAATCGTCTCCCGCCCGCGCGCTTTTAGAATGGTCGGGCGGATTCACAAGAACCCTGACAGGTGTTTTGAATTGCCGCGATAACCGGTCCACCAATTCTCCGAGAATGCTACTCGGTGTAAAACAGTCCGGCTTGGTGTTGCCTATCAGGTTGTGAAGCTTGTCTCCGTCTGAAAACCCGCGCATCCCCTCCAGCCGCACCCGCGCATCCATGCACACCCGCGCAGACACCACCGAAAAATCAGGGGTCATTTCAGGCTTATCCCCGGTAACGCGCACCGGAAGCCGCTGTCCCCAGCGGCCATTCATCACAATCGTATTCGAATCATTATTCATAACCACCCCCCTAACAGTCGTTATGCCCTGCTGCATCGGTGTCTTGAATGCACCCTTCATGCGCACCACATTATGCACACTCCCTGCAAAAAAATCATCCAAAACACGCCGTTGCGCGAAGCGCCGCCTTCGCCTAAACTACTCAACTCAAAACCTTAAAACAAATTTATAAGAGAAAATACAATGAGTTACAAAGTCGCAGTCGTCGGTGCCACCGGTAATGTGGGCCGTGAGATCTTGAAGATTCTGTCCGAGCGTCGCTTCCCAGCCAGCGAAGTCGTGGCACTCGCCTCCCGCAAATCCGTGGGCAAGGAAGTAAGCTACGGCGAAGTCGCTATCCTCAAAGTCCAGTCCCTCGACGATTATGATTTTGCCGACACCGACATTGTGCTCTCCTCCGCCGGGTCGAATGTGTCCAAAGCCTTCGCCCACCGCGCTGCCGCCGCAGGCGCCGTGGTCATCGACAACACCTCCCTGTTCCGCATGGAGCCTGAAATTCCGCTCGTCATCCCCGAAGTAAACGCCAGCGCGCTGAAGGATTTCCGCAAAACCAATATCATCGCCAACCCCAACTGCTCCACCATGCAGATGCTCGTGGCCCTGAAACCCCTGCACGACGTGGCCAAAATCAAGCGCATCGTGGTCAGCACCTACCAGTCGGTCAGCGGCGCAGGCAAAGAAGGTATGGACGAGCTTTTCGACCAGACCAAGGCCCTCTTCATGAACAGCACCAAGGAACCGGAAAAATTCACCAAGCGCATCGCTTTCAACGTCATTCCCCATATCGACGTGTTCATGGACGACGGCTCCACCAAGGAAGAGTGGAAAATGGTCAATGAAACCAAGAAAATCCTCGATCCCAATATCTCCGTCACTGCCACCTGCGTGCGCGTGCCCGTGTTTGTCGGCCATTCCGAATCCGTAAATGTGGAATTCGAAAGCGCCCTCTCCGTGGATGAAGCCCGCGAACTCCTCGCCGATGCCGATGGCGTGGTGGTATACGATGAACCCCGCAACGGCGGCTACTGCACCCCCATCGAATGCGCGGGCGAAGACGGGGTATATGTCTCCCGCCTTCGTGCCGACCCCACCGTAAAGCACGGCCTCAATATGTGGATCGTTTCCGACAACCTGCGCAAAGGCGCCGCCCTGAACGCTGTGCAGATCGCCGAGGAACTCATCCATAATTTCAGCCTCGCCCCCAAAAAGGCGCATTAAGCGTCCATGGCCGAATCCCAACAACTGCGCTTCGGCATTGTCGGCGCTGGCATGTTGGGCCTCACTATGGCCTACCGCTTGTGCAAACAGGGCCATCACGTCACCCTCCTCGAAGCCTCCGAAACCATTGGCGGCCAGACCAGCACCTGGCAGCTCGGCCACCTCACCTGGGACCGCCACTACCACGTCATGTCGCAGGAAGATGGGCTTCTCCTCTCCCTGTTGGCAGAGCTGGGATTGAGCGAAAAAGTCCAGTGGCGCGCCACCCACACCGGTTTCTTCGCGGCAGGGAAACTTCACTCCCTGTCCAATATCGGCCAGTTTCTGAAATTCCCCGTTATTAACCTTGTAGATAAATTCCGCCTCGGCCTCACCCTCCTTCGCGCCTCCTCGCTGCGCAACCTGAAGCCCTATGAAAACCAGACCTCCATCGCCTGGCTCACCCGCTGGTCTGGCCGCAATACCACAGAAAAACTCTGGTCCCCTTTGCTCCAGTCCAAATTCGGGGAAAAATTCTCCGAGCTTTCCGCCGCCTTCATCATCAGCAACATCCAGCGCATGTTCGGCGCACGTAAAGGCAAAGGCAAACAGGAAGTCTTCGGATATGTGCAGGGCGGCTATGAAACCATCCTCACCGCACTGCAACATAAGCTGGAATCCATGGGTGCGGATATCCGCCCGGCCACCCCTGTGCAGCAAGTCACCCGTGCCGGTGATGCCATCCACGTCGCCACCCATGGAGGCGCTCTCAGCTTTGATCGCGTCATCATTACCGCTGCCGCCCCCATTGTGCCCCTCCTCTGCCCACAACTCAGCAACGAGGAGCGCAACCGGCTTTCCAATATCGAATATCTCGGTATCGTCTGCACCTCCCTGCTCATGGAGCAGCCCATCTCGCCCTACTATATCACCAACGTCCTCGACCGCTGGGTTCCCTACACCGGCGTCATCGAAATGTCCGCATTAGTAGACCGCACTGAGTTCGGCGGCCTTTCGCTGGTCTACCTCCCCCGCTACCTGCCCTCCACCTCGCCCGAGCTGAAAAGCGTCGAAGACCTTCAAACCCGCACCCTTGATATGTTGGAGCGCATGTATCCCGCCTTCAACCGCACCCACCTGCGCTGCCTGAAAACCTCCCGCGTGAAATACATCCTGCCGCTACCCACCGCCCACCTGCAGCAAAACCCGCTGCCCATGGCAACCTCCATCCCCGGCATCTACATGCTCAACACCGGCCACATCCCCGACGGGGTGCTCACCGTCAACAAAATTATGGCGCTTGCGGATTCTCTTCTGGCACGCTCACCGCTTTAAGCTGCTGCAGCATATCCTTGCGCATATACACCACCGTGTTCATGATGGAGGTATACAGCGCATAATTCGGCGCTTCATCGCCCAGCGAACTGAAACACGCATCCCCCCGCCATCCCACAATCGCCACCGGGTGTGACGCCTTCACGGTTTTCTGTGTGGTTTCCAGCTCCACCCCCAGCACCTTGGCCAGCCACGCAAACCGCGTGAATGCCGGGAAAATGAAATAGCGCGGGTTCTCCGTATGCGTGAGGATATAGAGCATATTGTCCTCGTTGCACACATACATCGACTGCCCCGCGATGGGGAAACGGTTCAGCTCCCGCGCCACCTGGTACTGCCGGTCGTTCATAAAAATGTAGCTGTATTTATTATCGCCCTTCATATAGGCGATGAATGGCCGGTAAGCCCCGAACACAATCCGCGTCGCATCATTCAGCCCCCACAGTATCGCCAGCATCATCACCAGCCGGGCATCGCCCATCCTGAACGCCATGGCACAGCCCATCGCCATCGCCACGATCGGCATGATCTGCAACAGGTAATACGGGAAATTCCAGAAATTCCCCCCGCGGAAAAACAGCGCCATCGCCCCGCCGCAAAGCAGCACCAGCAGCGTAATCAGCACCGTGTCCCTTTTGGCCCTTGCTTCAAAAACCGTGCCTCCCACCCGGCACAGGAACACGCTGAGCATAAACGGTATCAGCCATTCATTGGAATACACATAGGAGTTCAGGAATTTTTCCGAAAAACTCTCCCACCGCCCCACCACCTGTGTCACCAGCCGCGCATCCATCGGCTGGCGCGAAACGGTAAACGCCCCGTCAATGAGCGACCGCAGCAGGAAGTCCCCTTCCCCGTTGATCCAGTAAATCGTGTAAATGCAGCTATAGCAGATCAGCACCGTCACCAGCAGCGTAATGCCGTTGCGCACCACGAACATTCCCCACTGCACCATCTCCCGCGCCCACGTCCGCAGCGCCGTAAATGCGGGCGGCACGCTCACATCCCGCTTGCCCACCCTCCCCGGCAGCAGCAGCGCCAGCGCTGGCCCCACCATGATAAAATTGGTCAGCGTCAGCACGCACATCGCAAACAGCAGCATGATATGCAGGCGGTGATACTTTCCGGACTGCGGGTTCAGCACCAAATAAAGCATACATGCCTGCGGCAATGAGGCTAAATGCTCATACGTCACTGACTGGCTGATCTGCGCCACGCTACAGAAAATAATATAAAACACCCCGGCCAGCATCCCCGCCACTGCCTTCTGGCGGTCGGCCAGCGCCCTGTAGAGCACATAGCCGGTCAGCCCGATCACCAGCGCCCCCAGCACCCGGAATGCCACCAGGTTTTCCCCCGACAGCAAATTCATGATAGCAAAAAGCCCCCACCCAAACGGCGGCCTGTTATCCCAATGGGTAATATAGGGCAGCCTGCCGTTCAGCACGTCGCGCCCATGCATGATGAACAGCGCCTCGTCATGATACAACATTTCATAACGCCACAGCCGCAAATCGTTCGAAAGGAAGAAATATGGCAGCCGCATCCCGATGGCCACCAGCAGCAGCGCAAACAGCACCACGTAATGCGGTGGCAGCCGCCACTCGCCCCGGCGCAATTGTTCTACAGCGCGGCCGAGTTTTTCCATTGCGCAATCCGGTCTACGATCAGGGTTGAAGCGTCGCCCGTGCCATAAGACAGGTTCACGCGCGAGTAATGTGCGTAGTAATCGGCATCCTTCATCAGCCTCAGGCTCTCATGGCACAGCTTGCCCTCTTCGGTGCCCACCACGATCATGTTGCCTCCGGCCAGCAACTCCTTGCGCTCAGTCTGCTCGCGTATCACCAGCGTGGGTTTGCCAAAAAAAGCGCTCTCCTCCTGAATCCCGCCCGAATCGGTAATAATCAGCGATGCCCCCCGCATCAGATGCAGGAAATCGCTATACCCCAGCGGTTCCACCTTGTGGATGTTCGGCTGCACCAGCCCCTGCTCCGCCAGCACCCGCACATGCGGGTTGGGGTGCATCACGAAAATCACCTGCATATGCGGCAGTTCCGCCGCCAGCGCGTTTAATTCACTGAAATACTGCTGGTGTAGTTTTTCAAAATTCTCGCGCCGGTGCGCCGTCACTAAAATATATGGCCGCGCATCTCCCGTAGGTAGCGCCCCGCTTTCGAACGGGTTGGGCACATGCTTCAAAATCCATTGCAGCGCGTCAATCACCGTGTTGCCCGTCATCGCAATCGTATCGGGCATAATGCCCTCTGCCAGCAGCGCATTGCGCGCCGCTTCGCTCGGCGCGAAATGCAGCGAGGAAAGCACCGCGATCATCCGCCGGTGGTTCTCCTCCGGGAAGGGCGAAAGCGCGTTATAGGTGCGCAAGCCCGCCTCCACATGCCCCACCGGGCAGCGGTTGTAATATGCCGCCAGCGCCACCGCGAATGCCGTGGTCGTATCGCCCTGCACCAGCACCAGGTCCGGCTTTTCCTGCGCAATCAGCTCCCCGGCCTCCTGCACATAGGCCGCCGCCAGCGAAGGCAGCTCGAAATTGGCGGGCGCCTGCTGGAAAACAAAATCAGGTGAAATGCCAAAGATGGACAAAACCGGCTGCGCCAGCGACTGGTGCTGCCCGGAAAAAAGCACGCGGGTGGCAAAGCCCCGGTCCTTCAGCGCAAGAACCACGGGCGCCAGCTTCACCGCTTCGGGGCGGGTACCTAGGGCAACAAGTATTTTCACCCCTGTTTTGTACCGAAACAGCGTATGCTCAGCAAGTGAATTCCAAGGGATACGGTCCGAAGCGTAGTGCGGAAGATACGCATCTTGCTCTCCCCCTGCTTGCGGTTATACACCAAATTAATCGGCACTTCGCCAAACCGCGCATAAGGCTTCAGCGCGCTCAGCAGCTCCACCTGGCACTCAAAGCCGCGCCGCGAAATAAGCGCGCTGCCCTTCGCCGCCAAAGCCTGCTGCAACACGCCCACCCGGTAGGCCCGGAACCCGCAGGTATAATCCTTCACCTTAGCAATCGGCAGCATCACCCGCCAGAACAGCGAAGCCGCATAGGAAATCATCTGCCGCTGCCATGTCAGCCCCGTGGCCACCTTCCCCGGCTGGTAGCGCGAGGCGATCACCACATCCGCCCCCTTGGCCAAAGCCGCGCACATCAGCGAAATCACCGAGGGGTCATGCGTGTCGTCGCCATCCATGAACACCGCGATATCGCTGCTTTTGCCCTTTTCACAAACATAGGCCAGCAATTGGTTTGTGCCCTCGCCCAGCCCGCGGTTTTCTGCCGAGTTCAGGATCACCAGCGGGTAGTGCCCCTTGCAGCGTTCCAGCGCTGCCAGCGTCCGGTCGGTGCTTCCATCGTTGAACGCCACCACTTCATAAGCGTCTTCTGCGGTAAATTGCAGCGCGATCCGCTTCAGAAGCGGCTCGATATTCTGTTCCTCGTTATAAGCCGCAAAGCAGACAAAAAGCATAGGTAAAAGCCCGGAACCTAGGAATAAATCAAAAGTAATACGAAGGCGACATTATAGCAATTTTCCAGAATTGCATCACATTATACGCGCTAAATAAAAACGAAAAAAAGCAACCGTCCGCGCTAATGCAGCGGCAATGCCAGCGTAGCTCCCGGTGCTTTTTCCACCGTTGCAACCTTGGCCTGCCACGCGGGCATGGCGTCTTTGGCCACCACTACGGGTGCTGGCTTGCGCTTTTCCGCTTCCGGCGCAGCCTCGGGAATTTTCGTCGCCCATGGGTTACAGCGCATTTCCTCCACTTGGTGGCGCAGCCGCTTGATCGCTTCTTCATCCTTCAGCGCCAGCACTTCCGGCTGCCCAAGGAACTTGCCCATTTCCTGTATCAGCCCCTCCTGCATATGCTTCGGCTGCTTGATAATCAGCTCCGCCGCAATGGCAACGATAGAAGTATCTACCGTATTGTCGCTCACCACGCCTTCCCCATGCCCCTTAGAAGAAATCGAAAGCAAGGCCTCCCCGATCAGTGACATCGCTACGAACACCACGCGATATGGGATCGCTCCAAGATGTTCCTTGGCCAGCGCCAGCTCTTTCGCGGGCGCGTTTGGTTTGGCGATGAGGCGTTTCGCCGCCATGGTTTCCGTGAACGTGGTATAGGCGTGGCACAGCGTACTGCCGATATAGCCGTAGCTTGCCATGCGCAACGGCTTTTCCTGAATCCATTCCGCAATGCCCGAAAGCCCGTGCTGGCGCGGCGCATCCGGGTCGCGTGCCTTTTCTTTCACTAGCGAAGCAATAAGCCCCGATGTAATCGTAGTGGAACCGAGCACGGTATCGCCAATACCGCCTTTGCGCATGTCAGAAATTTCTTTCGGTGTCATTTCTGCCCGTGGCGGTGAAAGCACGCGGTGATGCATTGCCGATTTCGCAATCAGCGCACCCGCCGTCACATACGCCATATTGCCGATTTCTGAAGGGTGCTGCTCAAAGAAATTATGCACTTTGCGCAGGGCGCTTTCCTTGCGCACCGCACCCACCGTAGATAACGCCGTGTCCTCGGGAATGTTGTAACCCTTCGCGCGCGCATGGTCCAAAATCACCTGCGCCCCTTCACGAATCTGGAAAGCGGATTGGTCGTTCTTCCCGAACGCGGTAAAATTGATACTTCCGCCCAGATACATCAGCCCGGCAAGCGTGTCTTCCCAATGCTTGCTCTTCATCCCGTAAATGGCATAACCGGTATCGGCCACCATCATCGCCACGCCAGAAGCCTGGATGGAACGTTTGCGCAGCACGTCCCCCCAGCTCATGTGGTCGGCTGGCTCCTTGGTAATTTCAGGCGTGTCGGAAATAAAATTATTCTTGCCCAGCAGCCCCAGCAACTGTGACTCGCGCTTGAACCCGCGCACTTCCACCACCGCCTTATTATCCACCGTAAACGGAATGGCCTCGATATCGGCGCCCTTAAACGCCTGAAGCACCTCCTCCACCTTCCCCTTGCCGATGTCCGGGCAGGCATGTACATAGGCGCGCAGCGCCCCGTTTGCCGTTTTCCGGAACGTCACCTCATCAATGATCTTGGAGTCTTTATAGGCGTAGATGCTCAACCGAGTGCCATGAATAGAGTTTCACCTACGATATAGAATACCGCAGAATTGTTACAGGCGCATGTCAGAAAAGCAAAAAACTGTAATTTTTTTATTAACGAATTACAGTAACTTCGCCATTATTAAGCTTGCTGTTTTTCTGGCCATAAAAGAAGTAAATGGCAAACCCGACCAGGAAATACGGGATCAGCATCACAAACGTCTTCCACAGGCTGGCAATCAGCAACCCGCAAAAAGCCATACCGAGCAAGGGGGTTACCTTGGGGAACGGCACCTTGAAAGGCCGGTCCAGCTGCGGCTCCTTAATGCGTAGATACAGCACCGTAAAGCAAATAATCACAAACGCCATCAGCGTGCCGAGATTCACAAGGTCACCAAGGTCGTCAATCGGCGTCATGCCCGCCACAAGCCCGGATACGCAGCCCACCACGATAGTGTTGATCCACGGGGTCTTGAACTTAGGGTGCACCTTGGAAAACATGGGCGGCAGAAGCCCATCCTTGGCCATGGTGTAAAAAATGCGCGTCTGGCCGTACATCAGCACCAGCATCACCGAAGAAAGCCCGCAAATCGCGCCGATCTTCACCACGAATGCCAGCCACGGCATTCCGATGGCATCCACCGCCGTGGCAATCGGGGCGGGGTTGTCCAGCGTGGAATAATGCACAATGCCCGTCAGCACCAGCGACACCATAATATACAAAATAGTGCAGATCCCCAGCGAGCCGATAATCCCGATGGGAATGTCGCGCTGCGGGTTTTTCGCTTCCTGCGCCGCCGTGGACACCGCTTCAAAACCAACATAGGCAAAAAACACGATGCTCGCCCCGTGCAGCACGCCCGTCCAGCCGCCGAAAGCATGTGTTTCCCCCGCGGCGTTGACCATAGTCGGGTTGTATTCAGGAATAAATGGGTGCCAGTTGGCGGTATTGATATGGAACACGCCCACAGCGATAAACAACACCACCACCGTAAGCTTCACCAGCACGATAATGTTATTAAAATTGGCCGATTCCTTCACGCCCACCACCAGCAGCGCCGTCACCGCCATAATCGCGCCAAACGCGGGCAGGTTAAATATCCCCTTGATAACCGTTCCGTCCGCCAGTTTCACCGGCAAATTCGTCGCCGCCGTCCATTCCGGCGGAATCACAATCCCGAAATCATGCAGGAAACTCACCACATACCCAGACCACGCCACCGCGACTGTAGAGCCCGCAATGCCGTATTCCAGCAGTAGCAGCCAGCCCATAACCCAGGCAAAAATCTCGCCCAGCGAAGCATAAGCATAAGAATAGGCGCTGCCCGACACCGGCAGCATCGCCGACAGCTCCCCGTAGCACATCGCCGCGAACGCGCAGCTTAATCCCGCCAGCATGAAAGAAAGCACAATCGCCGGCCCCGCATACTGCGCCGCCGCCGTGCCCGTCATCACGAAAATACCCGCCCCGATAATGCACCCCACCCCAAGGCTGATGAGGTTGGTCGCCGTCAGGCTGCGGTGCAGTTCCCCCTGCTGCGACTCCATCTGGATGGTAGCCACGGATTTACGCTTAAGGCATTTGGTCAATGACATGGAGTCTCCCTGGAATTTTTTTAAAGAACATCGCCCAAGGGCTGGGCATGGAAGAATGCTTGTAACAGGTTGTGCGTTAGTTTCAAGGCTCGGTTGCAATCGCCGCATGGCGAAATCCGCTGGCCCGTACAAAAGCTGGTTATGCCTTAGATATCGTCCGCGTTAACATGGCCGTTGACCATATTATAATTGATGCTCTCCCAAGGGGAAGCCTGCTGGCCGCACGCCGAAAGCGGCAGCATCAGGAAAAGCACAAAACGCACACGGCGCAAAGCGGAGAAAATAGAAGCGGTGGTCATAAAGCCCCTGGCAAGCATGAGAATAAAAGCGCCAATGGTATTACAAGAACCGTGCCACATAGAAAACTCAGGAAAACCGGGCGTTACAGCACCACACCCCCATTATTCCTGCTCAAAAAACAGGCATCAGCAGGAACCAACGCCTTTTTTATAGGCAATTACCCTACCTGCGCCTCACCCGTATCACGCGGTTTCATCCCCGGCGCAACCGCCTCTTTGTTTTCCGCCCGCGCAAACGCCGCCTTCATGCCCTCAGGCGGCAACTGGCGCATATATGTGGGCCGCACCCATTCCGTGGGGAAATCCACAACCGCTGGCATTTGCAGCCTTCCGGTGTGGCTGGGCTCCGGCTTCTTGCCAAAAAACAGCAGCAGCGCCTGCCGCGCCGCTTGCGGGTTGGCAATAGGCTCCAGCGTGCGGAACCGCAAATCCTTATCGTTACGGATATGCCTGCTCATCTCCTCTTTCACAAACACCCCGCCCTCCCCGGGCTTTACAAGCTCCCACGCCACACCGGTAAGGCTCTCCAGCCGGTTCTGCATGGCAATCAGAAGTTCGCCCCGGGTGTTATATTGCTGCACCGCCGCCGGGTCCACGCCATTATCCTGGGAAAGCTTTGGGTCATAAATGGCCAGCTCCGCAGTGGGCGGCAGGTCTTTTTTCTGTATCATCACAAATTCCATCGATACCGCCTTGGCACCTTTGTAAATATTCTCCACCAGTGGCTGTTTTTTGTTGGGGCTAAAACCGAATGTGTCCCGCAGCATCATCTGCAGCGCCGTATCGTCAATATGCACATTGAAAACAAGCTTATTGCGGCCACTGTAAGTGAGCTTGCCAAACATCTCCTTCATAAGCTTTTCGCGCACGCCACTTTTTTCAAAAGCTGGGTCTATCTCCAGCTTTTCAATCACGAACTGCTTATCTTCGGGCCGGTAATACACATATCCCACCACCCGGTTTTCACAGCGGTCAGGATCTCCTTCCCTTGGTGCAGGAAAGGCGGCTTCTGCCACCATGGCCCTGTGCGTTGTCACGTTATGGGAGGTCAGCCCGCCCCGTGTCACGCTGCGCGCACTTAGCATGTCGCCAAATTTTCACGCATTATAGGGAAGCCGCGAAACTTGGGCGTCAATAGCGGCCATCTCAGGGATTTTCTCTAAAAAATCCTTTTCGTTCAACCAGCTGACAACAATATCGGCATTCTTCATTCTAACTCCGCTGCTAGTGGCAGGTAATAGCGAACAAACTAACCGATTATAGATTAAAATTCATTAGCAAATTCGAGGGAATTTTATCCTGCCCTGCTGCGGCCCTGCAATACGCGGTATTCCTCCAGCCGGGCCTGCATGTCCACAGTCGAAACCACGCGCTTGCCTAAGGCCATATCATAAATTAAATCAGCAGCTTCATTCACCAGCGCCCGGGCCATGGGGTTCAGCGTCTTGCCCGGATGGTCGGCAGGCAACATGCTTGGCCTCGGCAGCGGCGGTGGGGCAAAACCGTGCAGGGCGTTGCGTGCCACCGTAAGCCGCATTTCCGCCTCCGCCAGTCCCGCATCACCCTTATGGCAGCCAAGGCGAACCCGCCCCGCCTCTGCCAGTTCCGCCATCATGGCCGGAACATGTTCCTGCTCCATTTGGGGATGCACCTGCGCCAGCTTGAACACCGCCGCCGACACCCCGTCAATGGACGGTGCCGCCTCCGCCGGAATCTTGGGCCGTGGCAATTGAGGAAATACCAGCACAAGGTCCCTTCCCTTGCCAATCTTCCCCCGCAGCCCCTCATATTCCACCACGCGCGCCTTCAAATCGGCCGCCGTGGTATTCCTCGCCTTACGCACAATGGCAACGTCATAGATCAGGTCCGCGGTTTCCCTCAGCAGCGCCATGGTGGTGGGGCTTGGCGCCGTCCTCCCGCCATCTTTGCCTTCGCCGCCCGGGTTGAAATGGTGAATCGCATCACGTGCCTCCTTCAGCCGGCTATTGGCAACGGTAAAGTCCGGGTCGTCGCGCTGAAGCTGCACCCGCGCCTTGGCGGCACTCGCCAGCTCCGCCATCATTTCGCCTACATGCCCCTGCACCAGCCTCGGGTGGCTCCGCGCCAGATCTTCCACCGCTTGCGCCAGCTTGTCCATGCAAACCATGGCGTCGGCGGCCTTGCGCTCGCGGTTATGGAAGAAATGCCGGATCACCGGTGAATCCGGTTGCAGGGTCGCGGCAAAAATCTTATACGGTTCGCCCTTCATCTCATCAAGCACCTCGTCCACATCCTTATAGCCGTGCCGCCTGCGCACCAGCCCGATCAGGTCTACCGCCATCATCAGGTCCTCGCCCACGCTTGCCTGCAATCTCGCCTGCTCCGCCTTGTCAATATGCGAGCCCTTATGCATCCGGTTTTCAATATGCTGCTTGGCCCTGCGAACCACCCGGTCCAGCAGCGCCACGCAAAGAGCCGCGCCCGCAAGCTCCTTTTCCCCGCCGCTGGCAGTGTCGAACGCCTTATGCTTTTCCGTGATATAATCGTCAAGGTCGCGCAAATGCCGCACGGCTTCCCGCCCCCCTTCCGCCGTATGCAGGAAGCGCCGTTCAAAACTTTCCATCAGGCTGATGTAATCGCTGAGATTGCCCGGCGGTGGATATATTTTAACAAGGTAGCGTGTATCATGAAGCGGGTTGGCGTAGTCCACGCCGTCTACCGTCACAATGTCGTCCTTAGCCTCACCTGCCGTCGTGTTCACATCCTGCTCCTGCCGCCCATGCGGCGCGTGGCTCTATCGGCCACTTCTATATATATAAGTTAAATCCCCACCCGCCCCGCTTGTCAAGGCTACCCCTCGCCTTATCCTCTCGCCCCGCAGAATAACCCAAAATCTAAGGCTCGGTACTATGGGCATAATTCCATTTTCTCAGGAAAAATCACCGCTCCCCGCATACTAGATATTGACAGCAGCCCCCCTTTAATAGCAATATCTATACTATATCTAGTGACAAACAAAGCGCGGCCCAAGTGCCTGTGCTACCAATAGAATCTGGTAGGAAGCAGCCCAAGAAACTGCTTTTAGACCGGGTCAACGCGTTAGGGGGAATAATGCTGACACAAGCTTACGATTTCGACAAAGATGGCAATCTCATCAGCTTCGATCCGACGCGCAAGATCGTGCAGTTCCCTGAAACTCAGGAACAAAAAGAGCTGTTCCGCAAGGCGGCCACCGCCACCCCCAAGCCTAATATCAACCCCTCCGAGCTCACGCTGGATTACAGCCGCGACGCCTTGCTGACTGATTTCGGCAAAGCCACGCTCGACGACCGCTACCTGCTGGAAAATGAAAACTACCAGCAGATGTTCGCCCGCGTCGCCTGCGCCTATGCCGATGACCTCGAACATGCCCAGCGCCTGTACGGCTATATTTCCCGCCTCTGGTTCATGCCCTCCACCCCCATCCTTAGCAACGGCGGCGCCAAGCGCGGCCTGCCCATCTCCTGCTTCTTAAACACCGTGTCCGACAGCCTCGACGGCATCGTCAGCACCTGGAATGAAAACGTGCTGCTGGCCAGCAATGGCGGCGGCATCGGCACCTATTGGGGCTTCGTCCGCGGCGTGGGCGAGCCCGTGGGCCGCGCCGGCAAAACCAGTGGCATCATTCCCTTCGTCCGCGTCATGGACTCCCTCACCCTCGCCATTTCCCAAGGTAGCCTCCGCCGTGGCTCCGCCGCCGTATATATCGACGTGCACCACCCCGAAATCGAGGAATTCCTCGAAATCCGCAAGGCATCCGGCGACTTCAACCGCAAATCCCTGAACCTCCACCACGGCATCAACCTCACCGACGAGTTCATGGAATGCGTGCGCGACGATACGGAGTTCGGACTGCGCAGCCCCAAGGACAACCGCGTGCTGAAAACCATCAACGCCCGCAAGCTCTTCCAGAAAATCGTGGAAATGCGCCTGCAAACCGGCGAGCCGTATTTGATTTTCATCGACACCGCCAACAAATCCATGCCCAAGCACCAGCGCGAGCTGGGCCTCAAAGTGCGCATGTCCAACCTCTGCTCTGAAATCCTCCTCCCCACCGGCCCCGACCACTTGGGCAAAGACCGCACCGCCGTATGCTGCTTAAGCTCGCTCAACGCCGTCACATGGGAAGAATGGAATAAAGAC
>JANYCJ010000113.1 GCA_025360345.1 Alphaproteobacteria bacterium | reverse complement strand
TCGACTTCACCTTCACCAAGGAAGATGAAGTGCTGTACGAAAAACTTTTTGCCGGCGCACAAAACTTCCTCAACCGCTACAAAGCCATCGAGCGCGCCAACCAACCCGAAAAAACCCGCGAGTCCGCAGAAACAGCCTCCGTCGCGCAGCCCAACGAACTCATCAGCCGCAACGCCGCCAATGCCATCCGCACCAACGCCCACGATATCAACAACCTCCTGCGCATCACCGCCCAAAACCCCCAAGGCTGGTTTGAAGCAAATAAAATCGCAACCGCCAGTGAGCAGCGCCCGCTTAGCGCAACCACTCCCGGCGGCGAAAAAACCTTCGGCCCCGGCCTCTTCATCGCCATGTTGCAATCCCCCGAAATCCGTAAAATATTAAAGCTCAACGGCGAGCCACTCCCGGTCATGGATGCAAGCTCCCTTCCCTTCTATCAAAAACATTTCGCTGAAATAAACGCCATCACCGAAACCATCAACACCGACATCGCCGCCCGCAACGAAGCCCTGAGCATGAATGGGCGCCGCACTGTCGAAACCATGAGCACCAAAAAACGCGATCGCCTGCCCATCTCCAAAAACAGCATGGCCAAAGTTATCGAAGACGCGCACCGCTATGAAGCACTCCTCACCCCCATCACGCCGGAGTGGCTCGCCTCCCACGGCGTCGCCAATACCGGCAACCATCTCGAACATGAAGGCGTAAGCGGCGCTTCCCTCCTTCAGGCCCTCATCGCCAATCCCGAAGTGCGCAGCACGATTATCAAAGACGCCGAAATCACCCGCACCGCGCACGCTTCCGTCGTCGCACTCGCCAAAACGCCGGAAGAAACCATCATCGCCATTGACGACGCCAAATTTTACGACGAAGTCGTGCGCCCCACCCTTCCCGCCAAAGCAGCGCCCACCGCCGAAGACGTTGTCATCCCCTTCGTGGAGCGCACCCGCAAGCGCCCCCGCACCAACACCTTCCTCGGCAGCGAAGGCGACTTCCCCATGCTCACCGCGCCCAAACCGCACCTATTATATGAGTGCCTGAAGGGCCGCCTCACCGCCCTGAAAACCGGCCACCCTGAGCGCGAAGCATCCATCAACGCCGCGCTCGAAACCATGCACAAAGAAATCGGCGCCACCGGCCATGCCAACAGCGGCCACACCGGCACCAGCAACGGCAAAGTCGAAAGCATCATCAACGCCCAGGCCAGCAAAAAAGACCCCGCCACCCACGCCCGCATCAACAGCGCCGTCGAAGCATTGCTCGCCGAAAACCCCGGCATGGACAGCCAGGTGCGTGATGCGTTGCAGCGTGCCGCGCGTAAATCCGCCGCCCAAAGCCGTGGCCACAAGCCCGCTGACAACACCCAACGCTCCTAACAGGTTGGCGTTGCGGAATAATTCATTTTCTGCATTTTCCCCATACACTAGATATTGACAGCGCCTAGGCAATAAGCGCAATATAACTACTACATCTAGTGACATCAGCCGCACCAAGCGGTTGGGCAAACAATAGAATCCGGCAAAAGCAGCGGCCCTTTTCGCAGCTTTAATGCACGGGTCATCATCTGGGGGAAGTACATGCTCACACAGGCCTACGATTTCGACAAAAACGGCAACCTCATCAGCTTCGACCCCACCCGCAAAATCGTAGCGTTCCCCGAAACGCAGGAACAAAAAGAGCTGTACCGCAAAGCCGCCGAACCCGTCGCCCCCAAAGCAAACATCAACCCCATTGACCTGAAGCTCGACCACTCGCGTGACGCCCTCCTCACCGACTTCGGCAAAGCCACGCTCGATGACCGTTATTTATTAGAGAACGAAAACTACCAGCAAATGTTCGCCCGCGTTGCCTGCGCCTATGCTGATGATTTAAAGCACGCCCAGCGCCTGTATGATTACATCTCCCGCCTCTGGTTCATGCCCTCCACCCCCATCCTCAGCAACGGCGGCGCCAAGCGCGGCCTGCCCATCTCCTGCTTCCTAAACACCGTCTCCGACTCCCTCGACGGCATCGTCTCCACATGGAACGAAAACGTACTCCTCGCCAGCAACGGCGGCGGCATCGGCACCTATTGGGGCTTCGTGCGCGGCGTGGGCGAACCCGTCGGCCGCGCTGGCAAAACCAGCGGCATCATCCCCTTCGTCCGCGTCATGGACTCCCTGACGCTTGCCATCTCCCAAGGCTCACTTCGCCGTGGTTCCGCCGCCGTATATATTGACGTGCACCACCCCGAAATCGAAGAATTCCTCGAAATCCGCAAAGCCTCCGGCGACTTCAACCGCAAGTCCCTGAACCTGCACCACGGCATCAACCTCACCGACGAATTCATGGAATGCGTGCGCGAAGACAAAGAATTTGGCCTCCGCTCTCCCAAAACCGACAAAGTTCTGAGGACTGTAAACGCAAGAAAACTGTTCCAGAAAATCGTGGAAATGCGCCTGCAAACCGGCGAGCCGTACCTCATCTTCATTGACACCGCCAACAAATCCATGCCCAAGCACCAGCGCGAACTGGGCCTCAAAGTGCGCATGTCCAACCTCTGCTCTGAAATCCTCCTCCCCACCGGCCCCGACCACTTGGGCAAAGACCGCACCGCCGTATGCTGCTTAAGCTCGCTCAACGCCGTCACATGGGAAGAATGGAATAAAGAC
>JANYCJ010000082.1 GCA_025360345.1 Alphaproteobacteria bacterium | reverse complement strand
ACGCCAGCTTTATCGCAGACGACTTGAACTCAGATGAATAAAACGTCAATTTCTTCTTGGTATTTATATTCTCAGGCATTGGCTCTTAGCTCCTTCAGTATCGCTCAAGCACACTGTCCGCTAAACTATAGCCACTTCACTCTGAACATGGCACAGCAGACACCGCTTCAATCCTCTATTGCGCAATGCTGGGAGTGCCGGACACTGTGCATTGAAACCTTATTTAACCATTGTTTGCAACAAGGTGGCAAGTATGCTGCGCCGGAACATGTGAAAATTATGATGGATTGCATCCAGTCATGCCAGACGGCTGCCGATTTCATGGCGAGGCGTTCGCAGCTGCGTGGGGCTGAATGCATGGCATGTGCCGATATGTGTGATGCGTGCGCAGATTCCTGCGAGGGGCTGGGCGGGCAGGTGATGCTGGCTTGTGCCGCACTGTGCCGGGCCTGCGCCGATAGCTGCCGCGGTATGGCGGGAATGAAGCAGGCCGCTTAAGGCTTCACCCGGGTTATAAAGAAATTAGTAACCGGCTTGTTTGTACTGTGATAGAGCAAAAGGGTGAAATTCTTTTTCCCCTGCTATATGCCATTTCCCTCTTACAATAAAAGCTCGCGCGAAGCGGGTTTTACGCTGCTGGAGCTTTCCATCGTTCTGGTGGTGATCGCGCTGATCGTGGGTGGGGTGCTTGTTGGGCAGAATCTTATCAAATCAGCGGAAATCCGCGGGACAGTGGGGCAGTTTGAAAAATATAACAGCGCGGTTAATACCTTCCGGGTGAAATATGGCGGGCTGCCCGGCGATATACGCAAGACTGAGGCCGCTGCTTTTGGGCTTTACAGCCTGGTGATGGCGTCTGCCGTAGGATTTGGGGATGGCAACGGCCTGATTGAGGGCGGCAATAGCGGCTCGGCGCTGCCCGTGGGCGAAACGCTGCTGTTCTGGCGGCACATGTCCGATGCCGGGCTGGTGGACGGGGCGCTGGGCGTGGTGGGCAACAGTATTATCGTGACGGGGACGGGGCTGGTGACGGGCGCGGTTTCCAATATATCGCAATCACTTCCGCCTACCAAGGTTTCCGCGCAGAACGCATTCGTGGTGTTTTCTGCGAACGGGTTCAATTACTATACGCTGGTTCCGATTACCGCCATTGACGCAACGCCAGCCTATACTATGGGCAATACGGGTATTTCGCCGATCGCGGCTTATAATATTGATGCCAAGATTGATGACGGTAATCCCAATACGGGGATTATCATTGCCCGGGGTATTACTGCGATTAATATCGCACCTTCAGTTGCCATTGGCCCGGCCCTTAATACCTGCACCACCGGCACGGGCTCGGCTACGGACACTTATAACCGCATGTTGAACCTGGGGCAGGACGACCCTTCCTGCGGGATGAGGGCGCGATTCCAGTAATGCGAGGTACAGGGAACTTATTAACTTAAAATTCATTTAGTGCTCCTAGTTTGGGACGGTTACACCGGTTGGAAAAAATCAATGAATTTACGTCCCAAAGCTTTGTTGCCGCCGCTCCTATCGCTCGTGGGATTCGCGTTTCTTGGATTTGTCGCGGGTAATTACTCCTATTACAATACCAGCGCGGTTTCGCAGTATATGAAAGACGCGTTTGACGCGGCAGGGGCGCTGTATGAAAAATACAGCTATACGGGTGACGACGGTGTGGCGGTTTCCACTTTGGATGCCAAGACGCAGGTCAGCCATGCTGTGATCCAGTGGGACAAGGAGGCGGTCAAGGGCGGCTATACGCTGCTATCGATGCATTATTCCTGTGATGTGTTCCTGGTAGACCTTGAGGGGCATGTGGTGCATACGTGGAGTATGCCGTTTAGCAAGGCATGGCCCACGCATCCGCATGTGCCGTTCCCGGTGGGGGAAAACACGATAGGCATTGAAAAAGCCAAGCTGTTCCCGAACGGCGACCTGCTTGTGCTTTACACCGGTGAGGGCGATACGCCATGGGGTTATGGGTTGGCGAAGATCGACAGGGATTCCCATGTGCTGTGGACATATGACGCCAATACGCACCATGATTTTTATGTGGATAAGGGCAACGGCGATATCTACACACTGACTCATGCATGGATGAGAACACCGATCGAGGGTCTGGAATCGCTTACCTACCCGTTGTTGCAGGATTATATCGTGGTGTTGTCTTCAGCAGGCAAAGAGCTGAGCAAAACACCGCTGATGGAAGTGTTCCGGGACTCTGCCTATGCCTCGATGATGATGCCGATTACCGGGCAGAACTGGGATGTGCTGCATACCAACTCCATCATGAAGCTCGAACCCGCCATAGCAAAGCAGTTTCCCATGTTCAATGCGGGGGATGTGCTGATTTCTATGCGGGAGATCAGTTCGCTGGCGGTGATTGACCTGAAGACGCGCAAGATCAAATGGTTTTTTTCGGGCGGGTTCAAGGGGCAGCATAGCGCTGCCTTTATGCCAGACGGCCATATACTCATGTATGACAATCTCGGGTTGTTCGAAAATAACGCTTATGTATCGCGCGCGGCGCATGTGGACCCTAAAACCATGAAGATATCCACGGTTTACAGAGGCGATGAGGGACAGCCGCTTTTATCGGAGTTTTACGGACGGGTGCAGCCGCTTGATAATGGTGACATCCTCATTACGTCGCCCATGAACAACAAGGTGTTTGAAATTGACCCGAAGGGCAGGACGGTCTGGGAGATGAAGCTGAACGACGTGGTGCAGTTTGCCAAGCGGTACGAGCCGAAAGACGTCACTTTTATCAGCGGTACAGAGGCCAAATAAAGCGGCTGCTTTAGCCAAGCTATTGGTTATTGGGCAAAGTTGCCGGTCGCGGGCGCGGCATATAATCCGTGACGAAGGGCCGGTTCAGGCGTAAAATAAGCGGGTAACCCATGGAGATTGTTATGCGCCTGCCGAATATCGCGTTTTGTGCCCTGTTGTTTTGCCTACCGTACGCAGCGCAGGCGGCAAGCCTGGTGGCCAGCGGCACGGCAAGCCCGGTGGCGGTGGGCGAGCCGGGCGGGGGCGTAACGAAAACAGGGACTGCGCATCCACAAGAGCATAGTGGCGTGGCGGGGGCGGTGGCGGTGCCGCAGCGCGCGGGCCATGCCGCACAAGCGGTAGAAAATACGCCACGGGCCAAACCCAGCTATGCCCCGCCGACAAGGACGGGAGCCAACCGGGATTTCGTGCCGACGGGGACAGCGCCGAGCATGGTGTATGTACCGGATAACAGCGTTATACAGGACACTGCTCCCATCGTGGGGCCGGGGCTGGATGAGGGCGTGCCCAGCCTTGACAGCGGCCCGCCCGCGGGCGGGCTCATCCGGCAGTGATGCCGGCTGGGTTTCAGCCTTTAGAATAGCGCCGCTTATTTAATGCCCAGCAGCTCGACATCAAATACCAGGGTGCCTGCGGGCATTCCGGGCTGGCCCTGATAGGCCAGGTTCACGGGGATCCACATGCGGCGCTTTTCACCTATGACCATCAGCTGCACGCCTTCGGTCCAGCC
>JANYCJ010000079.1 GCA_025360345.1 Alphaproteobacteria bacterium | reverse complement strand
ACACCGCCCGTCACACCATGGGAGTTGGTTCTACCTTAAGTCGCCCTCAAAAGCGCCCACGGTAGGGTCAATGACTGGGGTGAAGTCGTAACAAGGTAGCCGTAGGGGAACCTGCGGCTGGATTACCTCCTTTCTAAGGATTTTGTTTATTCAACATGTTGGGATTATCCCAGCCTCTGTATGTTAAACGAATCATTACATAGACACCTCGTCACCTGTGCCTAAATGCTCTCACATCAAACAAAAAGCCCTCCGCTGCAAAGCGGGGGGCTTTTTCTTTTTAAACGCTTTAGCTGTTATAGATTAATTCGCTGTGCTGCTGCGTGTGGTAGGCACAATACCGCCCGGGCCGGTAGTCGGGGCAGGTGCCGGGAAGCCCAGTGAAGAGGGCTGCCCATAATCGCAGGTATTAAAGCACTGTATCAGGAAGCCATGCGCTGACAATTCGCACTGCGCAAGGTTGTTGTCGGCATCGGCAATGCAGGCGGGATTACCGAAACATAAGAAGATTTGCGTATTATAGGAAGACTCGCACTGATCTTCCCGCGGTTGCCACTTATCCCAGCAGGCATCCTTGCACAAATTTCCTGTGCTGGGCGCCCCGGTCTGGGCCTGTGCGCTAAAAGCATATAAGATAACGGTCGCGCAAATAGCGCTGCGTAATAAAAACATGAAATCCCCCTTTAAGTTGCAGGGCCATTATAAATGAGATCTGCGTCTTTTTGATGAAGGGGCGGAAGAAAATCTGGGAATTGGCGAAAAATAATAAAAATCAGTATATTAATCAATCGCTGCAGGAGCCAAAAGCGGGGTTGGCACATGCGCCTTTTTATGCTAATCTGGCCGCCCTTAATCAGTTTAGGAGGTTCCCATGCGTTCCAATGCCGCGAAAAAGCAAACCGTCGCTCATGAATCCAAGGCACAGCCTCAGCCTGCCCGGAAACTTTCCGTGAAACTGGTCGAAAAATACGAAACCAGCCAGTACGATGAGCTGGTCAGCGTAGACTATGAAGCCTTCCTGCTACAATACGGCAGCCGTTCAGACTTCGCCTGAACTCCATCCCTCTATAAATAAGCTGTTTTATTAAAGCTATTGCCATGCCTGTGTATAAGCCTGTGGATGAGATGTGAATAAAGCAGCGCCTTATATTTAAACCCGGCTACTTGCAGCCATAAGCTCATTATTTACCTAAACGCGCCACCACCTCCCGCGCGCGTTCCATTTCCTTAGCCATGGCGCGGCTTGCCTGCCCCACCAACACATCGGCCTGTGGCGAAAGTTCGCGCCGCGCCGCCACCCGGGCATCGCCGCGCGCCTCCTGCCAATCCCCCACTTGCGCGCGGAAGTCATTGCCCACCATCATGCCATAATGCATATGCCTGAGCGATGAGGTGATGCCCGCCGCCATCGCCGTATGCTTCGCCGCCACCGCGTCAAAATAAGGGACGGCCACCTGCTCAATATAGCTTTTCAGCAGCGGCGCATCCATCGCTTGCGGATTTTTGCAATAAGCCCCCACGGCAATGGCAAATATTTCCGAAGGCCAGTGTTGCTTGTCATACATCCCCACCACCGCTTGCTTGATGTATCGCCCGGTATCGCCCAAAGGCAGCAAGGTTAGGTCCACGTCGGAACAAAATTTAAATGCCTTGGATTGGGTAGATAAAATGCCTGCCGACAGCGTCGTTGCATGGGGGTGCGCCTGACTCATGCCCGGCACTTCTTTTTTGCAGTCCAGGCTATGCGCCAGCTCATGCGCCAGTGAAATTATGCCGCGCATCCGGTAAGTAGTTCGTGCCGTTAAACACCATCACCTGCCGCATCTGCCCGCCCACCAGCCTTGTGCCGCAATAACCCGTGACCTCTTGGGCCAATCCCGTGATCGCCTCAAACGTTTTGCCGTCCGCCGCCAGCATCAGCCTTCCGCCTTTTTTCTGGAACTGCCGCAGCAGCGCCGGGCAGTGCCGCTCAATCTCACGCACCTCCTGCGCAAGGCAATCCGCCGCGGCCTGGGCCTGCGCATTCCCGGTCGGCACCCGGGACGAAAGCGGCAGCGTCACATAAGGGTGGCCAAAGTCATGGAATTCAAACTGCATAGGCCTAAAATACCCAACGAAGCTTCAAAATTGAATTAATATCGCGCACAATTATATTAAAGGCGCTCCACCTGTGCGCAGGTCTGTGGATATAATGTGAATTTAGATAAAAATACTAAATCTAAACATAGGATTGTGATGATAACCGCATGTGGTGGGGATGCGTGAGTAAATGCCATTTTGGCATGGCGGAAACCACGAAATAACGCCCATCAGCAACGCATTGTTAAGCATTGTCCGCTAAGATGAAGTCTCTGCAAAAAACATCAATGAAAGGATGCGCAATGCCACTGCGCAAACGCAATTGCTTTCTCGCCATGGTGCCGGTGCTGGCTGCTATTGCCGCAGGCGCCGCCCATGCCGATGAGCCCCAGAAAATGCTCACGATCGAAGCAGACGCATGGTGTCCCATCAACTGCGCCGCCGACGGGACGCAGGAAGGCATCGGCATCGACCTTGCCCGGAAAATTTTTGAACCCCTCGGTTACCGCGTCAATTATGTGGTGGTGCCATGGACACAGGCCTTGAGCGATGTGCGCAGCGGTAAAACCGATGCCGCCGTAGGCGCGGGCGCGCAGGACGATGCCAGCCTGGTCTTTCCCGCAAGCTACCTGTTCAATATCAGCGATGATTTTTACGTCATGCAGGGCAACCCATGGCGCTACCAGGGGCCATACACCCTGAAAGACAAGCGCCTCGGCATTGCCGCGGGCTATGGTTATGGCGATGTCCTGACCCAGTTTATCAAGGATAACATCACCCGCAGCGGCACCATACAGGCCGTATCCGGCAACGACGCCCTCGCCCAGAACATCGCCAAGCTCCGCGCCGGGCAGATTGATATCCTCGTCGAGAGTAAGCCGGTCATGGATTATTACATGCAGAAAAAGGGAGAAACCCAGATCGTCTGGGCAGGCGGCATCGCGCAGGCGCCCATTTACCTCGCTTTTTCGCCGGCAAAACCCGCATCCCGCCAGCTTGCCGCGCAATACGACGCGGGCATTAAGCGGCTCAGCGCCTCGGGGCAATTAAGCGCCATTTACCGCGCCTATGGCCTGAATCCTTAAAAATAGTGCTTCAAAACAATAGCATGAATAACCGGAAGCGCTAAAACCGATAGTCATATTATCTTAACTTTTCTTGTGGTTCCGCTACCAATAGGATAGGTTAACATAAATGAAAATGGCTTTGGGACATGTCGTTCAGCAAAAAACAGCTTGAGCCGCCTCAAAAAGAACCCGCAGCATCGCGCATCGCAGTGGTGGGCGGAGGCATTTCGGGATTGAGCGCCGCGTATTATGCGCTCAAAAATGGACAACCCGGCGACCGCCTCGATCTCTATGAAGCCAGCGACCGTCTCGGCGGCAAACTTGAAAACGCCACTATCGACGGCGTGGCCGTAAACAAGGGCGGTGAATTCATCGATAGCACCAACATCCGCATGGTCAGCCTCTGTAAAGAACTGGGCGTGGAACTGCTACCTTGCGCCGATCAGGCCATGCAAAATTTCCAGCACCCCGACGGCACGCTTGTGCCGGGCGATAAATTCCTTGCCGATTACCGCCCCCTCGCCGAGCAGATCATCCGTGATAAGCAGGCTATCGCCGCCGATCCCGAAGGCGAAACCGCCAAAAAGCTCGACGCCATGACCGCTGAACAATATCTGCAACACCTCGCCGCCACCGTCGTGCCGGAAAAAGATACCCGCACCTACATGAAATGGACATACGACCTCATCACGTTCCAGGGCCACCGCGTGGACCCCGCCGTTGTCGCCATGGCCGCCAGCGCCTACAGCTCCGAATGCGGCCAGCCGGCAAACAAGGTAAGCGCGCTGCAATTCGCAATGGAAGCCAGCAACACGCCGGATGCGTTTTTAGAAAGCGACTGCGCCTACCGCATCGCGGGCGGCTCGGAAGCCTTGGTGGCGGCGCTGCGCGACCATCTGGAAAAAAAGGGCGTAAGCTTCCACAATAACCACAGCCTTGAAACGCTGAGCCGCGCGGGCGACGGCCAGCTGAACCTCGATTTCGGTAAAGAACAACCCTCACAGGCCGATAAAGTCATCCTCGCCCTGTCCGCCTATCGTCTTGGCAAGGTCAAAGGCCTTGAAAAAATAGGCTTCAGCGCCGAAAGCCTCCAGGCCATCGCGGGCCTGCAATATTCAAAAAATGCCAAATTCACCATTGCCCTCAGGCCCGACGCGAAAATTCCTAATACCACCGACTTTGCCAATAGCGGGTTCCAGACATGGAGCCCCGCGCCCGGCCAGCTCACCTTTCTTTGCACCGCTGAAGACATGCAAAATAAAAAACCCGCCGAGCTGATCGCCGCCTGCACGGAGCAATACGCGAAAGCACGCGGCCTGCGGGCAGAAGATGTTTTTGACCGCCGTCCCGGGAAAACCGTGTTCGCCAATCCCGGCACGGCGCCCTGCTATGCCTCCGCCGCCCCCGGTCAGATGGCAAAAATGGTGAAACTGAAAAGCAGCCTCGATGCCCCCGGAAAACAAGGCGTCGCGCTGGCCGGAACCTATTTTCCCATGCTGGGCATCAATAAGCGCCAAGGCATCGGCTTCATGGAATGCGGCCTGAATTCCGCCATGGAGGCCAGTATGCGCCTCTGCCCGCCCACCCGTGGCGCAGAGCAGGAACTGCACGCCCAGCGTCAGCTACCCTCAGGCGGCATCAGCCGCCCGCAATCGCGGATATAAGGTTATTTCAGCACTTCCGCCAGGTCGCGGAAACCGTAATCCTCGGCGGTGATCGCCGCGGTCTTGCCCGCCTTGTTGGCGGCATAGCGGTCCGCGCCGTGTTTCAGCAGCAGCAGCGAGGCCTGTGTGCTGCCGTTTTGCGCCGCGAAGATCAGCGGCGTGTTGCCCGCAAGGTCGGCCTGCGCCACGTTCGCCCCATAATAAAGCAGCACGTTCACCGCTTCGGTTTGGTTGTTCCATGCCGCCCAGTGCAGCGCTGTCTGGCGGTTCTCATTGGCAAGGTTCACATTCGCGCCCCGCTGGATCAATTGCTTGATAAGCTCCACCGAACCGTTCCCCGCGGCAATATGCAGCGGCGCCTGCCCCTCGGGGTTGATGCGGTTCACAGAGGCCAGCGGGCCTTTGCCCTGCGGCAGCAGCGAAGCATCACCCGCGAACACTGCCTGTATCAGCATGGCATATTCCTGGTAATGCTGGGTGTCCTGCGTGTTGGTGCGGCCCAGCAGGTAGCGTAGCTCGTCCAGCTGCCCGCGCCCCGCGGCATAATCGAACACATTATTGTCCGAGCGGTCGCGGAATTCAGGATTTGCCCCCGCCGCCAGCAGCCGCGAGCATAAATCGCCATAACCGTTCCATGCGGCGAACATCAGCGGCGTCCTGCGCTGGTTGTCGCGGCTATCCACCTTGCTATGCGCGTTAAGCCGTTTTTCAACCGCCGCCACATCCCCGCGCGAGGCGGCAAGGATCAGCGCGAGGTCTTCGGAGCTGTCTTCCGCCTTGGGCACAAGGCTGGTGGTGCCGGTGGCGGTGTTGCCTTTCAGCGCCGCGTCGCGCGCGGCTGTTTGCTGGCGCATCACGCTCACCAGGCTGCCCGGCCCGGTGGCGCTGGCATAAAGCCCGTCGCCCGCGCCCGGCGTGGCGGCTTCGCCCGGCACCATGCCCGTGCCCGGCGCGGTAAAGCTCACCCGCGCCTTGTAAACAAGCGTGCCTGCGGTGGCCGCAGCGGCCAGTATCATCATGCGACTCAATTTCATGCGAAGCAAAATGCACGATTTCGTCACATATTACAACGCCTGTATTGTACCCCGGAAAGACTGTGCTACTATGGCGCTCAAATCACCTGAGGAGTCCTGCGTGCGCTGGTTAGATATACGTGAAATTGCAATCCGCCTTGAAGAAATGTATCCTGATGTGGATAATGTAAACATGCGTTTTACCGATTTGCGCCAATGGATTACCAGCCTCCCGGAATTTCTGGATGACCCCAATGGCTGCAACGAAAAAATCCTCGAAGCCATCCAGATGGCATGGATAGATGAGCGCGACTGAACAGGTTAGCGCCCGCATCAGCGCTCCCACCGAAACCGCTACCCGCGCCATCGCGGCCACGCTTGCCCATGCCTGCGCCCCCGGCGATTGCGTGCTGCTCAATGGCGACCTCGGCGCGGGCAAAACTGCCTTCGCGCGCGGCTTCATTCAGGCCTTGAGCCCCGGCGCCGAGGTGGTAAGCCCCACCTTCAACCTCGTGCAAACATACGACACCCCCGCCGCCACTATCTGGCATTTCGACCTTTACCGCCTGAAAACCGCCGCCGAGCTGGTGGAAATCGGCCTCGACGATGCACTGGCCTCCGGCATCACCCTCATCGAATGGCCCGAACTGGCAAGCGAATACTGGCCGCGAAACGCACTCACCATCCGGCTGGAAAACGAAGGGCAGGGCAGGGCGCTCACCCTCACCGGCGCGGCCGCCCGCTGGAAAAACCATTTACCCACCCACTAAGATAAGAAGCCATGACCACCATACATCCCGAACGCCTCGAACAGATCCAGCAATTCCTTAGCAGCACCGAATACAGCCAGGCTGAGCTCACCCCGTTGGCCGGCGACGCCTCCTTCCGCCGCTACATCCGCGTGAACAAGGCGGGCAAGCAAGCCATGCTGATGGACGCCCCCGCCGACAAGGAAGACGTGCGCCCCTTCGTGGCTGTGGCAGAATATATCGGCGGCAAAGGCTACAGCGCTCCCAAAATCTACGCCCGCCACGTGCCGCAAGGCTTGCTCCTGCTCGAAGACCTCGGCAATGATTCCTTCACCGGCCTGCTCCGGCAGGAAAGCGTGCGCGCCCGCATGGAACAAACCCTCTACGCCGCCGCCATCGACCTGCTGGCCGAATGGCATGATGATAAGCGCGGCTTTTCTTCCCCCTCCGCGCTTCCCCTGCCGGTATACGATACCGCGCTGCTGCAGCGCGAGGTGAGCCTCTTCGCTGACTGGTTCCTGCCGCAGGTGCTGGGCCGCGAAAAAGCCGCCATCCTCCGCGTGGATTTCATGTCGCTCTGGGAGCGGGTGCTGGCAAAAGCGAAACTCGCCACCCGCGTGCTGGTGCACCGCGACTATCACGCCGATAACCTGATGTGGCTGCCGCAAAGGGCAGGGGCCGCCCGCGTGGGCCTACTCGACTTTCAGGACGGCGTGTACGGCGACGCGGCTTACGACCTCGTCTCCCTGCTCGAAGATGCGCGCCGCGACGTACCCCCTTCGCTCGCCGAAGCCATGATTACCCGCTACACCACCGCCATGAACCTGAATGCCGAAAAATTCCGCACCGATTACGCCATCCTCGGCGCGCAGCGCAACTGCAAGATCGTGGGCATTTTCGCCCGCCTCGCCGCGCGTGACGGCAAGCTGCATTACCTCAACTACCTGCCCCGCGTGTGGCAGCATTTGGAGCGCGACGTGCAGCACCCCGCCCTTGCCGAGCTGAAACACTGGCTCGATACCTATGTGCCCAAAGACTCCCGTGGCGCCATTGCCCTGCGCCACAGCGCCGCGGAACTCTCCCCCGCATGAGCGCAAGCCCCACCAAGGGCATGGTGCTGGCCGCGGGCCTCGGCACCCGTATGCGCCCGCTGACCAACACCCGCCCCAAGCCGCTGATAAGCGTGGCCGGCCGCACCCTGCTCGACCGCGCGCTGGACTGGATGGCCGATGCCGGGGTGGAGGATGTGGTGGTCAACACCCACTACCTCGCCCCCCAGATCGAAGACCACTTACGCATCCGCACCCAGCCGCGCATTATCCTGTCTTCGGAAGCCGACCAGCTGCTGGAAACCGGCGGCGGCATCCTGCGTGCGCTGCCCTATCTGGGCGAAGCGCCCTTCGTGTCCGCCAATAGCGACACCATCTGCCTCGACGGCCCGACGCCCGCCATCGCCCGCCTCGCCAAACACTGGGACGATGAAGAAATGGACGCGCTCCTGCTGCTCCACCCCGTGGAAAAAGCCGTGGGCTATGAGGGCAGGGGGGATTTTTTCCTTGGCGAAAACGGCGAACTCACCCGGCGCGGCGACGCGCCCTCCGCGCCTTTCGTGTTCACCGGCGTGCAGCTGCTGCACCCGCGCCTGTTTGAAAATGCCCCCGCCGGCCCTTTTTCCATGAACCTGCTCTATGACATTGAGCCGGGCCGCATCAAAGGGCTGGTGCATGACGGGAACTGGCTGCATGTCGGCGACCCGCAAGGCCTGCAGGATGCAGAAAACTGGCTGGCCAGCCACTAACAGGAAACCACGGCACAGGCATAAAAAAAACCCGGTTCAGGCGAACCGGGTTTTTTATTGTAATCAATGCGTCGGCAAATCGGGAACAAACGTGACATCGTTTTTCGACTTCGTCTGCTGGTTGCAGCTGCCCCAGCCCTGCGAGGTCGCAGCGTCCACGCCGCAGCGGATCAGGTTCGTCTGCGAACCGGTGCCTGCGCCCTTATATTCACGTTTCGGCTGCCAGAACCATGGCGGGTCATAGCCTTTGTTGAAGCAATATGCCCATATGTTGGAATCCACCTTGTTCGAGGCGCTTTGCAGCACGATCTCGGGGCCTTGCGTCATATTTTCGCGCCATTTGTAGGTCTTCGGCAGGTCAAACCCGTCCGTGGCCTGCGCGTCGCATTCGCGCACGTCGTTCACGCGGCGGTACACCTTGACCGTGTCCCACAGGTTTTTGCCTGCGCCGTCCCAGCCCAGCGCAAAATGCCGGTAGCTGGTGTCGAGGATGGAGGGCAGGCATTCCTCCTGCATACAAGTGCCGGAGTCAAGGTCTGGCGATGCGGCGTTGTTGCACACGTCAGAACCTTCGATATCAGGGTTGCCCACCAGCACGCGCAATGTTTTGCTGCACACTTCCGAGCGGAAATTCGGCGGCATGTCGTCTTTATACAGCAAGTGTGTCGGCCCAAGGCCCATGGAAATCGTGCTGTCCGAAGACGTCGGGAACTTGCCCTGGTCCCAGAAGGCAAGCTCGACCCAGGTATACGGAACCTGCGGGTCTTCGTCCGCAAAATGCACGTCGCCAGTCACGAAGGCGATCAGCGGCAGGCGGCCCGGCACGGTCATCACCACGATATCCCCGCGCAGCGCCTCGTCCATGCCGCCGGGAATAAACGCCGTGCTGGCGGCCGGTATCGGTACGTTGCCAAACTGGTTCTTGGCCACCGCTGTGGTCACATAGCCGCGCCAGCCCAGGAACCATGGCCGCTCGCGCGGCAGGATCTGCTGGGTGTAATCCCCGCGTGTGGTAAAGTTGCTGCCCGCCTTGGCCAGCACGAAATTCTCGGCTCCCAGCGGCTTGAAGGATTTCTCATACCGCGCCATGCAGAAATTATTATCGTTGCGTATGGACCACATCTGGTGCGCGTAAAGCTCGGTCAGCCCGCCCACGCGTGACATTTCCGAAGGCCGCTCTTCAATGTTGAGATACGGCCACGTGCCCGGGTCGGTCACGGCATAGCCGTAAGTTTCCTTGCCGTTATACGCTTCCGAAACGATCTGCGAGCCGGAATCATACCCTTCGAGCACTTTTTCCTTGGTCTTCTTCGCCGCATCCACGTCTTCCTTGCTGATTTCCTCGCGCTGGAAAATCAGCGTGTCCCAGCCGCCAAGCGTGTTGAGGAACCCGCCGCCATGGCGCGGGTTGCCCGCCGACACGCCCGTATCCCACCACCGCATGTAAGGCATGTGGTAGCCAAGCAGTTTCTTGGTGTCGTCGTCGATCGCTTCCTCGGGGAAGTGGGTCTTGAACATGTAATCCTTGGGCTCGCTCTCCAGCCCTTTATGCTCCACCAGCTGCTCGGTAAGCGTCATCGCGTCATGCAGGCCCGCGGTGCAGTCGCCGCCGTAAGGCGTGCCGCCCGCGTTTCCGCCGTAGCCGTAGCCGCCGGTGAAATTATCCTGCGCCACCACATAGCCGAACTGGTCGTCTATCACATGGTCGGTCGGCTTGCCGTCAAGCCCCTTGACCCCGGCTTTTTCAATGCGCTCATGGCGAAGCCCCTCGATGGTGCGCAGCTTCACCCAGTTGGCGGGCACCACGTCCTTGATGATGATATGGCAGCACTGCTGGATGCTGAGCTTCATCGGGCAATCGGCAAACGTATCGGTTTCCCAGAAGCGCGTTTTGCACGGCGGGTTGAACTTGCCGCTATATTCCGAAACGCCCCCCGGCTCGCACATATTGGACATTTCATCCGCCGTCACCAGCCCGGGATATACGCCCGTGTCCAGCCACTGCTTGATGAACGCGTTCATATTGTAGTTGATGCGCTGCATGATGCAGGCGTCGAACGCGGGCTTGCGGAAATCAAGGATATCCACCGGCACGATGGCGCACTGCACGGGATATTCGTTTTTCTTTTTCCACGAATCCGGGTTGTCGTTGTAATCGGTATAGCCGTTTTGCGCGCCCGAGCAGCCGTTCTTCGAAGAGGGGTCCTCGATCAGCCGTTCAGTCTTGTCCGAGTAACCGCGGTCGGTGCCCGAGAACTTGTCGCGCGGCACATACGGGTTGTCCGTAGGCATCGTGATCTTTTCCACGTTCGGGCAATAATACTGCTTCAGCGCCGGGGCTTTATACGGATAGTCCGGCGGGATTGGCAGCGTTGTCACCGCGCAGGGCGAGGAATCATAGGCCGTGTCGTAATACGAATCGTATTTTTCGTGGCACATCGGCGCGAAGCCATGCGTGGCCGGCGGGCTTTCCGCGGTGGAATCCGGCCCGACGGTGCGGTTCGGCTCTTCACCAATATTCTGCACGCAGGGCGACTGGATGTCCGGGAAAGTCTTATGGAAGCTGGTGTTCAGGATATAATCAGGATTGTTCGTCTTGAACACGTCCTTGTCAAAGAAGCTCTTGTCCCATTCTTCCTGGAACCATTTGCTGAGCAGCACTTCGTCTTCATCATGCACCGGGTCGTTATCATAGCGCCATACCGGGGCGAAGCCGACTTTCTTGTCGCGGTCGGTGGTTTTGTCCGTGCCGAACTCGATCAGGTTGGCATCGTCGCCGTTGACCAGCGGCACGCAGTTGTTCAGCACCGAGCGCTCGGGGTCGATGTTTGATAGCGGGTCGTTCGTGCCCATGCCGGGCTTTTCCATCACGCGCCACGGCTTATCGTCATGCGCCATGATGATGTATTTATAGCACCAGTTGGCCTGGAACTTACGGAACTTGGCGAATTTGGGAATGTTTTCGCGCAATAGCTGCGGCGTTACCTTGTAGTCCAGCACGTCCGGGTAGGTGCCCGGGCAGCTGGCGATGCCGTTTTTGCCGATAAAGAAGGTCGTCGTCTGGTAATAATTGGTGTTGAGGTACACGTCCGGCTCGCGGTGCGTCACGCGGGTCAGGTCGAAGATTTCCTCGTCATCCATGTTCATGTAATAGGCAAACGCCACGTTGGCGTCCGCCGAGGTGTTGATTTTCGCGGTGTCGCGCATCGGCATACAGCTGCTGTTGGTCAGCGCGTCGGGGTCCAGCGCCTTCTGGCGCGTGGGCTTGGAGCCAAGCACCGTGCCGGTGATTTTCTGGTCGAAGATGGTAATCTTGCGGTCACCGTTCTGGTCGGCGTCTTTTTCCTTATCCGCGTAAATTTCAGTCTTGCTGCCATATTCATCCGGCGTGTTGCCTTCGCCTTCGATGGCCCCGGTCTTGTTGTTCCACATGTTCATGGACAGGTCTGAGCCGCTCACGCACATGTCGCGGTAACGGTAATCCGGCGGCATGGCCGGCATGAACGGGATCAGCTCGCGCGGCGCGCTGTCATGCGAGGAATCGTATTGCGGCACCGGCGCATCGTAATTGCTGTCATAATAGCAGTCGTAATACGTGTCGTAGTAGGTGTCGTAATACGTATCGTAATAGGTGTCGTAATACTTGTCGTAATACGTGTCGTAATAGGTGTCGTAATACTTGTCGTAATACGTGTCGTAGTAGGTGTCGTAATACTTGTCGTAATACGTGTCATAGTATTTGTCATAATACGTATCGTAGTACTTGTCGTAATACGTGTCGTAATACTGTTGGTAGTATTGCTCGTAATACGGTTCGTAATACTGCTCATAATATTCCTGATAGTACTGTTCATAGTA
This sequence comes from Alphaproteobacteria bacterium, assembly GCA_025360345.1. Classification (GTDB taxonomy): domain Bacteria; phylum Pseudomonadota; class Alphaproteobacteria; order Rickettsiales; family SXRF01; genus JANYBV01. The sequence goes on along the minus strand of JANYCJ010000079.1, from coordinate 11,625 downwards.
CTGATCGTAATATTGTTCGTAGTATTGCTCATAGTATTGTTCGTAATACTGTTCGTAATACTGTTCGTAGTACTGCTCATAGTATTGTTCGTAATACTGCTCGTAGTACTGCTCGTAATATTGCTCGTAATACTCTTCGTAATAATTTTCGTACGCCTGGTAATACTCTTCGTAATACGGGTTATACGCTTCGTAGTAAGGATTATATTCCTCGTAATAGGGATTATATTCCTCGTAATACGGGCTGTATGGCTCATAGGGCGTATAGGCGGAATAATACTCGGAATAAGTGTTGTAAGGCGAATACGGCGTGTACTCCGAATACGCATTATAATCGGTATAGGGCGTATACGCGCTGTAGTCGGTATAGGTTTCGCTATAGCTGTTATAGCCGCCGCTGCCGGAGCTGGAACCGCTGCCAGAGCTGCTGCCGGAGCTTGAGCCGCTACCCGAACTGCTGCCTGAGCTTGAGCCGCTGCCCGAGCTGCTGCCTGAACTCGACCCGCTGCCGGAACTGCTGCCCGAGCTTGAGCCGCTGCCTGAACTGGAGCCACTTCCTGAACTGGAACCGCTGCCCGAGCTGCTGCCGGAGCCGCTGCCGGAACTCGAACCCGACCCGCTTCCGGAACTGCTGCCACTGCTATTGCCACTGCCGCTGCTATTGCCGCTGCCGCTACTATTGCCGCTGCCGCTGCTATTGCCGCTGCTGGTGCTGCTGGTGCCGCTGCTGCTAGTGGTTCCCTTGCCGCCGGTGCTAGTGCTGCCGCTGCTGGTGCCCGTGCCGAAGGCGGCGTTATGCAGCAAACCTTTGGTGCTGACATGCCCGTCGCGGTTTCCGCTCACCAGCCGGTTATCGGCAGGTGCGGTAAAATTGGCGCTCATCAGCGGGCTTGCGCCTTGCTGGCGTGATGCGGCCGTGGCGGGCGCAATGCTGCCCGCATTCGCCGGGGCGATCAGCAGGTTTTTGAGCGAAAAGAATTCGTCCACGATACTGTGGATGGTCAGGCTGTAAATATCCTGATGCTGCGGCGCTAAAGTGCCGGGCGCATTGGCATCGTTCTTTTCAGGAGTTTGAGGTAATTCAGATGCTTGGCTTTGGCCGGAAACCGTCGATAGGCAAGTGGTCAGGAAAAACAATGACCACTTGGGTTTAAGCGACTTGAATATATCGCTTTTCTTGATGGGTAAATCAGTTCCGTCTGTCAAGGCAAGGCAGTTCCCTGGGCGGCAGGTGAAAAAAATTGAGTTATTTTTTAGTGTTAGAGCGCTAATCGTCGCGGTATTTTATAATAGTCTTATATCTTAGCGCAACAATGTTTCACTCTTGTGACGAGATTGTAAATCTTGTGTGATTTATGTCACCCGCCCACCGCTTCCGCCTCGGTCTCGGTGGCTGCTGTCGCAACCGCCGCGGTCGCCTTTTTCACAACCTTGTTCTTGCGCCATTTGGAAAACAGCTCAAGGATCTTCGTGGCGGCCTTGTCGCTCGGGCGCAGGCCGTCATCGGGAACCATCATGGCAAGCGCCTCTTTCTGCTCTCTTTTCTGCCGCTCCAGTCGCTCCGGGCTGGAGAGCAGTGCCATCGCCGCGCTGGCCAGCAGAAACGGCGTGCACAAGGTCTGAAGCATTTCGGGTATCACTTCCTTCTTCATTAGGATGTTGATGAGGTTCACATATTTGACCAGCGCCATGCGTTTGAAAATATGTGCCGAGATCGGGTGCACCTTGTAGGCCACCAGCATCGGAACCCCGGCCATGGCCACTTCCAGCGTCACCGTGCCGGATTTCACGATGGCAAGGTTGCTGGCCGCGATGGCGTTTTTCTTGTCCGTGTCGTCGCTCATCACCACCGCGCGGAACGGGCAGTTTTTAAAATACGGGGCAATATGCGGCATCATGTTCACCGGCACCGCCACGGCAATCGCAAGGTTCGGGTATTCCTGCCCCAGATAGGTCATCGCCTTGGCAAAGATCGGCATCAGCTTCTGCACTTCGTTCTTGCGGCTTCCCGGTAGCAGGCAGAACAGCGGCACATCCGGGGCGATATCGTACTTGGCGCGGAAAGCCCCCGCGTCGCCCACCGTGGTTTCCACCACCGCCGCGTGGCCCACGAAGGTGCAGGGCAGCTTCACCGCTTTGAAATACGGCGGCTCAAACGGCAGCAGCACCAGCAAATGGTCGAAGATCGCCGCGCATTTTTCCGCCCGGTCGGGCTTATACGCCCACACCGTCGGCGCCACGTAATGCACGAACAGGGAGCGGTACTCTTCCTCGCGTAAACCCCGCGCTACCCGGTAGCAAAAGCCCGGGCAGTCCACCGTGATCAGGATGTCGGGGTCCTTGGCCTGGATGTCTTCAACGGTGCGGTGAATACGCGCCGTAAGGTTGAACACATAGGGCAGGATTTCAATAAACCCAAGCATCGAAAGCTCGTAAAACGGGAACAGCGATTCCAGCCCCTCGGCGATCATGCGCGGCCCGCCGATACCGAAAAACTGGATCGGCCGCATACTCTGCATTTTCAGCGATTGCATCAGGTGCGCGCCCAGCAAATCGCCCGAGGCCTCACCGGCGATGATATAGATTTTCAGCATATCCCCGCTGAACGCCGATGTTTCAAACATGCACAACCCCCACGATAAATAGGCCCAGCGCGTCGGCGCGGGCGAGTGTCTTGTCCTGGTCCACGATCAGGCTGCCGCCGGCCTCCACCGCCATGCCGCAAAACCCCGCTGCCGCCAGCTTTTCTACCGTGTCGGGGCCAATGCTCGGCAAATCCACCCGGCCTTCCTGCGCCGGTTTTTTCAGCTTCACCAGCACCCCGGCCTTACCTTCGCGTTTGAGGTTCGCGCACCGCGCGATCAGCTGGTCGGTGCCCTCCGCCGCTTCCACGCCCAGCACATAGCCATGCTCCACGATCACCGCTTGCCCCACATCCACCGCACCCAGCGCGCGGGCCACCTTCACCCCTTGCGCAATATCGGCATCCGCCCGCGCATCGGGCGCAACCTTGCCCAAAACTCCGGGTGCGGCAAGCAAGCCGGAAAGCACGTCATCGGCGCCCACCACGGAAAAACCCTCATCTTCTAAAAAAGAAATCACGCTTTTGAGCAGCGCGTCATCGCCGGAAAAAAATGCGCCACCCAGCCGCGCCACCAGCTTCGCGCCTACGAAATCCGGGCGTAAACCCGACAGGGCAGGGCGCTTCACCCGTCCCGCCAGCACCAGCTCGCGCGCGCCCGCCGCTTTAAGTTTCTCTAAGCTTTCGCCCACCGCGCCAATGCGCACCACTGCATGTGGCACGGCTGTGATCGGCCCCATATCGGCAATGCCTTCCAGCGCGATCACAAAAAACTCGCGCCCTGAAGACTGGCAGCATTCGATCAGTTGTAAGGGAAGCCTGCCCCCGCCGGCAATAATGCCCAGCTTGGGCTTGCGCTCGGGGGAAGTGGTGGCGGCTGCCGCGCTCATGCCGCCTGCGGCGTATCCGTGGAAATTTTCGGCACGCACAGCGAGCGCGAGCCCTTGTCGTCCACGAAGCCAAGGATTTGCGTCACCTCGGGAATAGTGCCATAGGCACTGCGGGTTTTTTGCGCGCGTTCCGCAAGCGTCCCGTCCGCATCTTCAAACAGCATCTTATAGGCGTTGCGCAGGCCATGGATGGTGTCGCGGTCAAAGCCGCGCCGCTTCATGCCCACCAGGTTCAGCCCCGCAAGGTTTGCCCGCTCGCCCATCACCGAGCCGAACGGGATCACGTCATGCTCCACGCCCGACATGCCGCCGATGATGGCGTGCTGCCCGATGCGCACGAACTGGTGCACCGCCGCCAGACCGCCGATAATGCAATGGTCGCCCACCTCTACATGCCCGCCCAGCGTGGCGTTATTCGCTAAAATAACATAATCGCCGATCTGGCAGTCATGCGCCACGTGGCTGGCCACCATGAACAGGCAGTGGCTGCCCACCCGCGTCACCATCACGCCCGTTTCCGTTCCGGGATTCATGGTCACATGCTCGCGGATCACGGTATGGTCGCCGATCACCAGCTGCGAAGCCTCGCCCTTGTATTTCAAATCCTGCGGCGCATGGCCAAGCGATGCGAACGGGTAAATAGTGCAATGTTTGCCAATAGCCGTATGTCCGCCCACCACCACATGTGAAATCAGCCTTGTGCCCTCGCCGATACTGACCGTGCCGTCCAGCACGCAATAGGGCCCGACCTGCACATCCTTGCCCAGCGTCACGTCCGGGCCGATCACAGCCGTAGGATGAATGGATGCCATGGTTAATCCAGGATCATGGCGCAGATGGTGGCTTCCGCAACCTTGGCGCCATCAACGGTGGCCACGCAGGCGAATTTCCATACATTGCGGCGGCTCTGCTGCTTGTCCACGCGGATATGCAGCGAATCCCCCGGCACTACGGGCTTACGGAACCGCGCCTCGTCAATAGACATGAAATACACCAGCTTGCCTTCCGAGGCTTTGCCCAGCGTTTCCACCACCAGCACCGCCGAGGTCTGCGCCATCGCTTCAATAATCAGCACCCCCGGCATCACCGGCTTGCTCGGGAAATGCCCGGTGAAAAACGGCTCGTTGATGCTCACATTCTTCACGCCTATCGCGTAATGGTCGGGCGCCATTTCGATTACTTTGTCCAGCATCAGGAACGGGTAGCGGTGCGGGATCATTTCCATGATCCGCTCAACCGACACCACGGCCTTGGACACGTTTGGCACAGTGGCTTGCATTTCTTTTTCGACAGCAGACATAGTGTATTACCTCAATATTCCAAACACTTTGCAAAGGGCGCGAGCGTCCCGCGCCCTTACATTCTTGCTAAATAAGCCCCCGATGTTAAGGGCAATGCGTCGTAAAATAAAGCCTTTCATGCGCCCTCACGCCAGAAGCGCGGATTTCCTCGGTTTTTTGGGCGTTTTCCGGGCCTTTTTCTGCTCCCCCAGCGTATTGCGCTCCCAGAAAACCCCGTCCACATACCCCTGTATGCCGGGCGAGGCCGTCGCAAGCTCCAGCCGCTTGAGCGCCATGCAGGCAAAATCCCTGTCCTGCTCAATGCCGATGAACCGCCGCCCCAGCTTGGCCGCCACCACCGCCGTGGTGCCGGAGCCGAGGAACGGGTCCAGCACCAGCGCATCTTTCTGGCTGCTGGCCAGTATCAGCTTGGCGATCAGCTTTTCCGGCTTCTGCGTTGGGTGCGGCGTGTTTTCCGCCATCGACCAGAACGGCACGGTGATATCCGTCCATAAATTGGAGGGGTGGGTAAGCCGCGTGCCGCCTGCCTCGTCCCAGTCTTTCGGGCTGTCGTCTTCTTTGCGGTAAGGGGCCATCACCCGGCGTTTCAGCTTCACCGCCTCCGTGTTGAACACATAATCTTCCGCCAGTGTGCAAAACCAGATATCCTCGCTGGCGTTCTTCCAGTTGGCCAGCGCCCCGCGCCCTTTTTCCCGCTCCCACGTAATCCGGCTGCGCACCTTGAAATATTTGCTCGCCACCTCGAAAATTGACGGTGAGCTTTGCCAGTCCCCGCAGATATAGATGCTCGCTTTTGCGCCCATCAGCGGCAGCACCGCCCGCACCCAAACCTCCAGCTGGCGCGTATAGTCCGCCACGCTGCGCTTGGAAAAATGCCCTTCGCCGAATGTTTTGCTTAAATTATACGGCGGGTCCAGCACCACCAGATCGGCGCACCCCTTCGGCAAAAACCCGCAAGCCGCCTCCATGTCCTGCTGCAGCACCCGGTTCTCAACCGCTGCGAGCGCCGCGGATTTTTTCAGGCAGAGTAATGCCTTGGCCAGCCGCTTGCCCTCCGCCGCATCCAGCGCCAGCGTCTTGTTGCGCTCCGCCTTTGCCGCGGGCATTTATTGTGCGTCCGGTTTTTTCTTGATGATCAGGCCCAGCGCCACCGTCTGGCGGTGCCAGTCCCGCGCGGGCACAGCGGGCGAGCCGCCAAACGTGCCCCCCGCCGCAAGGTCGTGCATCACCCCCGACTGCGCAACCAGCTTCACGCCTGCGCCAATGGCCAGATGCCCGGAAATACCCACCTGACCGCCCAGCATTGCGCCATCGCCCACCGTGGAGCTGCCCGCGATGCCCGTCTGCGCGGCGATAAACACATAATTGCCGATCTGCACGTTATGCCCGATCTGCACAAGGTTGTCGATTTTCGTATGGTGGCCAATGGTCGTATCCGGCCCTGCGCCCCTATCAATGCAGGTTCCTGAGCCGATTTCCACATCATTGCCGACCAGCACGCGCCCCAGCTGCGGAACCTTGATAACGCCCTGCTTGGAAGGCGCAAAGCCAAACCCGTCCTGCCCGATATGCACGCCCCGGTGCAGCATCACCCGCTTGCCGAGAATGCAGTGGCTAAGCGTGCAGTTCGCCCCGATCTGGCATCCTTCGCCCAGCTCTACCCGCGCATCAACCACCGTGTTCGCGCCCACCCGGCATCCATCGCCGATCACCACGTCCTCGCCGATTACCGCGCCCGTATCCACCCGCACGCCCGCGCCGATCCGCGCCGAGGGCGCGATATGCGCATGGGGCGAGATGCCCGGTTCCCACGCAGGCGCGGGATAAAGCTTCGTAGAAGTCTGCGCGAAAGCGAAATAGGGTTCTTCCGTCACCAGCAGCGCCATGCCCGCAGGCGCGCGCGAAACGAATTTGGGCCGCACGAAACACGCCCCCGCCTTACTCTGGCAGAACGCGTCGAGATATTTGATGTTGTCGAAAAAGCTGATGTCTCCTATGCCCGCCTGCTCGAGGGGCGCAACACTGGAAAAGGCCTTGCCTGCCTCCGCGCTGCCGGCAATCGAAGCCCCTGTGAGGGCTGCGATCTCGGCTAAGGTCAGTGACCCGGCGGAAGGAAAAAATCGCGCGTCAACCATGTCGCATTCCTTTCCTTAACCCCGGGTCCCGTACATCAGTCAATTATTGGGCGGCAGGAAGCGGCGCGGTGGCGTCTTTTACATCCGCAGGCGCTTCAAACTTCACGTCCAGCTTCGGCAGCTTCTGGTTCAGGCGCTTCAGCACCTCGTCAGAGATATCGAGCTTGGGGTCTCCATACAGGATCTGGCTGGTCGGCACTGCCACGGAGAAGCCCTTTTCCTTGGCAAGGTCGGCGATCACGTCCGTCACCACTTTCTGGATGTCGTTCAGCGCATGTTCAAAGCCGCCGTCAAGCGTGGCTTTTTTGGACTGCACTTCCTTCTGCACGTCGGTGGCCTTCTTGCGGAAAGCAGCGGCCTTTTCATCGAACGCGGCCTTGGACAGCACGCTGCGCTTCTTGTTCAGGTCCTGGTCTTCCTTCTGCAGGGCTTCTTCTTTTTTAGCTATTTCGGTCTGGTAGCTCTTCTGCTTGTTTTCCAGCTGCTCGCGCACGCTCTTGGCGGCCGTGGCTTCACGCATCACCTGCTGGATGTTGACAATGGCGATCAAATTAGAACCGCCAGCAGGCGCGGCTGCGGCGGGGGCAGCGGCGTCGGCGGCCATGGCGGGGCTGGCAAATGCGAGCATGGCGGCAGTTGCCACGGAATAAAACATCGTCTTCATACTGTTAAACGTCCTTTCGAGATGGATAAATGATTAGAAGCGCTGGCCGAAGCCGAAGCGCAGGATCTGCGTGCGGTCGGGCTGTTCCTTTTTGATGGGGGAAGCCAGATCCACACGAATGGGTCCGAAAGGCGAATTCCACAATACACCCACACCGGCAGAGACGCGCGGCGCGCTGTTGTCGTAAATATTCGGCCCTTTTTCGTTAATGTTCCATAAGCTGCCCACGTCGCTGAACACTGCGCCGGAAAGCCCGATTTCCTCAGGCAGCCCAAGCGGGAAGCGCAGCTCTGCCGTGCCGACATAATAATCGTTGCCGCCCAGCGCATCCGTGGTGCTGGTATCGCGCGGGCCTACACCGGCATTCTGGAAGCCGCGCAGATCGTCGCCGCCGAGGAAGAACCGGTCGTTGATGCGGATGCCGCGGTCGTTTTCACCCAGCAATATCCCGCCCGTCCCGAGGAAACCGAGCGTCCATTTCGGATAAACGGTATAGTAGTAGCTGGCCTTGGCTTCATGCTTCAGATATTTGGAATTGCCGCCAAGCCCGGCCAGTTCCTGCGAAATGCTGGCGAAATAGCCCTTGGTCGGTGTGAACTTGTTGTCGCGCATATCATAAGAAAGCGTCTGGCCCACGGCGGAGTTCACGTTGTTGCCTTCCTGCTCGCGGATATAGGTCGAGGCGGTGGCAGGCACCTGGCTGATATTGTTCTGGAACAGGTTGTAATACACCCCGTGCTGCAAATGCTCCTGCAGCGCGTAATTGGCGCGCAGGCGCACGCCTTTGGTGTCGCTCACGTAAGAGCTTTGGCGCGAGAAATCCACATAGGTACGGTAAATATCGAACCCTGCGGCCAGCTCGCGGTCAAGGAAATACGGCTCGGTAAAGCTGAGCTGCGCCTGCCTGCGGCGTGCGGCAAGGGTGAAATTGGTGCGTAAATCCTGCCCGCGCCCGAGCAGGTTGTGCTCGGCGATGCCGAAATCACCCAGCACGCCGTCCGTGGTCGAATACCCTGCGCCCACGTTGATTTCGCCGGTAGATTTTTCTTTCACATCTACATTCACCACCGTTTTGTCCGGGGCGCTGCCTTGCTCGTTCTTCACATCGACTTTTTCGAAATAGCCGAGATTGTTCAGCCGCTGCTCGGTGCGCTGCAGCTTGGCAGTGTTATAGGGGTCGCCTTCCTTCACGCGGAATTCGCGGCGGATGACTTCATCCAGCGTGCGCACGTTCCCGGTGATGTTGATCCGCTCCACATACACGCGCGGCCCCGGCTTGATTTCATAGGTCAGCGTAGCAATCTTGGTGTCCTTGTTGCGCTCCAGCTTCGGGTGCACATCCACGAAGGCATAGCCATGGTTGCCCAGCTCGTTGGTCATGGCCAGCACCGTGTCTTCCACCTTGCTCGCGTCATAGGTGCTGCCGGACTTGGAAGTAATTAGCGACTGCAGGTCGATATCTTCGCCCGTCTGCTTCAGCTCGTTGTCGATCTTCACGTCGCCCAGCGTATATTGCACGCCTTCTTCCAGCACGAAAGTCAGGTAAAACGAATCCTTGTCCGGCGACAATTCCGCCGTGGACGACGTCACTTGGAAATCGGCATAGCCTTCGTTGTTATAGAAGCGGCGCAGCAGTTCTTCGTCGAAAAGCTGGCGGTCGGGGTCATATTTGTCATTGTCGGAAAGGAATTTATACCATGCGGTTTCTTCCGTGCGCATGGACTTGCGCAGCGTGTCGCCGTCGAAATGGTCGTTGCCGATAAAGCTGATCTTGCGCACTTTGGCCACGGGGCCTTCGCTGATTTCATACACCAGGTCAACGCGGTTTTCGCTTTCCTCAATGATCTTCGGCTCAACGGTTGCGTTATAGCGCCCGCTGCGGCGGTAAATATCGAGGATGCGCTTCACATCCGACTGCACTTTTTCGCGTGAGAAAATAGAGCGTGGCTTCAGCTCCACTTCCTTCTCAAGGTCTTTGGTCTCGATGCGGTTATTGCCTTCGAATGCGACCTTGCTGATCACCGGGTTTTCCGTCACCGAAATAATCAGTGTGCTGCCTTCGCGCAGCAGCTTCACGTCGGAGAAAAACCCGGTGACGAACAGGTTTTTCAGCGCCGCGTTGATGTCGCTCTGGTTAAACGTGTCGCCGGCTTTCAGGCCGAAATAGGAGATGATGGTGCGGCTTTCAATGCGCTTGTTGCCTTCCACGCGGATGCCGCCGATGGTGCCCAGCGTGGGTTCGTTGGTGCGTGCAGGTGCCTGTGCCAAGTCGGGCGCAGCCATGGGGGAGGGGGCATCTGCGGGGTTTGCTCCCGTCGCATCCAACACCGAATCCGTCTGCGCGTATGCGGGCATACAGGTAGTGCTGGCAAGCAAAAGCCCCCACACAGCCCCGCAGAGGGTTTTCGGCACGATGGAACGTTGCATTAGGCCTGACCGATTCAATGGATGATTTACTAATAGGTAGTAGTCATGCGGCAAAAAACGCCATAAATCAAGCGCCAAAACGCAAGCCCCCGCGCAAAGCCGATTAGCAGATTTTACAGAAACTTGGCGATGTCGTTAATCAGGGTAAACGCCATAAGCATGGTCAGCATGACGAAGCCAAGCTTGAAGCCATATTCTTGCACCTTCTGCGCCAGCGGCCTGCCGCGCAGCGCCTCGGCCACGTAATAGGCAAGATGCCCGCCGTCCAGCAGGGGAATAGGGAATAAATTCACCAGCCCCAGATTGGCCGACAGCAGCGCGATCAGCCACAGCACGGTGTGGAAATCCTTGCCCGTAGCCTGCCCGGAAAGCTGCGCGATGCCCACCGGCCCTTTAAGCGCCGCGGCACTGCGCTGCCCGGTAATCATCTGCCCCAGCACTTTCATGGTGGAAGCGCAGATGAGATAGGTGCGCCGGGTGGATTCGCCCACCGCGTTGGCCAGCCCCACATCCTGGTATTTGATGTCCTGGCTCTTGATCCCGATCACCGGGTGCTTGACCTTATTGCCAAGCCCGTCATCGCTTTCCACTTCCTTGGGCGTAAGCGTGATTTCCTGCTCCGCGTTGTCGCGCTTTACCAGCAGCGTCACCGGGGTGCCCAGATTGGTGGAAACGAGATAGGGAATATCGTTAAAGCTGGTAACCACATCCTCGTTGATTTTCAGAATACGGTCGCCCGGCTTCAGGCCGGATTCCGCCGCCGGCGTGTCCGGCATGATCTCGCCCACCACCGGGTCAGCCGAGGGCAGGCCGGTCGTCAGGATGAAATAGGTGAACACCGTGATGGTAAGCAGGAAATTCGACACCGGCCCCGCCACCACGATGGCCATTTTCTTTGGAAGGGGCTTATAATGAAAGGTGTACTTGCGTTCTTCCAGCGGCATGTTTTCCAGCGCGTCTTCATCCGCTGTGCTGGCGGCCGAGGCGTCGCCATACATTTTCACATAGCCGCCCAGTGGCAACAGCGAAAACTTCCAGCGCGTGCCGGAGCGGTCGTTCCACCCGAAAATCTCTTTGCCGAACCCGATGGAAAACGCAACGATCCGCACCCCGCACAGCTTGGCCACAATATAATGCCCGAACTCGTGGATGAACACGATGCTGCTTAAGACCACGAAAAAAGACCACAGCGTGTGCAGCAGGTTGGTAAAATGTTCCATGGTTATAATTGCTCCGCTATCTGGCGCGTGCGTGCATTGCATTCCAGCACCGCCTCTAAGTTGTCCAAAGAAGTATATGGGATACGCGCCAGGGCCTTTTCAACCACGGCCACAATATCCAGAAACCCGATTTCGCCTTTCAGGAACCGCCCCACGGCGATTTCATTGGCGGCGTTAAGCACGGTCGGCGCGTTGCCGCCCGCCTCCATCGCCTGCCTTGCCAGCGCAAGCGCGGGGAACCGCGCTTCGTCCGGCGCTTCGAACTGCAACTGCCCAATCGCCGCTAAGTCAAGTTTACCCACGGGCGCAGCCAGCCGCTGCGGCCAGCCCAGCGCATAAGCAATCGGCGTGCACATGTCCGGCAGGCTCATTTGCGCCAGCACCGAGCCATCCACCATCGCAACAAG
>JANYCJ010000076.1 GCA_025360345.1 Alphaproteobacteria bacterium | reverse complement strand
CCCCTACCCTGCACCGCTTGGGCATTCAGGCGTTCGAGCCTGTGCTGGTGGAAGGCAAGGCGATCAACCTGCACCCGCTGGTATGTACGGCATTCAACGCCGACTTTGACGGCGACCAGATGGCCGTTCACGTTCCCTTGTCCATCGAAGCGCAGTTGGAAAGCCGCGTGCTCATGATGTCGACCAACAACATTCTCTCGCCCGCTAACGGCAAGCCGATCATCGTACCGTCTCAGGACATTGTTCTGGGCCTGTACTACATCTCGCTTGAGTCTGATGGTGAAGAAGGCGAAGGCATGATCTTTACCGATACCTCTGAAATGCAGCACGCGCTGGATTCCAAGCAGGTGACCCTGCACTCCAAGATCAAGTGCCGGTTCAAAGCTATGAACGCGGAAGGCCAGCTGGAAACGCAGATCGTGTCCACGACCCCGGGCCGCATGTTGCTTTCGGAAATCCTGCCGAAGTCTGTGAAGCTGCCGTTCGCAGTGGTGAACAAGCTGATGACGAAGAAAGAAATTTCGAACCTGATTTACGAAGTATACCGTCATTGCGGCCAGAAGGAGACGGTGATTTTCGCCGATCGCCTGATGCAGCTTGGTTTCGGTCATGCGGCGAAATCCGGGATTTCTTTCGGCAAGGACGACATGATCGTGCCGGATTCCAAAGGCAAGCACCTTGCCAATACGTTCGGCGAAGTGAAGCAGTTCGAGCAGCAATATGCTGACGGCCTGATCACGCTGGGCGAAAAATACAACAAGGTGATCGACGCCTGGTCGAAGTGTTCCGAAGTTGTGGCAGACGACATGATGAAGCAGATTTCTGCCGTGGGCCGCAATAAGGAAGGCAAGTTCAAGGCGAAAGAAATCAACTCGATCTTCATGATGGCCAACTCCGGCGCTCGTGGTTCGGCTGCGCAGATCAAGCAGCTGGCCGGTATGCGCGGGCTGATGGCCAAGCCGTCGGGTGAAATTATCGAAACGCCAATTATTTCAAACTTCAAAGAAGGTTTGTCGGTTCTTGAATACTTCAACTCTTCGCATGGCGCCCGTAAGGGTCTGGCCGATACGGCTTTGAAGACTGCTAACTCCGGTTACCTGACCCGCCGCCTGGTGGACGTGGCGCAGGATTGCATCGTGATCGAGCGTGATTGCGGTACGTTCCGCGGCATTATTGCCAAGGCTGTGATCGACGGTGGCGACATTATTGTGCCGCTGGCAGACCAGATCATGGGCCGCACCAGCTCACGCGATGTGCATCACCCGGTAAGCGATGAAGTGATCGTTTCCGCCGGTGAGCTGATCGACGAGCTGATCGTGGACAAGGTTGACGATGCCGGTATCGAAGCCATCATGGTGCGTTCGGTGCTGACGTGCGAAACCAAGGGCGGCGTTTGCGCGCATTGCTATGGCCGCGACCTTGCCCGTGGCACGGAAGTGAATATCGGTGAAGCTGTGGGCGTTATCGCGGCACAATCCATCGGTGAGCCGGGCACACAGCTGACGATGCGCACGTTCCACATCGGTGGCGCGGCACAGCGCGGCGCGGAGCAGAGCAGCGTTGAATCCACGCATGATTCTACCTTCACGCTTTCCAACAAAAACATCGTGACCGACAGCCGTGGCCGTCTGGTGGTGATGAGCCGTACGTGTGAAATCGTGCTGCGCGATGAAACCAAGCGCGAACGCGCTCGTTTCAAAGTGCCTTATGGCGCACGCCTCCTCGCCAAGGAAAACGAGCAGGTGAAGAAGGGCCAGAAGATCGCCGAATGGGATCCGTTCACCTTGCCGATTATCACGGAACGTGCGGGTATTTCGCATTACCGCGACCTGGTGGAAGGCGTTTCTTTACGCGAAGTGCTGGACGAATCGACCGGTATTTCCAACAAGATCGTGACCGACTGGCGTCAGCAGACCCGCGGTGCGGACCTGAAGCCGCGTATCGCTTTGCGCGACAAGAAGGGTGAGATCATCACCCTGGCCAATGGTTTGGAAGCCCGTTACTTCCTGCCTGTGGGCGCAATCCTGAACGTGCAGGACAACTCGGAAGTACATGCTGGCGACGTGCTGGCGCGTATCCCGCGTGAATCCACCAAAACGCATGACATCACCGGCGGTCTGCCGCGTGTTGCCGAGCTGTTCGAAGCCCGCAAGCCCAAAGACCACGCCATTATTTCGGAAACCGAAGGTGTTGTGGAATTTGGCAAGGACTACAAGAACAAGCGCCGCGTGCTGGTTCGCTCCAAAGACGATGCTACGGCTGAGCCCATCGAATACATGATCCCGAAGGGAAAGCATATCACTGTCCAAGAAGGCGACTATGTCCAGAAGGGCGACCTGCTGATGGATGGCAATCCTGTGCCGCATGACATTCTGAAAGTTATGGGTGTTGAAGCATTGGCGCGCTACATGGTGAATGAAGTGCAGCAGGTGTATCGCCTGCAGGGTGTGGGCATCAACGATAAGCACATTGAGGTGATCGTTCGCCAGATGCTGCAAAAGGTTGAAATCGACAATCCCGGCGAAACCACGTTCCTCTCGGGCGAACAGGTTGACCGCGAAGAGTTCGACCTGATTAATGAGAAGACGATTGCAGAAGGCTACAAGCCTGCCACCGCAAGCCCTGTTCTGCAGGGTATTACGAAGGCAAGCCTGCAGACGCATTCGTTCATCTCGGCCGCATCGTTCCAGGAAACTACTCGTGTGCTTACTGAAGCTGCTGTTTCCGGCAAGGTCGACCAGTTGTCAGGCCTGAAGGAAAACGTGATCGTGGGCCGCCTGATTCCTGCCGGTACGGGCGCTGCGGTCATGCGCCTGCGCAAGGTGGCAACCGAACGCGAAAAGAAGGCCATTGCGGAAGCTGAGGAAGCAAGCAATGACAATCCTGAGTTGCTGGCCCCTACCGGGACCGGAAACTAACTCAGGGCTTACCTGAAGAAATATAAAAGGCCGGGGTTTCCCCGGCCTTTTATTTTATAGCCATAAGGGAGTGTGACGGTATAGTGGGCATATGAAACAGGGACCTTTATATCTTTTCGGCAAACATGCGGCCTTGGCTGCCATGGATAATAAGATGCGCAAAATTAAGCGTATCCTCGTGACCAAGAATACGCAGGCGGAGCTTGCTGCCAAACTTGCCAAATTCAAGAATGTGAGCCTGATCGAGGGGCAGAAGCTGGAGCAGATGCTGCCGCCGGGTTCGGTGCATCAGGGTATCGCGGTGGAGTGTGAACCGCTGGTGCAACCTTCCTTGCAAGAGTGGCTGACAGGAGAAGCAAACAAGGTGGTGCTGCTATTAGACCAGGTGAGCGACCCGCATAATGTGGGGGCAATCTTGCGCTCCGCGGCGGCATTCGACGTAGGTGCCGTGGTGGTGATGGACCGCAATGCGCCGGGGGAAAGCGGGGTGATGGCCAAGACCGCGTCCGGCGCGATGGAAGTGGTACCCTTGATTTCGGTTGTGAACCTAGTACAGGCGATTGAGACTCTCAAAAAAGCGGGCTACTGGATTGCCGGGCTAGACGGGGCGGCGAAGCAGCATATTGCCGAGGCAAACCTGGACCAGAAAACGGCGCTGGTACTGGGGGCGGAAGGCGCGGGCCTGCGCAGGCTTACAGGGGAGCATTGCGATTTTTTAGTGAAGCTACCGATTGCCCCGCATATGGAGTCGCTTAACGTTTCCAATGCGGCGGCGGTGGCGCTCTATGACTTATACCGGCGCAGAACGGCCTGAGCTTAACCATGAAACGGTTCCATATTTCCATCAGTGTTGGGGATTACGCGGCGGCGGTGGCCGAATACAGCGCGCGGCTGGGATGCGAGCCTTGTGTGACCAAGCAAGGAAGGTATGCGCTGTGGCGGACGGAACTGCTGAATTTTTCGATCAGCCATAAGGCGGAGCAGCCAGCGGGCATGGTGCGGCATATCGGTTTTGAAGATAACGCCGAAAGCGGGTTCCGCGAAGAAAAGGACGGGGTGGGTATAATATGGGAGTATTTTTCTGCAGAGGCGCAGGCGAAGGAAATCGAGGATAAGATCCCCGATGCGGTGACAGTAGTGCAGCCTAAACCGATTAAGGCCAGCGGGGCGGAAGTGATTTTCCGCTT
The DNA here is from genome assembly GCA_025360345.1 of Alphaproteobacteria bacterium. Classification (GTDB taxonomy): domain Bacteria; phylum Pseudomonadota; class Alphaproteobacteria; order Rickettsiales; family SXRF01; genus JANYBV01. The sequence goes on along the minus strand of JANYCJ010000076.1, from coordinate 2,044 downwards.
TTTAGAAACGTCCGATGTTGGTGCTTTCAGGGCATTGCGCCTGCGGGGGCTGAAGGAAGAGCCTTCTGCTTTCCTCGAATGTTATGAAGACGCGCTGGAGCGGCCAGCAGATGCGTATCTTTCGTACTTCAATAATGGGCGGATTGCAGGTGCGTTTGTGGATAATGCCCTTGTGGGCATGGTGGCCCTATTCCCGATGAGGGGTGCGAAGCTGCGGCATAAGGCCACGATAGGCGGCGTTTATGTGGCGCCGGAAGCGCGCGGGCGCGGCATTGCCCGGCGGCTGATGATTATGGTCAATCATGAAGCGCAGGAGATGGGGTTGGAGCAATTGCAGCTCAGCACCAATACTTTAAACCGCGTGACCATTACGCTGTATGAAAGCCTTGGTTTTGCGCGTTCGGGGCGAGAGCCTCATATCCTGAAACTGGCCGATGGCAGCTATGTGGATGACATCACCATGGTGAAGTTTTTAAAGCCGGGCTCCTAGACTTCAGGACTTAAAGAAGCCTTTTCGCTTAGGGGTTACCAGCGGCTCCGGATCGAGTTTGATGCCAAGGTCGATGCCCTGGGACGGTTCCGCGGTTTTAGGGGGGGCAGGCATGGTAATGGGTTCGCCGCTATGGGCATCGAGCAGGCGATCATTATGGGCCATGCAGCCCAGCGCTTTTTCGAGGCTGGGGCCATCGACGCTGAAAACAATTTTATTGGCATGGGGGGAACGCTCCACCACCGCGAAGGCGCTGGGCGCCAGTGGCAGGCCAGAAAGCGCCTGAGGGCTCAGGTAGCTGGTGCCAGTGACGAGATAGTTTTCATGCGTTTCATCCATGGTGATGCCGGTGAGCTGCTCGTGCTGGGGAGCCACCCGGGTGGTGGACTGGGAGGAGAGCGGAGCGGTCTCCCGGAGCCTTGCGCGCAGGTGCTCTGTAAGAATCGTCAGTTCGTCTGGTGTCACCCGCATTCTCCCCGTATCATTTTTGGCATAATGTGCTAGCTATATAAACTCATCTTATCCCGATCATGGTTAAAATACAGTAACATAATATAATCTATTGATATGACATACAAATCTTTGCGCGATTTTATAGAGAAACTGGAACAGACCGGGCGGCTGGTGCGGGTGAAAGAGGAAATCTCGACGCATCTGGAGATGACGGAAATCGGCACGCGGCTGATTGCGCAGAAGGGGCCGGCGGTGCTGTTTGAAAATGTTAAAGGGCATAACATGCCTGTATTAATCAATTTGTTCGGCACGGTGGAGCGCGTGGCATGGGGCATGGGGCGCGAACCGCATGAATTGCGCGAGGTGGGCGAGACGCTGGCATTTTTGAAACAGCCTGAACCGCCCGAAGGATTTAAACAGGCGCTGGAAATGCTGCCGCTGCTGAAGACGGTGATGGCGATGAAGCCGAAAACGGTGTCGCGCGCACCCTGCCAGGAGATTGTGCTGCAGGGGGATGATATTGACCTTGCGAAGCTCCCCATACAAGGCTGCTGGCCGGGAGAACCTGCGCCGCTTATCACATGGCCGCTGGTGGTGACCAAGGGGCCGGGCGATGCGAAGGACGATGTGTATAACCTCGGCATTTACCGAATGCAGGTGACGGGGAAGAACACTACGCTGATGCGGTGGCTTAAACATCGCGGGGGGGCGCAGCAACATGCGCGCTGGGGCAAAGCGAAACGAGAGCCCTTCCCCGCTGCTGCCGTGATCGGCGCAGATCCGGGCACGATACTGGCGGCGGTGACACCGGTGCCGGATACGCTTTCTGAATACCAGTTTGCAGGGCTGCTGCGGGGCGCGAAGGTGGAGCTGGTGGAGTGTAAGACTATTCCGCTGAAGGTACCGGCGCAGGCGGAAATCGTGCTGGAAGGTTATGTGAGCCTTGATGAGTACGGGGATGAGGGGCCCTATGGCGACCATACGGGGTATTACAATTCGGTGGAGCCGTTCCCAGTATTTACGATCACGGCGATCACCATGCGGGAAAAACCTATTTACCTGACTACGTATACCGGCAAGGCGCCCGATGAGCCGAGCGTG
>JANYCJ010000061.1 GCA_025360345.1 Alphaproteobacteria bacterium | reverse complement strand
TATTAAATCAAACGTCGCGATCGCAATGTAATAAATGAACTTCGTACGCACTCGCGACGCTCAGCGCCACTTTAACAAGCCTTCAGGAGCTCATAGTAATTCGAAACCCGGTTCGACTGTCTCTCTCTCTCTCTCTCTCTCTCGCAGAGGCCATTTCTCAAGAACGTATTATTCCGCGGGAATAAAATATTGCGTCATTAAACGTGGCCGAATCCTGCGTGTGCCGCGGGAGTCAAATTTATGGGGACGTGATGTTTCAGGTGCTCCATCATCTGGGCACGGGCTTTTTCCCAAACAGGGAGCACAATGTTACTGCCGAGCGGGGTTCCGGCATAGCCGGTTAAATCCTGCTCTTCCTTGTCGTCGCTCAGCACGTCGCAGATGTCGCCGACGGTAATGCGCCTGCGCTCGCGCGCAAGAAGGTAGCCGCCGTGGGGGCCGCGCACGCCGCGCAGCACGCCGCCGCGCACCAGTTTCTGCATCAGCTGCTCAAGATAGCGCGGGGGCAGGTTCTGGCGCTCGGCGATGTCCTTGCCGCTAATGGGGCCTTGGCCGCCATTATAGGCAATGTAGAGCACGGCTTCGACGGCATAGAAAAGTTTTTTCGAGGGTAACATGTTACGCGCCTGCAGCTACTTTTACATGGGTGCCAGTGGAGCCAAAGCCGCCTTCGCCACGGGCGGAGGCTTCCAGCGATTCCACTTGGGCGAAATCGACCCGGGAAACGGGGGCGACCACCATCTGGGCGATGCGCATACCGGGAGTGATGGTGAAGTCCTCGTTGCTGAGGTTGATGAGCAGCGCCTTGATCTCGCCGCGGTAGTCGGCATCTATCGTGCCGGGGGCGTTTGCAACGGTGATGCCGTTTTTATAGGCGAGGCCGGAGCGGGGGCGAATCTGGGCTTCATAATGGTCGGGCAGGGCGATGGCGATGCCGGTGGGGACGAGTTTGCGTTCCAGCGGTTTTAAGATGATGTTGGCTTCAATGGCGGCCATGAGATCTACGCCCGCGCTGTGCAGGGTGGCATATTCAGGCAGGGGCAGCGAAGCGCCGTGGGGGAGTTGCTGCAGTTTTACGGTGATTTTGCTCATTTCGCGCTCCTGTGGGTGATGATGTTCTGGACGAGTTGCTCGGCGATGGCTTCCTTACTCTGCAGGGGCCAGTTCTGCTGAGATTTGGCGGTGACGAGGGTTACGCTGTTTTCCGTAGCGTTGAAGGCTTTCCCTTCTGAAACATCGTTGGCGACGATCCAATCGCAGGCTTTGCGCTTTAGTTTGGCGGCGGCATTTTCCAAGACGTTTTCGGTTTCGGCGGCGAAGCCAATGACGAGGTTGGGACGGTCTTTCGGGTGTTGTGCGATATGTGCGAGGATGTCGGGGTTTTCGATGAGGCGGAGTTCGGGGGCTTCACCATCTTTGGCTTTCTTGAGCTTGCGGGCGGTAGGCTCGGAGACTTTCCAGTCCGCCACTGCCGCGGCGCAGACGGCGATGTCGCAGGGGAGGGCGGCTTCGCAGGCGGCGAGCATTTCTTCGGCGGAGGTGATGTGTTTTACGGTTACGCCCTTGGGATCGGGCAGGGCGGTGGGGCCGCTGATGAGGGTGACATTTGCACCGTGGCGGGCGAGGGCGGCGGCTATGGCGTGGCCTTGCTTGCCAGAGGAATGGTTGCCGATGAAGCGCACGGGGTCGATGGCTTCGTAGGTGGGGCCGGAGGTGACGAGGGCTTTGGTGCCGTGCAGCGCGCCGGTGTAGAGATGTTTGCTGATGGCGGCGAGGATGGTTTCCACTTCTGCCATGCGGCCGGAGCCGGTTTCGCCGCAGGCTAGGAGGCCCGCGCCCGGCTCGATAATAATGGCGCCGTCTTCCCTGATGTGGCTGAGGTTGCGCTGGGTGGCGGGGTGTTGCCACATCTGCGTGTTCATGGCGGGGGCGACGAGGATTTTTTTATTTGCGGCGAGGAGGGTGGCGCTGGCGAGATCATCCGTCTGCCCATTGGCCATTTTGGCGATGAGGTCTGCGGAGGCGGGTGCGACCACGACGAGGTCTGCTTCACGCGAAAGGCGGATATGGCCCATTTCCGCTTCGTCTTTCAGGGAAAATAACTCTTCGTATACGGGATTGTTACTCAGGGAGGCCACGGAGAGGGGGGTGATGAACTGCGCGCCACCTTTGGTCAGGATGCAGCGCACAGCAATATCGTGCTCCTGCAGGCGGCGGATGAGGTCGAGGGATTTGTAGGCCGCGATACTGCCGCTGATGATGAGGAGAATGGAATGGCGCATAAATTGATGTGTTTTTGCGTAAATCACGGCTAAGGGGTGTTAAATATAGGCCTTTAGCGCATGGGGTGCAAGCGCGGATGTGAATTTATTGCGCCAGTTTCTTTAGTTTGTATAGGATTTCAAGGGCTTGTTTGGGGGAAATGCTATCGGGCTCCATGGCTTTAAGCTCATAGAGCACGGCTTCATGCTCGGGGGTGATGGCAGGCGCTGCCGGGGTGTAAGCAAAGAGTGGTAAGGTACTGGCGAGTGGTGGAGTCTGGCGCTGCTGGGCTTCGAGCTGATGGAGAATATCGCCCGCACGGGTGAGGACGCCCGCGGGCAGGCCCGCGAGCTTTGCGACATGAATACCGTAGGAACGGTCGGCGGCGCCGCTTGCCACTTCATGCAAGAAGATGAGTTCGCCTTTCCATTCCTTGACCTTCATGCTGTGGCAGGACAATGCGGCAAGCGTGCCGGTGAGGGCGGTAAGCTCGTGATAGTGCGTGGCGAAGAGGGCGCGGCACTGGATGCTGTTGTGCAAATATTCCATGACGGCCCAAGCGATGGAGAGACCGTCGAAGGTAGCGGTGCCGCGGCCGATTTCGTCTAGAATGACGAGGGAGCGGGGGGTGGCCTGATGCAGGATGGTGGCGGTTTCCACCATTTCCACCATAAATGTGGAGCGGCCGCGGGCGAGGTCGTCTGCGGCGCCAACGCGAGAGAACAGGCGGTCTACGAGGCCGATATGGGCGCGCTCTGCCGGCACGTAGGAGCCGATCTGGGCGAGGATGGCGATGAGGGCGTTCTGGCGCAGGAAGGTGGATTTACCGGCCATGTTGGGGCCGGTTAAAAGCCAGAGACGCATTTCAGGCGCGAGGTTGCAACTATTGCCGATGAAGGGTTCTTTACTGCCTGAGGCGAGGCTTGCTTCCACCACGGGGTGGCGGCCGCTTTGCACGTCGAAGGCCAGGCTTGCATCCACGGTAGGGCGCGTGTAGCGGCCACGATAGGCGAGTTCGGCCAGGCCTGAGAACACGTCTATGGTGGCGATGGCGCGGGCAGCGCGAACGATAAGTTCCTGTGCGCCGAGCACATCGTTCAGCAATTCGTCGAAGAGGGCGAGTTCGAGTTTCAGGGCGCGTTCGCCCGCTTCGGAGATGGCGCGTTCCAGTTGCCCCAGTTCGGGAGTGGTGTAGCGCATGTTGTTGGCCAGTGTCTGGCGGTGGATGAACTCGAAGGTCATTTTTGCCGCGTGTGGCGCGGTGATTTCTACGTAATAGCCCAGCACGTTATTGAAGCGGATTTTCAGTGAATTGATGCCAGTATGGTCGGCGTATTTCTGTTGCAGGGCGGCGATAAGCTTCTTGCTTTCGTCGCGCAGGGCACGTTGCTCGTCGAGGGCGGGGAGGTAGTTTTCGGCTACGAAATTGCCATCCCGGGCGAAGAGGCCGCAATCTGGCTTCAAGGCGAGTTTTAGCTTGGAACGCATGGACTCGAAATTGCCAAGCGCGGTGCACAGGCCTTTAAGGCCGGGGCTCAGCGCAGGCTGGGTGCTGATAGCAGTACAGAGGGCATGGGCTGCATCCAGCCCGGCGAGAATGGCGAGCAGGTCACGCGGGCCACCGCGGTTGAGGCAAAGGCGGGAGAGGGCGCGCTCCATGTCGGCGCACATGCCGAGATGGCTGCGAATGGCGCTGCGCGACTCCGCATTTTCGAGCAGGTACTGGACATTGGCCTGGCGCACATGCAGCAATTCCAGGTTAGTGGAGGGGGCGGTGAGCCAGCTGGCCAACATGCGCGCGCCGGCGGAGGTGACGGTCTGGTCTATGACGGAAAAGAGGCTGCCCTGACGTTTGCCGGAGAGGGTTTGCATGATTTCGAGGTTGCGCATGGAGGCGGCGTCTATAAGCATATGGCCGGTGGTGGACTGCATGTGCGGCGCGTCGAGGCGGGGCAGGGCGGTTTTCTGGGTGAGGTGCACATAATCCAGCAGCGCACCGCAGGCGGCGAGGGCGGAGGGGGTGAAAGTGCCGAAGACCTCAAGGGAGGTGACGGCGAAGGTTTGTTTCAGCAGGCGCTCAGCGCGGCGTGGGTCGAAGATGTTGTCGGGCTGGATGGTGAGGCGCTGCTTCCAGTCGGCCAGCAGCGGTTTCAGGGCTATGAACCGGGAGAGGGTGTCGGACACCAGCAGTTCCTTGGGGTCGATACGGGCAAGCTCGGCCAGCAGGTTTGCCGGGGTTACTGTACTCACCCAGAATTCACCAGTGGAGATGTCCAGCCAGGACAAGGCCATTTCGCCGCCGGACTCGGTGAGGGCGGCGAGGTAGTTGGCGAAGCGGGCATCGAGCAGAGTTTCTTCGGTGATGGTGCCGGGGGTGACGATGCGCACGACATCGCGGTGGACGACGGCCTTGTAGCCGCGCTTTTTGGCTTCCGCAGGGTCTTCCATCTGTTCGCAGATGGCGACCTTGTTTCCGGAGAGGATGAGGCGTTCGAGATAGGCCTCATGGCTGTGCACGGGCACGCCGCAGAGGGGAATGTCCTGATCGAGGTATTTGCCGCGTTTGGTGAGGGCGATGTCGAGGATCTGGGAGGCCTTGACGGCGTCATCGAAAAACAGTTCGTAGAAATCGCCCATGCGGTAGAAGAGGATGTAGTCAGGGTGGGCGGCTTTCAGCTTCAGGTATTGCTGCATGGCGGGGGTGGCCGATGCGATGCTTTCGTCTGGTTCTTTTTGTATGTCAATGGCTAATGCGTCTGAGGGCATCTTTTGCAAACATTAATAATTCGATGAATATTATTCTGTATACTTGGTCATGGCAGTAATGGCAACAGCAGGAGAATCCATGGCAAATGTTCTTGATCCGGAGGCGAACCGGCGGCAGCCTTCACGGCCATTGAAAGAAATCGCCATGGATATTTTGCAGTTCCCGCTGGATAAGCCTGCGGGTGTCGTGTTCGATAGTTCAATGCGCAAGGGCGTGGGCTCTAATGAGCATCATTTAGGTAACTTGCTGCGCGATAAAATCGAAAATGCGGAGTTTGACGGCGGCATGGGCGGGCAGTCGCTGCTACAACGGCTGCAGGCAAAGAAAGTGCCGAGAAAGATGGTGGAGAAACCCGATCCGCCGCAGGTGGTGCTGGCCAATTCGGTGGGGGCAATGGAAAAAATGATCAAGGCGCTGGACAGTATCAGCCAGACGGGCAAGGCAAGCACGACCGACCAGGCGGTGATCCGCACAGTGGCGTGGCCGATGGTTGATTTGCTGGCGCAGGTGGAGGCAGATACGGCGGCCGGTATCCGCAGTCACTCCGGTGACGGCATTGGCGAAGCGCTATTGCTAAGGCCGGGGGCAGCAACGCCCGAAGCACGCGATGCGGCGAAAAAGAAGGCGCAGGAGCAGGATGCGGAGGCAATAGCAAATTTTGAAGGCAATGCGCGCAACCTTCAAGAGATCAAGCCCTTGCTTGACGAGCTGGCGAAGGGGCTGAATATGACGCTGGTGAAGACGATAGCCAAAAGTGGCGGTTAGCGCTTTCTTTGTGCCTGTTCGGGCATGGGGGGGCTGCCTTCGCCGGGGGCTTTATCTTCGGATTTGGGCATGGGAGGGATGGGCGCCACCTGGGCCGCCGCCTGTTTGGCAATGATAACGTCAACGGCTTCGTAACTACCTATTTCGGGAATGGAGCTGCCATCTTCCATTTTTAGTTTCTTGCCCGTAATCACCCCGAACATGATGCCGGGAGGGAGGGTTGCTTTTTTGCCGTCTGCGGTGCTAAGCAGGATGTTATTGTCATCATCTTTTTTGATGACCAGGCTGTCCAGCTGGGCAGGCGTGCCGACCAGGAGTAGGTTCCCATCAATAAATTTGCTGGTTTTAATTTCGCGTCCTTTTTTCTGAACGACTTCCGTGGCGGAGAGCATTACGGTTTCAGCTTTTGGTCCAAAATTTACCGTGAAAACCTCATTATTATTGTTTTTCATATTGAGGTAGGTGTCATGATATGCGGCGCTGTAGCTCGCCGTTTTTGGGGTTATGGTGCGGCCCACCCCATCGTCGCGGTTTGAAAAACTGGACCCATCTTTAACGATTTCGGAGATTTTGGCTTTCGATTCCATGATAACCAGCGCCCTATCAAAGGGTTAAATATTGTTTATAAGTGTAGCGATTTGCAATTAATTAGTCACTAATATTGGGCAGAATAGAGAAGCGCTTGTTTATTGGGGATTTGCTGGGAAAAGCGATGCTTCCCGCCTGTGCAAAAAGATTATTTTTCCCTTGCAAAGTGGCGGCCTGTGTGACAAAAGCCAAGTTTATCTTTGAAATTTCATCATGTTATGTTGCAGCGCACAATGGTTGGGCGCTGAACGGCATATAACTCAACGGGAAACACAATGTCTCAAGAGAAAGAACCTATCACCGATCAGGAAGCCCTTGCCTACCACTCCGAAGGCAAGCCGGGCAAAATTTCCATTTTGCCGACCAAGCCGCTGATGACGCAGCGCGACCTTTCGCTGGGCTATTCACCCGGTGTGGCAATTCCCTGCCTTGAGATCCAGAAAGACCCTTCCAAGGCCTATGACTACACCAGCCGAGGCAATTTCGTGGCCGTTATCTCCAACGGTACGGCAGTGCTTGGGCTTGGCAACCTTGGCGCGCTGGCTTCTAAGCCGGTGATGGAAGGAAAGGCCATCCTGTTCAAGCGTTTCGCCGATATTGATTGCATCGACATCGAAGTGGACACCACCGATGTGGACGAGTTCGTCAACTGCGTGAAGCTGCTTGGCCCTTCGTGGGGCGGGATCAACCTTGAAGATATCGCTGCGCCGGAATGCTTTATCATTGAGCAGCGCCTGCGCGAGCTGATGGACATACCGGTGTTCCATGACGACCAGCATGGCACGGCGATCATCTGCGCAGCGGGGATTATCAACGCGGCGCACCTGACGGGCCGCGAGCTGAAGGACATGAAAGTAGTGGTGCTGGGCGCGGGTTCTGCGGGCATTGCCTGCCTTGAGCTAATCAAGCGCATGGGCATCAAGCATGAGAACGCGCTCCTGGTGGATAAGACCGGGGTGATCTATGAGGGCCGCACCGAGGGCATGAACCAGTGGAAGAGCGCCCATGCGGTGAAGACCGACAAGCGCACGCTGGCCGATGCCATGAACGGCGCGGACGTGTTCCTGGGGCTTGCTTCCAAAGACGCCGTGTCGCAGGACATGGTCAAGAGCATGGCGAAAAACCCGATCATTTTCGCCATGGCCAATCCCGACCCGGAAATCCGCCCGGAACTGGTGCGCGAGGTGCGCCCTGATGCGATTATCGCCACGGGCCGTTCGGACTATCCGAACCAGGTAAACAACGTGATGGGCTTCCCGTACATCTTCCGCGGCGCGCTGGACGTGCGTGCTTCGCAGATCAACGAGGAAATGAAAGTGGCGGCGGCGGAAGCCATTGCCGCGTTGGCACGCGAAGAAGTGCCGGAAGAAGTCTCTGCTGCTTATGCAGGGCGCAAAATGGAATATGGCAAGGAATACATTATTCCCGCGCCGTTCGACCCGCGCCTGATGACGACGGTGCCAGTGGCAGTAGCGAAAGCCGCCATGATCACGGGCGTGGCACGCAAGCCGATCATCGATATTTCGGGCTATAAGAAAGAGCTGGCTGCGCGCCGTGACCCCACGGCCAACAGTATGCAGCACATCTTCGACAAGGTGCGCGAAAACCCGCAGCGGATGATCTTTGCCGAAGGCGAAGAAGAAAAAATTATCCGTGCTGCCGTACAGTGGCGCGATAACGGTTATGGCGCACCAATCCTGGTGGGGCGTGTTGACCGTATCCATGCTTCAATGAAGAAAATGCAGATTGCCGATTACGAAAATATCGAAATCGCCAATGCCGCTGTGAGCGACCATGTGGAAGAGTATATTGATTACCTCTATCCCCGACTGAACCGCCACGGTTACCTGTATCGCGATGTGGGGCGAATGGTGAAGAACGACCGCAACATCTACGCTTCATGTATGCTGGCGGCAGGGCATGGCGATGCGCTGATGACCGGGCTTACCCGCAATTACACGGTGTCGCTTGAAAACATCATCAAGGTGATTGACGTGAAGCAGGACGAGCCGCTGTTCGGTATCTCCATCATCGTGGCCAAGGGCAAAACGCTTTTTATCGCCGATACGACGGTGAACGAACTGCCGGATTCCGATGAGCTGGCCATGATCGCGGTGAAGACCGCGGAAGTGGCGCGCAAGATGGGGCATGAGCCACGCGTGGCGCTGCTGTCTTACTCCACGTTTGGCAACCCGATGCGCGAGAAATCCGAGCGTATCCGCGAAACGGTGGAAGTGCTCGACCAGATGAAAGTTGATTTCGAGTATGACGGTGAAATGTCTGCCGGGGTTGCGCTTAACAAGGAAATGATGAGCCTGTACCCGTTCTGCCGGCTTTCCGGCCCGGCTAACGTGCTGATTATGCCCGCGCTGCACTCGGCGCATATTGCTTCGCAGCTGCTGCAGGAGCTGGGCGACGGCGTGACCATCGGCCCGGTGACGGTTGGGCTGGAGCGCCCGGCGCAGATCATGCAGATGACGGCCACCGTGTCTGAAATCATGAACCTTGCCGCTGTGACCGCGCTGGAAGCGATCATGGAAAAGGAAAGCAAGATTGCAAAGCTTCCGACCAAGGCAAAAAAAGCCAAGGCGTAAGCAGTCTTAATGTTCAAAAGGCCAGTCTTTACAGGCTGGCCTTTTTTTATTGCGAGGATTAGATGGTCAGGCTTCGGGGCCGGGGGTGAAATCGTCGTTGCGATAGTGATATTGCACGGCGATCATCCATGCTTTTATCCAGCGCAGCGAGAGGATGGAGCCGATGAAGACGAAGGGAATCCAGATCAGGGCATGTGCCCAGAGGGGCGGTTCCAGCTTCATGTCAGTGACAGTAGCGCCAATGGCGGTGAGGGCGCCTACCAGCAGGATGGCTAGGAATGCCGGGCCATCGCCCTGCTCGCGGCCTGCGAAGCTCATGCCGCAGGATTCGCAGCTATCATTAATGGTGAGAAGGCTTTTGTATAGCCTGCCACGGCCGCAAGCCGGGCAACGGGCTTTGAACGTGGTGTAGACGGTGCTTACGCGGGGAGAATCGGGGGAATGCGGAGGTGTAGTCACGCATTCCCCTTTTCCATATTTTTAATGGTGGTGGCTGGTCACCGACCGGCCGCCTTTTGCGAAGGCTTTAGCACCGAAAAACACCAGTGCCACGATGGACAGGGCGAAGGCAATTAACAGGTTGGTGCCGGTGAAGATGGTTTCAAAGGCGGGCATGAGGATGTTGGCCATGTTGCAATAAACGAAGATGAACAGGAAAAGCCAAACCACGTCTACGAAGTGCCAGTACCAGGCGGCGAATTCGAAACCGAGATGCTTCTGGGGCGTGAAATGGCCCTTTTTAGCGCGGCCGAGGCAGATGGCGAGGAAGATGGTGCCCACGATGACATGGAAGCCGTGGAAGCCGGTGGCCATGTAGAAGGTGGAGGCATATACGCCATCTTTGAAGCCGAAGGACGCGTGGGTGTATTCATAGGCCTGGCAGGATGTGAAAAGAAGGCCGAGGATGACAGTGTACCACAGGGCAGTGATAGTTTCTTTCTGACGGTTCTGGAGGATGCTGTAATGCGCCCAGGTTACGGTAGTGCCGGACAGCAGCAGGATCAGCGTGTTCAGGAAGGGGAGGTGGAAGGGATCGAAGGGTTTAATGCCTTTAGGGGGCCATACGCCCGCCGCCATGCCCCAAGGATCTTCCAGAGGGAGTTTGGGCAGGGTGGAGGAATCGAAGAAAGCCCAGAAGAAAGCGGCGAAGAAGAGCACTTCGGAGGTGATGAAGAGGAGCATACCCATGCGCAGGCCGTGGGACACGGCTGGGGTGTGATCATGGGGGGCTTCCTTGATAACATCGCGCCACCAGACGAACATGGTGTAGAGCACCATGGCAAAGCCCAGCGCCATCAGTATCGCGCCGCCGGGTTTCTGGTGCATGTACATGGCGCCGCCGAACACGGTCATGAACATGGACAATGAACCCAGTGCGGGCCACGGGCTGGGATTTACCAGATGGAAGGGGTGGGTATGGCCGTGGCTTGCGGGTTCGTGTTTATGGGCGGTGGCGGGTTCGTGGTGGGCCATGGATTTTAAAGCTCCTGAATTATGGCTTAGGGGTTGCGCTGGCACCATTTTTTACCGGAAAAAATGTATATGACAATGTAATTGTTTTTACATCCTTCAGGTCGGGGTCATTGACAATGGCGGGGTCTACGAAGAAGAGCACGGGCATATCCACCTGCTGGCCTGCTTCAAGGGTTTGTTCCTTAAAGCAAAAACACTCGATTTTAGTGAAATATGACCCGGCGGAAAAGGGGATGACGTTGTAAGTGGCGTGGCCAGTGATGCGCTCGTTGCTGGTATTTTTAGCGATATAGTGGGTCAGGGTCTGTTCGCCGATATGGGTTTGCAGGGCACTTTGGGCGGGGCGGAACTGCCAGGGGAGGCCGGGGTCGATGTCTGCATTGAAGTTAATGGTGAAGGTGCGCGTGCCGATTTGCATACCCGGGGCGGCCTGCCCCTCGCGGGTGGTGCCGCCATAGCCGGTGGCGGAGCAGAAGAGGCGGTATAGTGGCACGGAGGCGTAAGCCAGGCCGAGCATACCTACGACGACGAGGCAGAGGTTCAGGGCGAGGTTTCTGTTTTTATGAGAGGCCATATCAGCCGCCCATGCGCATACGCATGAGGGAGATGAGATAGACGATGACGACGAGAGAGATAAGTACGCCGAGGAGGGCGAGGTTTTTCTTGCGCATACCTTTAGGGATGGGGGTGCGGGGCATTTAGTATTCGCGCTCGCCCTTGCCACGGCGGACGAAGTCCAGCACCAGCAGCAGGAAAAGGGTGAAGAGGCTGCCGAGTACGAAGCTGGCGCCCATGAGGTAAATACTGTTCTGGCTGATGTCGAGCATGGTGTCTACCGTTTGCGCGGTGACGGTGCCGGTTTGGGTGGCAGTGTGCATGGTGGTGGTGGCGGTTTCTTCCATGGGGGCTCCGGTTAGAGGGTGTGGGTTAGGAAGCTGTCGAGCATCAGGAAGGAAAATACCATAAACAAATAGGAAATGGAAAAGAGAAAGGTTTTGCGCGGCCATGTATCGGTACTGTCGGCCCGGGTGCGCAGCACATAGTAGAGGAAGGCCGCGCCGAGCAGGCCCGCGGGCACGGCATATACCAGCCCGGCGAGGTGCAGGGTGGGCAAAGCGAGGGTGCAGAGGATGAGGGCGATGGTGTAGCCGACCATGAGGTTCTTGGTGTGGGGCTTGCCTTTTACGACGGGCATCATAGGCACGCCGGCGCGGGCGTAGTCGGCATTTTTATAGAGGGCGAGCGCCCAGAAATGGGGGGGCGTCCATAGGAAAATGATGGAAAAGAGAAGAACGGATTCGAGGCTGATATTGCCGGTGACGGCGGCCCAGCCGATCATGGGGGGGAAAGAGCCTGCCGCGCCGCCGATCACGATATTCTGCGGGGTGCTGCGCTTGAGCCACATGGTGTAGATAACCACGTAGAAGGCAATGGCGGAGGCGAGGAGGAGGGCTGAGGCCCAGTTCAGGGCAAGGCCCATGAGCATGACGGAGGCGGCGGCGAGGAAAAGGCCAAATGCCAGCGCATCATCGGGGGCAATGCGGCCTGCGGGGATGGGGCGCTTCACGGTGCGCAGCATGACGGCGTCGATATCGCGGTCATACCACATGTTCATGGCTGCGCCCGCGCCGGAGCCGAGAGCGATGCAGAAAAGGGCCATGACCTGCTGGAGAAGGTTCAGGTGGCCGGGGGCGACGGCCATGCCGGCGAGGCCGGTGAACACCACCAGCGACATGACGCCGGGCTTTAACAGCTCGATGTAGTCGCTGACGGTGGATTCAGCAGGTAGCGGTGCGGTTAGCGTGCTCATTTAATGATGGGCTGCGTTTCGAAGGTGTGGAACGGCGGAGGGGAGGGAAGCGTCCATTCCAGCGTGGTGGCGCCTTCGCCCCATGGATTGTTGGCCACGGGCTTGCCAGCGGTCAGGGTGCGGTAGACGACCAGCAGGAAGATGAGGGCCGAGACGCCGCCGATGTAGGAGCCGATGGAGGAAACGTAGTTCCAGCCAGCATACACATCGGGATAGTCGGGGATGCGGCGGGGCATACCGGCGAGGCCGAGGAAGTGCTGGGGGAAGAAGGTGAGGTTGGCGCCGATGAAGAAGGTCCAGAAATGGAGTTTTGCTAATCCTTCGGGATACTGGCGGCCAGACATTTTGCCGAGCCAGTAGTAGAAGGCGGCAAAAATGGCGAATACGGCGCCCAAGGACATTACGTAGTGGAAATGGGCGACCACGTAATAGGTGTCCTGCATCGGGATATCCACGGCTGCGTTGGCAAGCACCACGCCGGTTACGCCACCGACCACGAAGAGGAAAATGAAGCCGAGGGCGAAGAGCATAGGGGTTTCAAAGCTCAAAGAGCCGCCCCACATGGTGCCGAGCCAGCTGAAGATCTTGATGCCGGTGGGCACGGCGATAATCATGGTGGCGACCATGTAATAGGCCATGGTGTCGGGGGCGAGGCCCACGGTGAACATGTGATGCGCCCATACCACGAAGCCGAGGAAGCCGATGGAGCAGATGGCAAACACCATGCCGAAATAACCGAAAATCGGCTTGCGGGAGAAGGTGGACACCACTTCGCTGATGATGCCGAAGCCGGGAAGGATCAGGATATATACT
Organism: Alphaproteobacteria bacterium; assembly: GCA_025360345.1. Lineage (GTDB taxonomy): Bacteria > Pseudomonadota > Alphaproteobacteria > Rickettsiales > SXRF01 > JANYBV01. The sequence continues at coordinate 7,218 of JANYCJ010000061.1, read as the reverse complement.
TCAGGATGGCCGAAGAACCAGAAGAGATGCTGGTACAGCACGGGGTCGCCGCCGCCGGCGGGGTCGAAGAAATGGGTGCCGAAGTTACGGTCTGTCAGCAGCATGGTGATGGCGCCGGCGAGTACGGGAACGGCCAGCAGGAGCAGGAAGGCGGTGACGAGGATGGACCAGGGGAACAGGGGCATCTTGAACAGGGTCATGCCGGGGGCGCGCATGTTGAAGATGGTGACGATGAAGTTGATGGCGCCAAGCACGGATGAAATACCGGCAAGATGCAGCGAGAAAATGGCGAGATCCACGCTCATGCCGGGGTGGCTGGCGAGGGTGGAAAGAGGAGGATACACCGTCCAGCCGGTGCCTGCGCCCTCGCCGATGACGGAGGAGAGGAGGAGCAGGGTAAAGGCGGGAGGAAGCAGCCAGAAGGAAATATTGTTCATGCGGGGGAACGCCATGTCGGGCGCGCCGATCATGAGGGGCACGGCGAAGTTGCCGAAACCGCCGATGAGCGCGGGCATGACGAGGAAGAACACCATGACGAAGGCATGGGCGGTGAGAACCACGTTATAGAGCTGGTAGTTGTCGCCGAACAGGGTGCCGCCGGGATGGGCGAGCTGGATGCGCAGCAGGATGGAGAAAAAGGTGCCGATGAGACCCGCGATCACCGCGAAGATGAGGTACATCACGCCGATGTCTTTATGGTTGGTGGAGAACAGCCAACGCTTATAGCCAGTGGGGGTGTGATCGTGGGCGTGGTCGTGCGCATCGTGGTGAGTAGTGGTTGCGCTGTTGCTCATAGTATTAGTGTCCTCTTGATTCGGTTCTATCGCTGTTGCGTGGCTTACTGGTTATCTTCGCTGCCCTGGGTGGGCTTGGCTTTTTCGTCGGCCTTGGAAGGCTTGGCCTTTGCTTCGGATTTGCCGGTTTTGGCGGTGGGGTCAATATCCTTAGTGCCTTTGGCGCGGGTGCCCTCTTCCGGGGGAATGACGCCGGGGGCAGCTTTGGAAGGTTTGCCTTCGCCGGTTTTTTTGGAGCGTTCCTTCTGGTCCTTCATGTCGGCGTCGGGCGTTTTTTCTTCGGCGCTTTCAGGCTTGGCGAGGGGGGCGATCTTTTTGCTTCCCGCGGTAGTGGTGGCGGGTTTGTCAGTGGGGGCGGCAATGCCAGATTCATTACGCTTTTTTGCGGCCCATGCCTGGAAATCATCCTTGCTTACCACGTCGATCACGATGGGCATAAAGCCGTGGCCTACGCCGCAGAGCTCGGAGCACTGGCCATAGAAGGTGCCAAGTTTTTCAGCCTTGAACCAGGTTTCGTTCAGGCGGCCGGGAACGCCGTCGCGTTTGACGCCGAAGGCGGGCATGGCCCAAGAGTGAATCACGTCCGCACCGGTGACGAGAACGCGGATGGTGGTGTCAACCGGCACTACGACGCGGTTGTCTACGGCGAGGAGGCGAATGTCTCCTTCTTTCAAATCGTTACCCTTTTTCAGATAGGAGTCAAAGCCGAAGCCGCCCTGATCGGGATAATCATAATGCCAGTACCACTGGTAGCCGACGACTTTCAGGGTCATTTCCGGGTCGACAGCGCGCTGCATATAATAATGCAGGCGCAGGGAGGGGATAGCGATGGCGATCAGGATGATGATGGGGATGGTGGTCCAGATGATTTCCAGCGTGATGTTATGCGTGGTTTTGCTGGGGACCGGGTTTGCGCGGCGGTTGAAGCGCAGGCAAATATAGACCATCACGGCCAGAACAAACAGGGAAATGGCGATGATGAGATAAAGAAGGAAGGTGTGCATGTCTTCCAGGCGTTCCATGACGGGGGTGGCGGGGGGCTGGAAGTTCAGCTCCCAAGGTTTGGCCATGCCCTGCATGAGTTCCGGGGCGGCCGCATGTGCCGCTGCGGTGCCGGTGCCTTGGGCGTATGCGCCTGCCGAACCGAGGGAAAGTGCCAAAAAGGTGAGGGAGGATGCAATATTCATCAGGGGCTTTTTCATCAGGGGCCTTCGAGGATAGGATTAGTCGAAAATACTGGTTTTTGTAATCTTTCCTTGCTGGATGCGCAATGTTTTTTGTAAGGTAGGATAAGGTTTTATGTTTCCTCATATTTTTCACGGTATCCCATGACTGGCATCGGCGTGCTCGACGAGTTGTTTTTTAACCGCACCGGGCTTGATAAATCCCGCACACAAAAGCTGGTGTCTGAAACGCTTATGGGCATGGATGATGGCGAATTGTTCCTGGAATACGCGCAATCGGAAAACCTGACCTTTGACGACGGGCGGCTGAAAAATGCCAGCTTTAACACTAATCAGGGCTTTGGCCTGCGCTCGGTGCTGGGAGAGGCCAGCGCTTATGCCCATGCCTCTGATTTGTCCGAGGAGGCGATTAAGCGCGCGGCGCAAACGGCGCGGGCTGTGCATTATGGGCAGGCGGGGGTTAAAGCGGAAATTGCGCCGCCGTTTGGCACGAATACCGCGCTTTACGGTGATGCAAACCCGCTGAAGGAAGTTTTGTTCGAGAAAAAGATCGAACTTCTGCAGCAGGTGGATGCCTATGTCCGCTCACGCGACCCGAGGGTGAAGCAGGTTTCCGTTTCGCTGGGGGGGCAGTGGCAGGCGGTGCAGATATTGAAGGCGGATGGCAGCAGCACGGGCGATATCCGCCCGCTGGTGCGGCTAAACCTGAATGTGCTGGTGGAGCAGAACGGGCGCATGGAAAGCGGCACGGCGGGGGCTGGCGGGCGCGTGGGATACAGCGATTATATTGCCGAGGGCAACTGGAAGAAAATGGCGGACGAAGCCCTGCGGCAGGCGCTGGTGAACCTTGAATCGGTGCCTGCCCCGGCAGGGGAGATGCAGGTGGTGCTAGGTTCGGGCTGGTGCGGGGTGTTGCTGCATGAGGCAATCGGGCACGGGCTGGAAGGCGATTTCAACCGCAAGGGCACATCGGCATTTTCGGGGCTTATGGGCAAGCAGGTGGCCTCACGCGGGGTGACGGTGGTGGATGACGGCACCATACCTGGCAGGCGCGGCTCGCTTTCCATTGATGACGAGGGCACGCCTAGCAGCCGCACGGTGCTGATTGAGGACGGGATACTGACTGGATATATTCAAGACCGGCTGAATGCGCGGTTGATGGGAATGAGGGCTACGGGCAACGGGCGGCGGGAAAGTTTTGCCTCGCAGCCTATGCCACGCATGACCAATACATTCATGCTCGGTGGTGACGCTTCGCAGGCGGATTTGATCGCTTCGGTGAAGAACGGGCTGTATATTGCCCATCTGGGTGGCGGGCAGGTGGATATCACTTCGGGCAAATTCGTGTTTTCCGCGTCTGAGGCCTATTTGATTGAAAATGGCAAAATCTCCGTGCCGGTGAAGGGCGCAACGCTGATCGGCAACGGGCCGGACTGCCTGACAAAGGTGCGGGGCGTGGGCAACGACATGGCGCTGGACGACGGGATCGGCACTTGTGGAAAGGCCGGGCAGAGCGTGCCGGTGGGCGTGGGGCAGCCGAGCCTGCTTATGGACGGGCTTACCGTGGGCGGAACGCAGGTTTAAAAGCAAAAAAGCCCCGCTTTTTCAAGCGGGGCCTTTTTCTATATTATTACTTTAGACGCCGCGAACCTTTGAGCCCATTTCGGCAGGGAGGCTGGCATTGGTGCTGCCTGCCTGAACCTTGTCCATGCCCGCAAGGAGTGCTTCCATCTTTGGATCAATAGATACTTTGGGCGTGCCTTTTTCCTGGCCTTCGCCTTTGTAGTAGCCATCCACGGCGGCTTTGTATTCTTTCAGTTCCGTGGTGATCTTGCTGTCTTCTTTTTTGTTGTTCTGCTTGTCAATCGCTTCGGACTGGTTCACGGCATAGTTAATCAGGATGTCGCCATTCTTGTTGTCACCCATTTCATAATACTGGTTGGCGGCTTCGACGAGGCGGGCCAGCGGCACAGAGGCAACCTTGGTGCTTTTGCCTTCCACGGCTTTCTTGCCATCCACGACCAGCTTGGCTGCTTCCATCATGGCATCTTGCTGCACCGGGGTGGGTTTTTTATCTTCCTTGGCGGCCTTTAGGCCTTCGAGAAGTTTGCCGTCGCGGATGCCGTCGAGCTCGCGGAATGAATTGCCCTGCTGGTAATAGCGGGTGTTGTCCTGCTTGAAAATTTCTGAATCGGGGTAACGGGTGAGGGTTTCGGCCAGCTTGGAAGCTTCTGCGCCTACGCCAGTTTTCTTATCATCTTCAGCCATAGTGGTATCCTTTATTGGGTTTGTGAGTGCGCTAAACTTACCATAATTATGGTTAACATGTATTAATATTTTATTACATTATCAGCGTAATAAAAACAACGTGTTAAATGGTTTTGAAGTAGTTGGGGAGGGTTTTAGTGGCAGGGCCATAGATTTTTTCGTGGAACAGGGAATGGCCTTGGGAAGGCTCCATGTTCAGCTCCACGGTGTGGCCGTGCCCCGCGAGGCGCACCTGCTGCACAAATCCTGCGGCGGGGTAGACATTGCCGGAGGTGCCGATGGAGAGGAAAAGGTTGCAGCGGTATAGGAGGTGCTGGATGAGGTCCATGTGCAGCGGCATTTCGCCGAACCAGACAATGTGCGGGCGCAGGCGGCCGGGTTTGTTGCAGCAGGGGCAGGGGGTGGCCGCATCCATATCCTGCGTCCAGTCAAATATTTCTTCGGTGGCGGTGCAGCGGGCCTTGTTCAGCTCGCCGTGCATGTGCAGCAGTTTGTAGCCGGGGGGCATATCATGGGCTGCTTCGGCCTGTTCGTGGAGGTTGTCCACATTCTGGGTGATGATGGTGAGGGTGCCGGTGTGCTGGCTTGCGAATTCGGCGATGGCGAGATGGCCTGCATTAGGGCGTGCTTTCAGGCCCGCGGCGCGGCGCATGTTGTAAAACTGGTGGACGAGGGCAGGGTCGCGGGCGAATCCACCGGGGGTGGCGACGTCTTCGATGTCGTGGCCCTCCCACAGGCCGTTGCTGTCGCGGAAGGTGGCGAGGCCGGACTCGGCGGAAATACCCGCGCCGGTGAGGATGACGATATGTTCATAGGCCATGGGATGGTATTAGCCTGTGTAGGCTCTGGGCGCAAGCAGGCTTATGCGGGCTGTTCGAGGCTCTGGATGGTGCGCAGCACTTCTTCTTCGTAATCTTCCTGCACGCCGTAGTCGCGGGCCATGCGGTCTTTGACTTCTGTGGGGGCGTCGTCGCCTTCGCCGGCTTCGATGATGGTGCCGTAGTCGCCGAGGTTGAAATTGCCGGAGTCGCGGGCTTTGCGGAAGGCATCGGCCATGCTGGGCTTGATGCACATATAGGCCCAGAAATTGCGGTTATACATGTCTTTGCCGCGGCAAAGCAGCACGATGGTGCATAACAAATCCGCCATGGACTGGGAGGAAAGGGGCGGGGGGGTGATATGAACCATCATTGCCATGCTTGTTACGCCCTGCCGATGTCAGTGGGTTTGGTGGGCATGGAGAAGCTGGCGGAAAAGCTGCGCTCGGTTTCGTTATTGAAGGCGAGGGCGGAGTTGCTTGCTTTCGCGTCGAAGGCGCGGGCGGTTTTTTCGGCGGATTCGGCTTTCTGGGCAAGCTTGCCGTAAGATTCGGCGGCTACGGTGAGCACGTTGCTGCCTTCGGCCATCACGGGAATTTTTACGTTCTTCACCATGTTTTCCACCAGAGTGGACATGGTGCGGGCAAGAAATTCCGCCGTCAATTTCGGCACTGGTGCTGCTTCGCTCATTATGAATCCCCCGTTGAGTCGCCGTCTGAACGCTTGTGCGTTTCTTTATCTTCTAAGTGTAGCCCTTTTATCTTAATTGCCGGTTAATTATAGTTAGCAATGTAGGTAATCTAGCCCTTGTGATACAATGGGTTAGAAAACTTACTCTCTCGTTAATTATTTTTTTGTGGCTTTTTCGCGGGTTTTTGAGGCCCGGATGGGCACGCAATACGCGCCTGAAGCGGTATTCTCATGCAAGCAGCAGGCGGCTCCTGCGTATCACCTGTTTGCCATTTAGCCACTATGGCACGGATTTGTGGATAAAACAATAATAATTGTTGTGCTATCGCAGGTTACCATGCTGCACTGCGGCAGAAGTTGGGTAATTAATGGGGTTGCTAAACCATGAAGGGGTATTAAGCGGCAAAAGGATGGTCAAGATTTGGCAGGTCATGCACCAGTTGGCGCGCCACGGCCTGCTGCTCCCACGCTGGCAGGTCAAGGCTTTTGGTGGCGGTGATCTGGGCCATGATGAGTAGCACATGGCGTTTTACGTCTTCGCGGGGGAGATAGGCGCATAGGCTGCGGTTTATCTGGGATGCGATTTCGTTGTAAATGATGTGGTTGAGCATGGCTGCCTCCTGTTGTTAAGGAAACAGGAGCAAATGGCGTGCCAAATGGTTAATTTGGGTTAGATATCACAATGGCATGACAGAAAGAATTTCACGTCGTCATTGCCGCGTAGGAATGTATTTAGCGGTGAGGATTGGCCCCGGCTTGCGCCGGCGTGACAAATATTTCCTGCCTTTAGTTTACGTGCTAACTCACCTTTTGGTAAATCTCGCTGCCGCTTTCCTTGAATTTTTCTGCCATTTCCTGAAGGCCTTTTTCGATTTCGGTTACTTTTTCCTGTGGCAGGGGCGTGTGTTCCTGCACGCCTTTTTCGCGTTGTTCCTTGCTGAAGTCGCGCACATCCTGCGAGATTTTCATGCTGCAGAATTTGGGGCCGCACATGGAGCAGAAATGGGCGACTTTGGCGCCGTCGGCGGGGAGGGTTTCGTCGTGGAAGTCTTTGGCGGTTTCGGGGTCCAGGGCGAGGTTGAACTGGTCTTGCCAGCGGAAGTCGAAGCGTGCTTTTGACAATGCGTCGTCGCGGCGGAAGGCGCTGGGGTGGCCTTTGGCGAGGTCGGCGGCGTGGGCGGCGATTTTGTAGGTGATGACGCCTACTTTGACGTCGTCGCGGTCGGGCAGGCCGAGATGTTCCTTTGGCGTGACGTAGCAGAGCATGGAGGTGCCGAACCAGCCGATCATGGCGGCGCCGATGCCGCTGGTGATATGGTCGTAGCCCGGGGCGATGTCGGTGGTTAGGGGCCCGAGGGTATAGAAGGGGGCTTCGTGGCAGAGTTCTAGCTGCTTTTCCATGTTTTCCTTGATGAGATGCATGGGCACGTGGCCGGGCCCCTCTATCATGGTCTGCACGTCGTG
>JANYCJ010000031.1 GCA_025360345.1 Alphaproteobacteria bacterium | reverse complement strand
CCGGCCGCTGGCGCGGTTGCGGCCATGGCAGGCGCGCAAAGCCCCATGCCTGCCACCAGTACCGAAACCATCCGAAGGGAATAAAATGTCATGAGGGCAAAATGTCCTGTCAGCGCTTTATAGGATTCTTAGGTATACAAGAACCGTACCACCAACATAACTTATCACAAGTTAACATTTTATTACAACGTTTTTTCCGTTTATATACAGCAATTTATTAAAATTGGCGAAGTCAAAAACTCCGTTTTTGGCTCTAGCTAAAGTATTAATAAGTATCAACATTTGCAATTTTGTTCATAATTAGCCGGAATAAGGAACCCATAGGGTCCTCTATATATAATGACACCCATGCCATAAAAAAACCCCCGCCCCTGATAAAAAAGGGCGGGGGTTCAGAAAAAGAAACCGGGGCCTAAAAACCCGCCTTCATCCCCACAAAAAGGCTCATGCCCGGCTCGCCATAGGCGAAAACCTCCTCATAGCGCTTATCCAGCAGGTTTTCCAGCCTCCCATAAACCGAAAGATTGCGGTTAATCTTGTAATTCGTGTTCAAATCCAGCGTGGTATAAGACTTCACATACACTCCCCCATAAGGAAAGTTGATGTCAATATCGCGCCGCGAGCTGGAATAGCGGGCATTCAGCCCCATGTCCCACGCCTCGGAATACTGGTAGGTGGTGCCGAAATTGGCCATGTGCCGCGGCCTGCGCAGCAGGTCCTTGTCGCGTGAGCGGTCTTGCGAAAGCGTGTAGGTGTAGCTGGCATTCAGCATCCAGTCGGCGAACGGCTTGTAGCTGAGCGTGTTTTCCACACCCTCGGTGCGCGCCTTGCCGGTGTTGATGCTGGCATAGGGCGGCGCATCCGCATTGCCGATCAGCTGGCGGATATCGTTGCGGAAGGCGGTGGAGCCGAACACCAGCCTGTCCTTCAGCAGCGATTGCTCAAACCCGGCATCCCACCCTTTGCTTTTCTCCGGGCTTAAGGCCGCATTGCCATAGGAAGGGTCGAACAGCTGCGACAGCGAAGGCGCCTTGAAGGCCGTGCCATACGTCGCCTTCAGCGTGGTGCCCGTGCCCTCGATCCGGTATCCCGGCGCAACCTTCCATGTGAACTGCGAGCCGTAGGCCTGGTTGAAATCTTCGCGCACCGCAACATTGGCAAAGAGGTTTTTATCCACCGTGAACTGGTCGTCGGCAAACACGGCGCGGTTGTCGTTATTCTGCTCCGCGAGGCTCATGGTTTTGAAATGGTCGGAATAGAGTTCCGCGCCGAAGGTAAGCATGTTCTGCTTGGCCACCTTTACATGGTTCACCCAGTCCACCGTCTGGCGCGAGCCGATTTCCTGCTGCCGCCCGAAAAGATCATTGAACGCCGCGTCGTAATATTCCGTGATCTGGCTCCGGTTCAGGTTGAGCGTGGACACGCCCAGCTCCTGTACCCACTGCCCGTCATAAAGCGTGAGCTCGCCCGCCGCCCGGCCATTGAACTGGCGCGAATCATTGTCCGGCAGCGGGTCGTCCGAAGGCCGCAGGAACGAGCCGGGGCTGTCGAACTGCGAATCCACCCGGCTGTAGCGCGCATTAAGCTTGGCGGTAAAATTTTCCGTAAGCTTGCTGGCCACGTTGCCTGCGAAAGTATAGGTGCTGTTGCCGTCTTTTTCCGTGCCGCCGAATTTTTTATCGAACGAGGAAATGCCGTTGGTGTGCCGGTCGGTGGCGCTGAAGCTGTAGCTGGTGCGCCCCAGTTCACCGGACGTGTTCACCCCTTCGCGGGTGCTGTTATAGCGGCCGTACTCGGCAAACCCGCTCACGCTCGGCGCGCCCTTGCCGGTCTTGGTAATGATGTTGATTACCCCGCCAATGGCCTCCGAGCCATACAGCGTGCTCTGCGCGCCGCGCAGCACTTCGATCTGCTGGATATTGTCGGTATTCAGGTTGGCGAAGTCGAACGCATCGCCCGGGTCGGAAGGATCGTTCAGCCGCACCCCGTCCATCATCACCAGCACATGGTTGGAATTTGTGCCGCGCATGAACACCCGCGTGGTCTGGCCGAAGCCGCCGTTATTGGCCACCGTCACCCCCGGCACGTCGCGCAGCAGGTCAGCCACGTCGGGCTTGTTCTCCCGTGCGATCTGCTCGGCGGTAATCACGGTGATGGAACTGGCGATCTCGTTCAGCGGCGTGGCCGAGCGCGTGGCCGTCACCACCACCGGCTGCATGGTGGGCACATCGTCATCGGCAAAGGCGGGATTGAAAAAAGCGAAAGAAACGGTCGTCAAAAGTGCGTGGCGCCAAAGGCGCGAATAGTGGCTCATAAACTTCTCCAATACGTTACGGTGACAGCTGCACAATGGGCGAACGCGCCCAAAAGCAATGTCACCACGTAAAGAAGAACGCGCAAGGCAACCCTGCGAGAACCAGTACCAAAGGAAACGTCCCGTTCCTTAAAGCCCGCGTGACACGTAAGCGGCAGGTCTCCTGGCTCGCGGGTCGGTGCCGTTTTCCTGTCTTCCCAGTTGCCCAGTGACGTGAGTGGAAAAAAGCTCGCCGCTTACAGTTGCGGGAACAGCCGGAGCATAACCCTTGCGGGTGTCACTCCATTCCCTTTTTAATCCCTAATAATAGGAACCGCTTACCCGAAGCACTAAAGCCCAGCCCCCGCCCGGTCAAGTTATTTCTTAAGAGGCGCGGCTTCCGGGGCTTTGAGCGACACCGGCTCTTTCGGCACATGCACATGGCCAAAGCCCGAGGGCAGCTCTTCGCTTGGGTCTTCAATCCAGCTCAGCACGTCCTGCATCACCTCTTCGGCCTGCAAATCGCGCAGCAGCATATGGTAGCCCGCCGGGTAATAAGCGTAGTCCACCTCGTTGCCGAAGCGCGTCAGCGCCGTCTGGATCGGCCCGCGTGGGATCACCTGGTCTTTCGCGCCATACAGCAGCAGCACCGGCGTGTTCACGAAGGGGATTTTGTCATAGGCGCTGCCCATCAGCTGCACCACGCCATACACCGCGTCCACCCGCGTTTTTTTGATGATCGACGGGTCCATGGACATCTTGCGCAGCATGGGAATGTTGTTGGTGGCAAGGATCTTCAGGTCGCTGCCGCTGAACTGCGTATAGGGCATGGTGTGCGCCGCCATCCACAGCGTGCCGCGGAACACGAAATTCATTGCCTCGCTGCCCCACAGCGCGGGCGCGGAAAGGATAATGCCGTCCACCTTCGGGAAGCTCGGGTCCGCCACCGCGGAAATCACCACCGCCCCGCCCATGCTCTCGCCCAGCAGGTAAATGGGCGACTGCGGGTACTGCTTGTGCAACACCTCCACGAACTGCCGCAAATCCCCCACGAGGTTGGCCTCACCCGCCCAGATGCCGCGGTTGGCCGTCTGCCCGAAGCCGCGCTGGTCATAGGCGAACACCGCGATGTCATGCTGGCGGAAAAACTGCCCCGGCCCTTCAAAGGCGTTGCTGTAATCGTTGAACCCGTGCAGCGCGATAATCAGCGCCTTCGGATTTTTCTGCGCTTTTTTATGCGTGGGCAGCCACTGGCGGTACGGCAGCACATATTCGTCCTGCGTGGAAAAATGCGCCGGCTCCATTTTATAGACCTTCGCGGGCTTGGCCACGTAGTCCTGCTCTTCCGGTGAGCAGGCAGCAAGCAGCAACAGCAATGCAGCAGCCAGCATACGCATGTTAATGCACCTCAGCGGCTTTAGTAAAACCCGAGGCCACCACGTAAATCTCGGAAGAATCGGCGCGCGACGCTTTCGGCTTGGCGTGCTTGACCACCTTGAAATGCTGCTTCATCAGCTTGAGCAGTTCGTTTTCCGTGCCGCCCTGGAATACTTTGGCCACGAACACGCCGCCGGGCTTCAGCACCTCGCACGCAAACGGGAAGGCCAGCTCCAGCAGCGCCATGATGCGCAAATGGTCGGTGGCCGCATGTCCGGTGGTGTTCGGCGCCATGTCCGAAAGCACAATGTCCACCCCACCGGGAATCAGCGCCCGGATTTTCGCCGGCGCGTCGTCGTCATTAAAATCCAGCTGCATCAGCACCGCCCCGGCAATGCCGTCCATCGGCAGGATATCCACGCCGATCACCAGCGGCTTCGCCGGGTCGGATTTAACCCGCTCCACCGCGATCTGCGTCCACCCGCCGGGCGCGGCGCCCAAATCCAGCACGGTCTTTCCCGGCTTCAGCCAGCCGAAGCGGTCGTCCAGCTCCAGTAGCTTGAAGGCCGCGCGTGAGCGGTATCCCTCGCGCTTGGCGCGCGCCACATAAGGGTCGTTGATCTGCCGGTTAAGCCAGCGCACCGAGGAAATGCTGCGCCCCCTTGCCGTTTTCACACGCTTCTTAAGCTCGCGGTTTCCGGATGAGGGCGTCTTTGCCATAGGGCTAACTGCTTTTCAAAAGCGACAGGATGATGCCTTCACGCACCCCACGGTCGGCAATCGTGATGTGCCCCGCGGGCCACATCGAGCTGATCGCCTCGAAAATGGCGCAGCCGGAAATAATGAAATCCGCCCTGTCCGGCCCGATGCACGGATGGTTGAACCGCCCCGAAGGCCGCATCGCCAGCAGCTTCTGCACCGTGTCGCGGATATCGCTGATCTTGAGCGTAATGCCGTCAATGCGCGAGCGGTCGTAGCGCGGCAGGTCGAGATGGATGGCCGCAAGCGTCGTCACCGTGCCGGAAGTGGAAAGCAGCTGCACCGTGGAATCGCCGATCGTCTCGCTGATCTTGTTTTTCTCGTCGAACACCCGCAGCTTGTCCTGCAGGAACGAGACCATGTCGCCAAACGCCATCTCGGCGAAATCCGAACCGCCGAACTTATCGGCCAGGTTCATCACCCCGAAGCCGACGGAAAGCCAGTCCATGATCGGGTGCGCCGAAGGGTCCTTGCGCAGGGACTCCACATCCACCCACATCAGCTCCGTGCTGCCGCCGCCAATATCGAACACGATGGCGCGCTGCGTGGCCTTCGTCAGCAGCGACGAACAGCCGAGGAATGCCAGCCGCGCCTCTTCCTCGCTGGAAATAATATCAATCTGCAAGCCCGTTTCCGCCTGCACTTTTTCAAGGAATTCATGCCCGTTGGCCGCCCTGCGGCAGGCTTCGGTCGCCACGAAGCGGGCATTATCGAGGCGGTATTTGCTGAGCTTTTTCTGGCAGGCCTTAAGCGCCTGCATCGTCCTGTCCATGGCGTCGGCAGACAGCATTCCGCTGGTGCTGACCCCTTCGCCCAGCCGCACCACGCGCGAAAAACTGTCGAACACGCGGATATTGGGAACAGTCCCGCTGCTGGAAATGGGGCTCGGCTCATGATGGACAGAGGCAACAAGTAGGCGGCAATTATTCGTGCCGAGGTCAAGGGCCGCGAAAACGCCTTCTTGCTCGTCCACATTCACGCCCGAATCGCGGGCATCATGCGAAGTTTGCAACATAATTTCACTTTTTGGCTGCGCAGGCAAAAGCCCCGGCGCGGCAATATAATTACACTAATGAGTATAATCATAAGGCACATTATCAACTGGCACAAGCGCAAAGGGATAAAGAACTGATTATTAAAGTTCTTTCATATTCCCGTTTTTTTCATGTGGTTAAAGACTAGATTTTGTTCGTCCGAAACCCACACCATTTTCAAATTGCCATTTGAGTTGTTGAGCAAGACCTTCAGCATCAGGATAAATATGCCAATAATCCATTCCATATTTAAATAACCTCCTCTTAAAATTTTTAACATTTTTAGATGGGATGGTCAGTACCCTTAGTTTATCATTAATATAAATTTCTTGTGGATTAGGATGAATACTAAAAACTCCGCGCTGGGCTCGAATCCTTGGCAATAGCAATCTTGGAGTAAAACGACCAACTTTTTCATTTTCTAGCGGTTGTAAAGTCGTATCCACTTCATGTAAAAAAGATGAAAATTTCATGCAATAGATGTTCCTATCTTCATTATTGTCTTTTTCCAGCGCAAAAAATGCAGCATTCAAGGGACTAGTCGTCCAGTCTAAAAGGCGAGTGGGCACTCCAATATGTTGCGCATAAGCCAGCCAATCCCATTCATCGAGCCTAGGATCTGCTATCAAAGAAATAGCTTTTTTCTTAAAATCCTCAAAAAGCCTAAGCTCTAAGGTTTTGCTGTATTTGGTTGATCTGCCAACACTGGGAATAAGCTTATATTCAGGAGAACAGTGCCCACGAAAACCCACTGACTGTCAGACATTTCATAAATTTCTTTATGAAATTCTTCCCATGTTTCTACAACAGTTTCATTATTCATAGTTTCCCAATGTGGTTAAAGTTTCGGCGTCATGCGCAGCGGCAGGTTGTCGCGGTGGGTATAGGCATTGAGCAGCAGCCCCACCGCCAGCACCGTGGACACCATGATGCTGCCCCCGTAAGACATCAGCGGCAGCGGAACCCCCACCACCGGCATCATGCCCATCACCATGGAGCAGTTGATGAGGATATGCATGAAGATCAGCGCCGTCACGCCCGCCGCCATCATCGCCCCGAAGGTGCTGCGGCTTTTTAAGGACACCATCATCCCGCTCATCAGCAAAATGAAAAACAGCATCAGCACCACCATGCAGCCGATGAAGCCGAATTCCTCTGCCAGCATGGTGAAAATAAAGTCGGTGTGCTTCTCAGGCAGGAAATTAAGCTGGTTCTGCGAGCCATGCATATAGCCCTTGCCCGCAAGACCGCCTGAGCCGATGGCGATGATGGATTGCAGAATATTATATCCCGCCCCCTGCGGGTCGTCGCCGGGGTTAAGGAAGGTGAGCACCCGCCGCTTCTGGTAATCATGCATGAAATGCCACACCACCGGCAGCGCCGAAATGCCCCCCACCGCCGCGCCGATGAAATAGCGCCACCGCACCCCGGCAAGGAAACACATGATAACCCCCACCGACCCCATGATGATGGTGGTACCGAGGTTCGGCTGCCGCAGGATCAGCACCGCGGGCATGGCAATCAGCAGCAAAGGCGGGATCAGGAAAGGAAAGCGCTGGATATCTTCCGGGTGCAGCTGGTGGAAATACCGCGCCAGCACTAAAATCACCGTGAGCTTCATGAACTCAGACGGCTGCAGGTTCAAGCCCCCCACCGCCAGCCACCGCTTCGCCCCCATGCCGATATGCCCGGTGATATCCACCCCGATCAGCACGATCAGGCATAGGAAGTAGAGGATATAGGCATAATCCATCAGCATCCGCATCGGGATGGTGGCCAGCACGATCATCACCACGAAAGCCAGTAAAAAACGGCTGATTTGTTGCGAGGCCCATGGATGAAAATCCCCGCCGCCCGCCGAAACCATCATCGCAAAGCCGATTACCGCCAGCGTGGTCATGATAAAAATGATAAACCAGTTAATTTCCGCCAGCCTGCCAAGCAGGGTAAGGTTGCGCATACTCATAAATTATATCTTGTTTTGTAATGTTATTCCGGGCAATCGCCTTGGTTTTCAGCCTCGCGGCACCTGCCATAATTTGTATTAAATGCAAACGAAAGGCAATATGCAATTGATCGGAAATCACCATAAGTTTCAATTAACTGCCGCCGAAGATTTACCCATGGTTAACTCCGCGGTGCTACCATGAAGCATACACGGAAACTTTAGGCCGAACCGTCATGCCTGCCTGCCATTTCATACGCTGCCCCCGCCGCCCCCGCCTCTTGCGTGAGCAGGACGGCGTGACCGCGCTCGAATTCGCCATGATCGCGCCGGTGTTCCTGTTCATCGTCAGCGCCATCATCGAATTTTCCATGATTATGTTCACCACCACCGTGATGGAAGGCGCCACCTCCGTCACCTCGCGCATGGGCAAAACCGGGTACATCCCCGGCGGCAGCACCCGCTCCGATGCCATCATCGCCTCCATCAACTCCCACACCGCGGGCCTGCTGGACTCCACCAAGATCGTCATGACCACCAAGGTCTATTCCGACTTCACCAAGATCGGCCAGCCCGAACCCTGCATCAGCCCGGTAAACCCGCCCTGCGGCGGCGTCCCCGGCGTGAACTTCGTAGACGTAAACGGCAACGGCACATGGGACTCCGACATGGGCGCCGCCGGCCTCGGCAGCGAAGGCGATGTCGTGGTCTACACCGTCACCTACCCGTGGCCCATCCTCTCGCCCATCATGAAACCCATACTGGGCAACTATTATAATATCACCGTGCGCGCCGTTGTGCGTAATGAGCCCTTCGGAACTTTGCCGAGCTAGTGCCATGCGCAAACACCTCACACGCTGCAAGGAATTCCGCAAAGCCGAAGACGGGCTGGCCTATCTTGAATTCGCCATCACCGCCCCCTTCCTCATCGCCCTGCTCATGGGCGCGGTGGAAATCACCCGCTATATCCTCGTCACACAAAAGGTGGAAAAAGTCGCCGTCACCATCGCCGACGTGGTCTCGCAGGGCAGCACCATCTCCAACTCAGACCTGAACAACATCATCGTGGCCGCAGCGCAAGTCATGCAGCCCTATACTTTCAGCAGCAATGCCTATGTCATCATCAGCTCGGTAAAGCAAACCGGCACCTACACCGTCAGCAACCCGCCCAAGGTCAGCTGGCAGTATAAGGGCGGCGGCACCTGGGCGCAAAACAGCCAGGTGGGAACCCCCGGCACCTCCGCCACCCTGCCCAGCGGCATGACCCTGTTTGACAAGGACAACATCATCGTCACGGAAGTATTCTATAACTTCCAGCCCATCTTAAGCACCAACGGCGTCATCGGCACCACCTCGCTTTATAAGGTCGGCATCTTCAAGCCCCGCCTCGGCGATCTTTCCACTTTAAGCGCACTGCCCGCTTTCTGGCAGCTTCAGAAAGGAGCGTTAGGATCATGAAACACCTGCGCCGTTTGCTCACCCCCGCCCGCAATTTCGCGGCCGACGAAAAAGGTTCCGCCCTGCCCTTCCTCGGGCTTGGCATCATGATGATCGTGGCCGCCACCGGCACCGCCGTGGACATGGGCCGCCTCCAGATCGTGCAGTCGCGTATGCAAAATGCGCTGGACGCCACCGGCCTCGCCATCGGCTCAGAGGTCAGCACCGTCAACATCGCCACTGAAACCACGAAGTATTTTTACGCCAACTTCCCCGCCAATTATGAAGGCACTACCGTCACCTCGCTCACCGCCACCCCCAACGGCGACAACTCCGTCATCAACCTCGCCGCCACCGGGACCATGAACACCACCTTCATGCGCGTGCTCGGCATCAGCAGCATGAATGTCGGCGCCACCTCGCAGGTGCTGCGCAAGTCAAACGGCATGGAACTGGCGCTGATTATTGATAACACCGGCTCCATGTCGCAATCCGCCGGCGGCTC
>JANYCJ010000028.1 GCA_025360345.1 Alphaproteobacteria bacterium | reverse complement strand
GGCGCTGGACGCAAAGTTCGACTTCGACGACAACGCCATCAGCTCGCCACTGCCGGTGATGACCAGCGGGTTGATTTCCAGCGTCGAAGCATCCGTATCCATGAATGCGTCATACAGCGCAGAGATGAAATGGTCGAACTTGCCGTGCAGTTCCGCCGGCAGCTTCAGACCGAAAGCAAGCTTGCGCGCATGGAAGGGCTGCAGGCCCGAAGCCGGGTCCACAACCACCTTGATGATTTTTTCAGGATGATGCTCGGCCACTTCTTCAATTTCCACGCCGCCTTCGGTGGATGCCACAAACGTAACCCGGCTCGTCGCGCGGTCGATCAGCGCCGAAAGATACAGCTCCTGCTTGATCTCCGTGCCCTGCTCCACATACACGCGCTTCACCAGCCGGCCTTCAGGCCCGGTCTGGTGCGTCACCAGCGTCATGCCGATCATCTGCTTAGCCAGCTGTTCGACTTCATCCAGCGTCTTGGCCAGCTTCACGCCGCCGCCCTTGCCGCGGCCGCCTGCATGGATCTGGGCTTTCACCACCCACAGCTTGCCGCCCAGGCCCTGGGCCGAGGTCACTGCTTCTGCGGGCGTGTATGCCACATGGCCTTGCGGCACGGGCACGCCATAACGGGCTAAAATCTGCTTGGCTTGGTACTCATGGATATTCATTGCGTTTTCCTTTCGCGGCTTAAGCGGCCTTCGTCGTTTCTAGTTTAATCCCCGAACAAAGGGATTTCACGGCTTCCACTGACTTGTCGAACATCGCTTTCTGCTCCGGATTGAGCGAGATTTCAACAATTTTCTCCACACCCTTCGCGCCCAGCACCGCCGGAACGCCGACATAGGTACCCTTCACGCCATACTCGCCATTGAGGTAAGCGGCGCAAGGAACAATACGTTTCTTGTCATACAGGTAAGCTTCAGCCATGCGGATCGCAGATGCCGCGGGTGCGTAAAACGCAGAGCCGGTTTTCAGCAAACCAACGATTTCCGCGCCGCCGTCGCGCGTGCGCTGCACGATCTGGTCCAGCTTTTCCTGTGTGAGCCAGCCCATTTTCACGAATTCCTTAATGGGGATGCCCGACACCGTGGTGTAATCCACCACCGGCACCATCGTATCGCCATGCCCGCCGAGCACGAACGCGTTAATATCCGAAACCGAAACGCCCAGCGCCTCCGCGAGGAAAAACGCGAACCGCGCCGAATCCAGCACGCCCGCCATGCCCACTACCTTAGCGGCAGGAAGCCCGGAAACCTTCTGCATCACCCACACCATCGCATCCAGCGGGTTGGTGATGACGATCACGAACGCGTTGGGGCAGTGGATTTTAATATTCTCAGCCACCGTCTTGATAATCCCGGTATTGATCGCCACCAGGTCGTCACGGCTCATGCCCGGCTTGCGCGGGATGCCCGCAGTCACGATCACCACGTCGGAATTGGCTAAATCCTTATAATCATTAGTGCCCTTGATATGGACATCCGCACCGTCCACATAGGAGCTCTGCGAAATATCCAGCGCCTTGCCCTGCGGCATCCCCTCGGTGATGTCGAACAACACCACGTCGCCAAGATTCTTGAGTTCTGCCAGGTGTGCCAGCGTGCCGCCGATCATACCTGCGCCCACAAGGGCGATTTTCTTACGAGCTGCCATAAATCTATCCATTAATTAAATATGTTAATGCAAGTACCTAAAATACGGGAGAAAACTTTAAGAAGGCTTAAGAATTCATTTTATCGAAGAACTCATCGTTGGTCTTGGTATCAGAGAGCTTTTCTAAAAGGAATTCAATACCATCCATCGGCCCCATCGGCTGCAGGATGCGGCGCATCACCCACATTTTCGTCAGCGTGCCCTTGTCCACCAGCAAATCTTCCTTGCGGGTGCCGGACTTGGTAATGTCCATAGCCGGGAAGGTGCGCTTGTCGGCCAGTTTGCGGTCCAGCACGATTTCCGAATTGCCCGTGCCCTTGAATTCTTCAAAGATCACTTCGTCCATGCGGCTGCCGGTTTCGATCAGCGCCGTGGCGATAATCGTTAAAGACCCGCCATGCTCAATATTGCGCGCCGCGCCGAAGAAGCGCTTTGGCCGCTGCAGCGCGTTGGCGTCCACACCCCCGGTCAATACCTTCCCGGAAGAGGGCACGACCGTGTTATAAGCGCGCGCCAGTCGTGTAATCGAATCCAGCAGGATCACCACGTCCTTTTTGTGCTCCACCAGCTTCTTGGCTTTCTCAATCACCATTTCCGCCAGCTGCACGTGCCGCGTCGCCGGTTCGTCGAAGGTGGAAGAAACCACCTCACCCTTCACCGTGCGCTGCATGTCCGTCACTTCTTCCGGCCGTTCATCGATCAGGAGCACGATCAAAAACGCCTCCGGGTGGTTCGCGCTGATCGAATGCGCAATATTCTGCAAAAGCACCGTTTTGCCCGTGCGCGGCGGCGCCACGATCAGCCCGCGCTGCCCAAACCCCAGCGGCGAAACAATGTCGGCCACGCGCATGGAACAGTCGTTCTGCTGCTGTTGTTGCTGCCTCTGCTGCTGCCTGCGGCGGTTCGCCGCCGCGTTGCCCACCGGCGTATCGGTCGGCTCTTCTTTAGGAATCGCCACCACCTTCACTTCCCGCGGCACTTCCAGCTTGATGCGGCGCTCGGGGTAAAGCGGGGTCAAATTGTCGAAATTGATCCGGTGGCGAACAGCTTCCGGGTCGTCGTAATTGATGGTGTTCACCTTGAGCAGCGCAAAATACCGCTCGCCGTCCTTCGGCCCGCGGATTTCGCCGGAAACCGTGTCGCCCGTGCGCAAACCAAAGCGGCGCACCTGTGAGGGCGAAACATAAATATCGTCCGGCCCGGCAAGGTAGTTCGCCAGCGGCGAGCGCAGGAAGCCGAAACCATCCTGCAGCAGTTCGATCACACCTTCACCGGTGATGACTTCGCCTTTTTCCGCCTGTTTTTTCAAAATGGCAAAAATCATCTCCTGCTTAAGCATCGTGCTGGCATGTTCCACGCCGTTAGCCTCGGCAAGTTGAAGGAGATCGTCCGCGGTCTTAACTTTAAGGTCCTGAAGTTTCATAAATAACTATAGATAAAAGGGGGGATGAAAAAATGAATTTAAGGGCAAAAATGCGCAAAAATCACGAGGAGGAGGGGGGAACTGCGATAATTGGGGGGAAGCGGGAATGGCTCCCGCGATAAGGTCATTTTATACCAGCCCCATAGTAACGTCAATAGGTTTCAAAAAGGTTTAAGCACAACTAAAAGAATAATAACCACCATCAAAACCGCGGGAATTTCATTAAAAATACGGAAATACCGCTCCGTTTTCACATATTCGTCCCGCGCGAAAGCCTTGCGGTATTTGCTCATCATGCCGTGCAAACCCGCCATCACCAGCACCAAAAGCAGCTTGGCATGGAACCAGCCGTTGCCCGGCCCGAACGCGTTGGTCTTGACCGCAAGCGCAATCCCCAGCAGGAACGTGGCGATCATGCACGGCAGCATAATGCCCCGCATCAGCTTGCGCTCCATCACCTTGAACATTTCCGCTGCCTCGCTCTTGGGCGGCACCTTGCTGTGGTAAACGAACAGCCGGGGCAGGTAGAGCATCCCCGCCATCCAGCACACCACGAAAATAATATGCAGCGCCTTGAGCCATAAATACAAATCGGCCGAACCCATTGCTAATTCCTTATACGTTACAGGCGCATTGCCCCAGCGCGCGCGGGCAGAAGCGTTCCTTGTTAAACGAGCGCACCCGCCCGTCGGCATCGGCCGTGTCCTTCGCATCCGCCAGGCACATATCCGCCAGCGCCTCGATAAAAAACGGCTCCACGTTCAGCGCCTGCACCCGGTAATAGCCCAGCACCCCGGCCGCTTCGGCCATTTTGCGGTAATCGATATCCAGCTCCACCAGCGTCTCGGAATGCTCCGAAACAAACGCCACCGGCACCACCAGCACCGGCACCTTGTCCGCCCCCGCCTGTTTGATTTCTTCTTCCGTCGAAGGGCCGATCCATTCCAGCCTGCCCACCCGGCTCTGGTAGCAGATGGTCGAATCCAGCTCGTCAATGGCCAGCACCTGCGTGATCGCCGCCACCGTGCGCTCCACCTGCCACTGGTAGGGGTCGCCCGCATCAATGATTTTCTGCGGCAGCCCATGCGCCGAAAACAAAACGCGCGGCTTGCCGTGTTCAGAAGCCTTCCAGTACATTTCCTTAATCAGCTTCACATGCCCCGCAACCAGCCCCCGGTCCACCGGGTAGCAGCACACGGCGGAAGTCGGCGCGCTAAGCCCTTCCTTCTTCGCAACCTTGTCCCACTTGGCAAAAGAAGAGCCCGTGGTGGTGGTCGAATATTGCGGGTAAAGCGGCAAAAGCGTAATCGCATCCGGGCCATACGCCTTCACCTTTTTCACCACTAGCTCCGTCATCGGGTGCCAGTAGCGCATACACACGAACACCTTGAATTCGTCCTCGGCGTTTTTCTTGGAGGCGTTAAGCTTTTTCTCCAGCGCGTCTGCCTGCTCTGAGGTCAGCGGCAATAGCGGGGACTTGCCCCCCATATGCTTGTAAATGCCCTGTGCCTTGGCGTTGCGCGTGGTCGAAATCAGCTGCGCCAGCAAGTAGCGAAACGGCTGCGGCAGCGGGATAATCGCCTTGTCATGAAACAGGTTGAACAAAAACGGCTTCACCGCTTTCAATGAGTCAGGCCCGCCGAGATTGAATAATATGACCGCCCTTTTGCTCATGATCTGGAAGTCTATCCTTTAAGAAACGCACATAACGCCGCGACATGTTCGATCGGCGTGTGCGGCAAAATACCATGGCCTAAATTAAACACAAAAGATTTATCGCCCAGCGCGTTCACAATCCGCTTTGCCTGCGCCAGTGTTGCCTGTTTGCTTTCCGCAAGCAGCACCGGGTCGAGGTTGCCCTGCACCACGCACACATCCTGCAGCTGCTTGGCATATTCCAGCGGCACCGATGCGTCGATGCTGATGCCGTCCACCTTGGTCTTCACCGCGTAGTCCCAGTATTTCACCCCCGCCAGCCTTGGGAAGCCGATCACCGGCACATGCGGGAATTCCGCCTTGAGCGAAGCCACGATCGCTGCCGTCGGCTGCACTACATACGCGTCAAACTCCTCCGCGCTCAAAACCCCGGACCATGAATCGAAAATCTGCACCACATCCGCGCCAGCGCGTATCTGCGCCTTCAGATGCTGCGTCACGCAGCGCGTAAGCAAGTTCAGCAGGTTGATAAAAAACGCCGGGTCTTTCATCGCAATCGCCCGCACACTGGCAAAATCCTTGTCGGATTTTCCCTGCACCATGTAGCACGCCAATGTCCACGGCGCACCTGCGAAACCAATCAGTGCCTTATCCCCCGGCAGCGCATTGCGCGTAATCCTGAGCGCCTCATACACCGGTTCCAGCAAATGCGTGTTCCACTGCAGCGCCGCCAGCTTCTCGGCATTATCCACCGGCACCAGTATCGGTCCCTCGCCCTCGGCAAAGCGCACACCCGCCCCCAGCGCATGGGGAACCACAAGGATATCTGAAAAAATAATCGCCGCCGACATGTCGAAACGGTCAAGCGGCTGCAACGTCACTTCGCTGGCCTTGTGCGGCGTATAGCACAAATCGAGGAATCCCCCCGTACTCGCCCTCACCTGCTTGTATTCAGGCAAATACCTGCCAGCCTGCCGCATGAACCAGAAAGGGGGATTTCCCTGCCTTTCTTTCCTGAATGCCTTGAGCAACGCTTTCGAACTCGAATCCATAGGCCTTACTAATAATAATAATAAGTTTAAATAAGAAGGGGTGGTAGTAGTAGAGGGATGTATACCGTGGGTATCATTTCATCCCCCGCTTTGTCCCACAGGCCAAGCTGTAGCGTAACCCAGGGGGATAACAAAGCGAAACCTGCGTAAGCCCTATGAAAAAATTCGTTAAATGCCCCCTGTGCATTCCTTGAAACCCGTGGATAAGCTGAACTATTCACCTAAATCCACCCCCGCCCTAAAGGTTATGAACATGGGGATAAAACCACTTGAACTCCCCTTCGAAACCTGAACAACTTACTACCCACAATCCACACCCCAACCCATAACGCCCTTATCCACAAACCTATGAACAACACCCCCCTCAAGAAATTCAACCTCCATTTAGTGTCCGATTCCACCGGCGAAACCGTGGGCAGTGTCGCCCGCGCCGCCCTCGCCCAGTTCGACGAGGTGGACGCCGAAGAATTCAGCTGGACGCTGGTTCGCACCAAAACGCAGATGGAGCGTATTTTAGAATCCATCAACGAGCATCCCGGCGCGGTCCTGTATACATTAGTGGACAACACCCTGCGCGACATGCTGAAAATGGAATGCGCCCGCCGCGGCCTGCCCTGCATCGCCGTGCTCTCCACCGTCGTCTCCGAACTCTCCGCCTTTTTAGGCGTGGAAACCCATGCCTCCCCCGGCAAGCAGCATGAGCTGAACGAAGACTACTTCACCCGCGTCGACGCCATCAACTACGCCCTCGCCCATGACGATGGGCAAGCCCACTGGGAGCTCGAAGAAGCCGATATCGTGCTGGTCGGCGCCTCCCGCACTTCCAAATCCCCCACCTGCATCTACCTCGCCTATAAGGGCTACAAAACGGCAAACATCCCCTTTGTCCTCGGCTGCCCGCTCCCCCCCAGCCTGGATACCATGAAAAAACCCCTCATCGTCGGCCTCACCATCAGCATCGAGCGGCTGGAGCAAATCCGCAAAACCCGCCTCCAGTCCTTAAACCATGACCGCGACACCAACTATGTGGACATGGAACATATGCAGGCCGAGATCAGCGAATCCCGCAAGCTTTACAGCAAACACCGCTGGCCGGTCATCGACGTCACCAAGCGCTCCGTGGAAGAAACCGCCGCCACCATCGTCCAGTATTTAAAGAAGCATCAGGAAAAAATGGGCATGGTAAACGGCAAGCAGGCGGTCGCCACCCATGACTAGCCCCCACCGCATCACCGGTAAGGCGCGGGTTGCTGGCGTCATCGGCTGGCCCGTCACCCACACCCTCTCCCCCGCCCTCCACAACTACTGGCTCGCCCAGTATGGCATAGACGGAACCTACATCCCCTTAAGCGTCACCGCCGACCATCTGGCCGAGGTCATCCGCGCGTTGCCTGTCATGGGCCTCGCCGGCGTAAGCCTCACCCTGCCGCATAAGGAACTGGTGCTGCCCATGCTAAACAGCATAGACGCCACCGCCACCGCCATCGGCGCGGTCAACACCGTCATCGTCACCCCCGAGGGCAAGCTCCACGGCACCAACACCGACGCCTATGGTTTCCTCGCAAACATCCGCCCCCACCTCACCGCCACCAATAAGGCCGTGGTCTTGGGCGCAGGCGGCGCCGCCAAGGCCGTGGTCTACGCGTTGGCGCAAGCGGGCTTTGCTGAAATCGTCCTCCTCAACCGCTCCCTGAACAAGGCGCAGGCCATCGCCGCCTCCTTCCCCGCCGCCAAGGCCGCCAACTGGGACTACCGTGACGATGCCCTGCAAAACGCCGACCTCCTCGTCAACGCAACCTCGCTGGGCATGACAGGCAAAGACCCGCTGGATATTGACATCGAAGCCCTCCCCACCGCCGCGCTCGTCACCGACATCGTCTACGCCCCGCTGACCACCGAGCTGCTCGCCCGCGCACAGAAGCGCGGCAACCCCACCGTTGATGGCTTGGGAATGCTCCTGCATCAGGCCGTGCCCTCCTTCGAAGCATGGTTCGGCCAGAAGCCCGAAGTCACCGAAGCCCTGCGCAACTATATCCTCTCGGGCCTCGCATGATCGTGATCGGCCTCACCGGCAGCATCGGCATGGGCAAAAGCACCGTCGCCCGGCAATTTGAGCAGCTCGGCGTGCGCGTCAGCAGCGCCGATGCCATCGTCCACCAGTTTCTGAAAAAAGACGGCCTCGCCGTGGGCGTTATCGGCAAAATGTTCCCCGGCACCGTGCAAAACAACACCGTGGACCGCAAAAAACTCGGCGAAATCGTGTTCAAAGACGCCGAAGCCCGTGAAGAACTCGAAGAATTCCTTCACCCGCTGGTAGTGGCTGAAGAAGAGTGGTTCGTCCGCACCGAAGCCCGCAAAGGCGCAAAGCTGGTCGTGCTCGAGATCCCCCTGCTGTTTGAAACCGGCGCGCAAAGCCGCTGCGACACCACCGTGGTCGTCACCGCCCCGCCCTACCTTCAGCGCCAGCGCGTCATGCGCCGCCCCAACATGACAAGCGACAAATTCCACGCTATACTCAAAGCCCAGATGCCCGACCGCGAGAAGCGCCTCCGCGCCGGCCTCGTCATTAATACCGGCATGGGGCGCAACGCAAGCTTCAGGCAAGTAGCCCATCTGGTGCAGAAACTCCGCAAAGGATAAGCCATGAAACGCGAAATCGTGCTTGATACCGAAACCACCGGCCTTGATCCTTTTTCCGGCCACCGCATCGTGGAAATCGGCTGCATCGAGGTCATGGGTGGCATCCGCACCGGCAACCATTTCCACGCCTACCTGAACCCCGAGCGCGACATGCCCGAAGAAGCCTTCCGCGTGCACGGCCTCTCCACCGTTTTCTTAAAAGATAAGCCCGTTTTCTCCCAGAAGGTGGATGAATTCCTCGAATTCATCAAGGAAGACACCCTCGTCATCCACAACGCCGGCTTCGACATGCGCTTCATCAACTGGGAGCTGGAAAACCTCGGCTTCAAACCCATTCCCATGACCCGCGCCACCGACACGGTGATGATGGCCCGCCGCAAATTCCCCGGCGCGCCCGCCAGCCTCGACGCCTTGTGCAAACGCTTCGAAATTGACCTCGGTGCCCGCACCAAGCACGGCGCGTTGCTGGATGCCGAGCTCCTTTCCGATGTCTATCTGGAACTTCTCGGCGGACGCCAGGTCACCCTCGCCCTTGATGCAAATGCGCAGGGCGGCGGCAGCGTGGAAGTCACCGTCACCCGCACCTTCATCGAACCCCGTAGCTTCCCCATCCCCCCCGAAGAGCTGGAAGCCCACAACGCACTCCTCGCCAAGCTCAAAAACCCGCTCTGGTCGGAATATAACTGATTAAAATCCAGCCTGTTTAGCGCTGCCGGCTACTCCAGCGCCCCGTGGCAATGCTTGAACTTTTTGCCAGAACCGCAAGGGCAGGGCTCGTTGCGCCCAACCCGCTGGTCGGAGAACGGCGCCTTGGCGGCTTCCTCGGCAAAAGCCGGGTCGCTGCGCGTTTCCACCATTTTCCGCTGCGGCATCCGCGGCATGGCGCTGGGGCTTCCCTCCACATGGATTTCAAGATGCGACAGGCGGCTCACCACCATTTCCCGCAGCATCGAAAGCATCTGCTCAAACAGCGTGAAGGCCTCGTGCTTATACTCGTTCAGCGGGTCGCGCTGCCCATAGCCGCGCAAATGAATGCCCTGCCGCAAATGGTCGAGCGACAGCAAGTGGTCTTTCCACAGCT
This sequence comes from Alphaproteobacteria bacterium, assembly GCA_025360345.1. GTDB lineage: Bacteria > Pseudomonadota > Alphaproteobacteria > Rickettsiales > SXRF01 > JANYBV01. The sequence continues at coordinate 12,159 of JANYCJ010000028.1, read as the reverse complement.
GGTCGAGCGTCTGCAGCAGGATGCGCTTTTCCGCCATCCGCATCATCGCCGGGCCGTATTTCAGCTCCTTGCCCGCGAAATGCTGTTCCGTCACCTCGTTCACGCGCTTGGTGAGTTCCTCTTCGGCAATGCCTTCTTCCTTCGCCCATTCCACCACCGGGATATGCAGGCCATACACCCGGAACAGCTCTTTTTGCAGCTCTTCCGTCTGCCACGATTCGGGGTAGGATTTCGGCGGCACATGCGCCGTAATCATGTCATGGTTGATTTCCTCGCGCATCCCTTCCACCGTCTCGGACACGTCGTCGGTTTCCATCATCTCGATGCGCTGTTCGTAAATCACCTTGCGCTGGTCGTTCATCACGTCGTCGTATTTCAGCAGGTTTTTGCGCACCTCGTAGTTGCGCTGCTCCACCTTTTCCTGCGCGCGCTCAATCGCCCGCGTCATCCACGGGTGGAAAATCGCCTCGTCCTGCTTCATGCCCAGCTTCTGCAACAGCCCGTCAATGCGCTCCGAGCCGAAAATCCGCATCAGGTCGTCTTCCAGCGACAGGAAGAATTTAGAGCCGCCCGGGTCGCCCTGCCGGCCTGCGCGCCCGCGCAGCTGGTTGTCGATGCGCCGCGACTCGTGCCGCTCCGTGCCGATCACCAGCAGGCCGCCGCTGTCGCGCACCACGTCTTTGGAAGCGGAAATTTCCGCGCGGATCTTGGCAATCGCCGCTTCTTTCTCCACCCCGTTGGGCGTGTTATCGGTTTCTGCGTCAATGCGCATGTCCGGGTTGCCGCCCAGCATGATATCCGTGCCGCGGCCCGCCATGTTCGTGGCAATCGTCACCCCGCCCACGCGCCCCGCCTGCGCAATAATGCTCGCTTCCTGCTCATGGTAGCGCGCGTTCAGCACCTGGTGCGGGATTTTTTCTTTTTTCAGCAGTTCCGAAAGATATTCCGATTTTTCAATCGACACCGTGCCCACCAGCACCGGTTGTTTTTTCTCATGCGCCGTCACGATCTCGCGGATCACCGCCCGGTATTTTTCCAGCGCCGTGCGGTAAATCTCGTCATGCGCGTCCACGCGGCTCACCGCCATGTTGGTCGGGATGTCGATCACTTCCAGCTTGTAAATATCGCGGAACTCGCCCGCTTCCGTCATCGCCGTGCCCGTCATGCCCGAAAGCTTGGGATACATGCGGAAATAATTCTGGAACGTAATGGAAGCCAGCGTCTGGTTTTCGTTCTGGATCTTCACTTTTTCCTTGGCTTCCAGCGCTTGGTGCAGCCCCTCGGAATAGCGCCGCCCTTCCATCATGCGGCCTGTGAATTCGTCGATGATGACGATCTTGTCATCCTTCACGATATAGTCCACATCCACCGTGAACAGCACATTGGCGCGCAAAGCCTGGTTCATGTGGTGCACCAGCGACACGTTGTCGATGTCATACAGCGAAACGCCCTCGGGCATCATCCCGCCCGAGATCAGCAGCGATTCCACCTTCTGCACGCCCTTTTCGGTCAGCGTCACGCTGCGTGCTTTTTCGTCCTTGTCGTAATCGTCCGCCGAGAGTTTTTTAATCAGCGCGTCGGAAAGCGTGTACAGCTCGGAATTATCTTCCGTCGGCCCGGAAATAATCAGCGGCGTGCGCGCCTCGTCAATCAGGATGGAGTCCACCTCGTCCACCACCGCGTAGAAAAACGGCCGGTGCACCATCGCCTCGCGCACGAATTTCATGTTGTCGCGTAAATAGTCGAAGCCCAGCTCGTTGTTCGTGGCATAGGTAATGTCGCAACCATAGGCCGCCTTGCGCTCTTCGTCGTCCAGGTCGTGCACAATGCAACCCACGGTTAACCCGAGGAATTGATGCAGTTTCCCCATCCATTCGGAGTCGCGCTTGGCCAGGTAGTCGTTCACGGTCACCACATGCACGCCCTTGCCCGGCAGCGCGTTCAGGTAGGCAGCCAGCGTACATACCAGCGTCTTGCCTTCGCCGGTGCGCATTTCCGCGATCATGCCCTTGTGCAGCACCATGCCGCCCACCAGCTGCACGTCGAAATGCCGCATGTTCAGCACCCGTTTGCCCGCTTCGCGCACCGTGGCGAAGGCGTCCACCAGCAAACTGTCGAGCGTTTCCCCGCCGTGATAGCGTTCGCGCAGCCATATCGTGCGCCCGCGCAGCTCTTCGTCGCTCATCCGCTGGAGTTGCGGCTCCAGCGCGTTAATTTGGTCCACCTTGCCTTGCAGGGTTTTTACGAAACGCTCGTTCGCCGAGCCGAAAATTTTCTTAGCTAAAGAGCCTAACATATCGCTGCATCAAAGGGTTCGAGGGACACATCCAGCGGGATACCCCGCTATGTCCTGCACAGATAGGGCTTTTGTTCCGTCAAGTCAATGTCCCGCCCGCAAGTCTGCGCGAATAAAATAACCCCGCGCGGCCATCGCCAGATGTGCACTTGCCAAGAGTGGCGGAATGTGCCATAAGGCGCAATTACCGTCCCCTTTACCATAACACTATAGGAAACAAAGGATAAATCCATGAACAAGTCGATTCGCGCACTTCTGCTGGCCGCTACCGCCCTGATCGCCTTCCCGGCCTACGCCGCAGGAGATGCAGCCGACGCAACCCCCGGCGACCCCGCCCCCAAGGCCGCTGTCTCGGCAGATAAATCCGCAACTCCCGCCAAGGATTATACCGTCCTCAAAGTCGGCGGCAGCGACATTAAGAATTCCGAAGTGATCGACACCTGGAAAGGCCTGTTCCCCAATGGCCAGGCGCCGGATTTCAACAGCTTCGATGAAAACATCCGCCAGAACGTGCTTCGCGGCATCGTCTCCGAGCGCCTGATCTATAACGAAGCCGTCAAAGCCGGCTACGATAAAGACGCCGAAGTGAAAAAGCGCCTTGAGCAGCTCCAGAAGCAGGTGGTCATGCAGGCCTTCATGGAAAACAAGGCCAAGGACCTCGTGACCGACGACCAGCTCCGCGCCGCCTATGCTGAAAAAGTGGCCGCCGCCAAAGGTCAGGAAGAAGTGCGCGCCCGCCACATCCTCGTGGCCAGCGAAGATGAAGCCAAGAAGATCGCTGCCGACGTGAAAAAAGGCGGCGACTTTGAAAAAATCGCCAAGGATAAATCCACCGATAAGGGTTCAGGCGCCAATGGCGGCGAACTCGGCTGGTTCACCAAGGACCGCATGGTCCCTGAATTCGCCGATGCCGCCTTCAAGCTGAAAAAAGGTGACATCTCCGCGCCCGTGAAAACCGAATTCGGCTGGCACATCATCAAGGTTGAAGACCGCCGCCCCGTGCAGGTCGCCAGCTTCGACGACATGAAGGAAAGCCTGAAAGGCGAACTGGCCAACAAGTCGGTCCAGACCTATGTTGAAGGCCTGCTGAAAAAGTCTGACATCAAATACTATGATGCCAACGGCAAGGAAAAGCCCTTCTCCACCTCGCTGGCTCCCGCCGCTAAGGGCGATGCCGCCGCCAAGCCGGACGCATCCGCCACGCCCGAAAAGGCCGACAAAGCGGATAAGGCCACCAAGGCAGACAAGAAATAATACCGCTATCCTTTGCGGGACACCGGCTTCATGCTCGTGTCCCGCAAAATTTTTTTAAAATGCTTTTTTAAAAAACGGCTCCCATGTCCATCTCCCCCCTCGCCCCCAGCAGCTTCCCCGAACTTTCCCCCATCGCGGGCGTAAAACTCGCCGCCGCCAGCGCGGGCATCCGCCACCAGAACCGGCAGGACGTTCTGCTGGCAGAGCTGGACGCAGGCACCACCGTCGCAGGCGTCTTCACCACGTCGCTCACCGCCTCCGCCCCCGTGCTGGCAGGCCGCGAGGCGCTCAAAGGCGGCCACGCCCGCGTGCTGGTCGTAAACTCCGGCAACTCGAACGCCTTCACCGGTAAATCCGGCGTTGCCGCCGTGGAAAACGTGCAGCAGGCCGCAGCCGCTTTGTTCAAATGCAAGCCTTCGGAATTTTTCATGGCCTCCACCGGCGTGATTGGCGAAAAACTTCCCGCAGAAAAAATCACTGCCGTCCTTCCCGCCATGCTCCCCACCCTGTCGGACGCACACTGGATGGACGCCGCCAAAGCCATCATGACCACCGACACCTACCCCAAGCTCGCCACCCGCAGCCTTGAGCTGGGCGGCAAAAAAATCACCATCAACGGCATCGCCAAGGGCTCCGGCATGATCGCCCCCGACATGGCCACCATGCTCGCCTTCATCTTCACCGATGCCGCCATCGCCCCCCAGGCCCTGCAAACCCTGCTGGAAAACGCCAACGCCCCCACCTTCAACTGCGTCACCGTCGATGGCGATACCTCCACCTCCGACACCGCCCTGCTTTTCGCCACCGGCAAAGCGGGCAACCCCGAAATCACCGACGCCGCCAAGGTGCCGGATTTCGCCACGGCGCTGTATGAAGTGCTGCATGAGCTCGCCCTCCACATCGTCAAAGACGGCGAAGGCGCGGAACGCTTGGTTTCCATCACGGTCACCGGCGCGGAAAACGCCCCGGCGGCGCGCCGCATCGGCATGAGCATCGCCAATTCCCCCCTCGTTAAAACCGCGCTGGCCGCGGGAGACGCCAATTGGGGCCGCATCGTGGCCGCCGTGGGCAAGGCAGGCGAAAAAGCCGACCGCGACCGCCTTTCCATCCTCATCGGCGGCGTAAGCGTGGCCAAAAATGGCGAGGCCGACCCCAGCTACCGCGAAGCCCAGATCGAGCCGCACATGAAAGGCCGCGACATTTCCATCGAGGTGGATGTCGGCATCGCCAGCGGCACGGCAACCGTCTGGACCTGCGACCTCACCCACCGCTACATCGACATCAACGGCTCCTACCGCACATGAACATCCTCCTCGTGGTCGCCGCCGCCATCGTCAGTCCCGAAGGGGAAGTGCTGCTGGCCCAGCGCCCCGAGGGCAAGCGCCTCGCCGGCAAATGGGAATTCCCCGGTGGCAAGGTGGAGCAGGGCGAAACCCCCGAAAAGGCGCTCGCCCGCGAACTGCACGAAGAACTCGGCATCACCCTCCACACCGCCGACCTCGAACCCTTCTGGTTCCTCTCCCACGACTATGGTGCTGAATTTGGCTTCCATCTGCTCATGCCAGTGTATATCCTGCGCAAATGGCAGGGCGAACCCCGCGCGCTCGAACATGCCGCGCTCGTCTGGAAAACCCCCGCCGCCATGCACGAACTCGACATGATCGAGGCCGATGCCGAATTGATAGAAAGGATGAAGGTCACATGGGCAGCCAGCAAATAAATAACACCGTCTGCGTGTCCGGCGGGTTCGACCCCCTGCATGAAGGCCACCTCGCCATGTTCCGCGAGGCCGCCAAACACGGCCCCCTCACCGTCATCATCAATTCCGACGCGTGGCTGCTGCGCAAGAAGGGTTTCGTCTTTCTCCCGTGGGAGCAGCGCGCCTCCCTCATCCAAGACCTGCACTACGTGTCCCAGGTCGCCCATGTCGACGACAGCGACGACACCGTCTGCGAAGCCCTCGCCCGCCTGAAGCCCGCCTATTTCGGCAATGGCGGGGACCGCAAGCCCGGCAACACCCCCGAAATGACCCTGTGCGACAAGCTCGGCATCGGCCTGCTGTGGAATATCGGCGGCGGCAAGGCCGACAGCTCTTCGGAAATCGCCCGCAAGGCATGGGTCACCCGCCTCTGGGGCAAATATGTGACGTTGGATGAAGCCAAGGGCTACAAGGTCAAGAAACTCATCCTCGATCCCGGCAAATCCATTTCCCTGCAATACCACAACCACCGCAGCGAGTATTGGTATGTCACCGGCCCCGGCGCGCGCGTGCGCCTCGGCGACGAGGAACACACCGTCGCTGCTTTCTCCGACCCCGTGCAGGTGGGAAAAGGAATGCTCCACCGCCTGAGCAACACCGGCAGCGAGCCGCTCACCATCATTGAAATTCAGTCCGGCGATTACCTGGAAGAAGACGATATCATCCGCCCCGCCGACACCGCCGGAAAACCCCAATGAAACACGCCCCCCGCTTCCTCCGGCTGGTAGAAGAAGCCCTGCCCGTCATCACCGAAATCACCGCCGAGAACCTGCTGGCCATGCAGGAGGCCAATGAGCCTTTCCTGCTGCTCGACGTGCGCGAAGACCATGAATGGCAATCCGGCCATATCGAAGGCGCCCGCCACCTCGCCCGCGGCATCCTTGAGCGCGATATCGAAAACACCGCGCCCTCGTTCAACACCCGGCTGGTGCTGTATTGCGGCGGCGGCTACCGCTCCGCCCTTGCCGCCGAAAGCCTGCAGAAAATGGGCTACACCGATGTGCTGTCCCTGCATGGCGGCTGGCGCGAATGGAAAGATAAAGCCTACCCGCAGGCGTAAAAACGCCCGCCTAGTTCAGTCCCGGGTCACCCCGTCCAGCACCGCCGCCGCCTTTTTTGCGCATGTCCCGTAGCCGGCTCAGCGCCATGTCGCGCTGCTCGCTGGTAAGCTCCGTATCCGCAAGGATATGTTCCACTTGCGCGAATTGCGTGGGTTTTTTCCGGGCTTCTTCGATAAGGCGGGTGAACTTGTCTTCGCTTTCGCCGCGCCGCTCGCGTGCCACCTGCCCGCTCACCATTTCAGGGGTGCGCTCCAGCGCTTCCAGCGCCGCAATCACTTTCTGCGCCTGTTCCTGCGGTGCTTCACCCTGCGGGCAGCTGATTTTCAGGCCCATGTAATTAAGCCCGTGCGCCATGCGGCAGTTTTCCTTGCCGAATCCCGCCGTAAGCGTGCGTATCGCGCCCGAGGCGAGGTGGTCGGCCATCATTCCGAAACTGGCGAAGGGGTCTTGCTCGGCGTCCAGCGGTTTCAGGCGCACCTCCAGCTTTTCACCGCTTTGGTGAAGCTCGATAATCAGGTGCGCAGTCCTTGACTGGTGAAGGGGAGGGGGGGTATCGCTCTGCATGGCTTTAATATAAATTAATATAATCGGCCTTACAAGCCCGCAGCCGCGCTTTTCATGCCATATAACCATTGTGTTTAAGCCGGAAAATGGGTATTTAACTCCTCAACCCCCCACAAAACCAGAAATACTGCAAACGGTTATGTCCGACGAAGTCCATATCCCCAAAAAACCCCTCGGCACCCCCGAGGACCCGTATGACCCCCTGCAATATTTCATTTCGCTCTTCGAAGGGCGCAAAGGCGAAGCCGCGGTTAAGAAAAAGCGCGCCGACACCATCGAGGAAGTGCTCAAAGACCGCATTGTAGACGGTGACAAGAAAGGCCTCGAAGAAGACCTGACCGAAGCCATGAAAACCCTGCCCCCGCTTAAGATCATCAACGACGTGCTGCTCGCCGGCATGAAAGTGGTGGGCGAGCTGTTCGGCGCGGGCAAAATGCAGCTTCCCTTTGTGCTCCAGTCTGCCGAAACCATGAAAAAAGCCGTGGCCCATCTGGAGCCCTTCATGGAAAAAATCGATGGGCAGGAAAAAGGCAAGATCGTGCTCGCAACCGTGAAGGGCGACGTGCACGACATCGGCAAAAACCTCGTCGACATCATCCTCACCAATAACGGCTACAAGGTCTTCAACCTCGGCATCAAGCAGCCCATCAGCAACATCGTAGACGCCATCCGCGAACATAAGCCCGACGCCGTGGGCCTCTCCGGCCTGCTCGTCAAATCCACTGTCGTCATGCGCGAAAACCTGACCGAACTCACCAATCTCGGCTACGACCTGCCCGTGCTCTTGGGCGGCGCCGCCCTCACCCGCGCCTATGTGGAAGAAGACTGCGTCGAAGCCTACGGCTCCGGCCGCGTCGCCTACGCCCGCGACGCCTTCGACGGTCTCGACCTCATGAACAAATTGGCCGACGGCCAGTTCGACACCCATCTCGAAGACATCAAGAAGCGCAAACACAACCGCCCCAGCAACGCGAAAGCCAAGCAACGCTGGAGCCAGAACGAAGTGGCGGGCGCCGAACTCATCGGCAAGGAACTCCGCCCCGTCGAAGCCGAAGCCGTAAAGCTCAAGCGGCAGGAACTCGCCGCGCAGGTTACTGTCCCCACGCCTCCCTTCTGGGGGCCGAGAATCATCGAAAACCTCCCCGTAAAAGCCCTCATCCCCTACCTGAATGAGCAGATGCTCTTCACCTTTCACTGGGGCTTCAAAAAATCCGGCAAAACCCTCGAGGAATACTGGAAATGGGTGGAAACAGACGTAAAACCCATTCTGAAGCGCCTCCTCATCGAGTGCGAGGCCGAAGACATCCTCCAGCCAAAGGCCGCCTACGGCTATTTCAAATGCGCCTCCGAGGGCAACGACATCGTGCTCTTCGATGAATCCGGCACGAAAGAAACCGGCCGCCTCAAGCTCCCCCGACAGGACAAGGACGGTGGCATCTGCGTGGCCGACTTCTTCCGCGATATTGATGCCGGCGAGCGCGATGTGCTGGGTATGCAGGTCGTCACCGCCGGCCAGAAAGTGGCCGACGTGGCCCGCGACTGGTTCGCCGCCAACCGCTATCAGGATTATTTATATTTGCATGGCCTCGGCGTGGAAATCGCCGAAGCCGCCGCCGAATACATCCACAAGCGCATCCGCTCCGAACTCGGCTTCGGCCATGAAGACGACCGCGAAATCAAGAATATGCTGAAACAAGGCTATCGCGGCTCGCGCTACTCCTTCGGCTACCCCGCCTGCCCGCGCTTGGAAGATCAGGAAATGCTATTGCGCTTGCTCGGTGCGCAAAGGATCGGCGTGGAACTCTCCGACGAATTCCAGCTCCACCCCGAGCAATCCACCTCCGCCATCGTGGTGCACCACCCGCAGGCCAAATACTTCAATATTTAGTCTTTCTTACTGTCCCCCGCCCGGCTCCGCCCGCCGCGCTCGGCCGGTGTGCTGCCCTCGGCTTTGACCTGGCCGGTAAACCTGTCCAACGCTTCACCCACCCTCGGGTCACCCTCAAGCGCCCGCATCGGCGCCATGGCGGCTTTTCCCAGCGCCTCTAAAATCCGCGACCGTCCTTCGGGCTTTGGCGCTCCAAAACCACCCGTCAGCGCAATGCGCTCCGCCTCCCGCCGAATGGTCTCGCCCACCATCCGCTAGGATGCGCGGTCGGCTAGTGGCTGGATTGCGTCCATCACCTCTTCGCCGCGGGTTTTCGCTTTGGGTGGTTCTTTCTCGGCCATAATCATCCTCCTTCAAAAGGAGGACAGCATAGCATAAACCGCCGCCCGCCTCACCAAAATCAGGGCGTAAGAAAATGATTACATAAATAACAATTGGTTAATCGTCATAGAGCACCTGTATCACCACAAACCAGCCATACCGCTCGTCAACCACCGTGCCCTTCGCGTCCACCAGCATCCCCGCCCCCGTCACCGGCACATGCTTCATGGACACCGCGTCGCGCACATTCCCCCCGATCACCGCCAGCATATCGTCCTGCCGGTCCACCACCATGTCGCAATGCGCCAGCAGCTCCTTGCTTACCGGCAGGTCGCCAAACGCCAGCACCCCTTCCTGCGGCGTGCAGATCAGGTCTCCCTGCTTCGGCGCATACACCGCCGGGTCTTGGGTGTGGATGGCAAGGTCCTTGCGCTCTCCTTTTGCCGCCTCATAGGCCGCGTTAATATACACCGCGTGCCGCGGCGAATAGGCAAACAGCTCCTGCGCCCCCGCCTCCCTCATCACATAGGAAATAAACGCCGCCGACCACGCATAGCTGGCATCCTGCTCCGGCGGGAATTCCCGTCCCTGCGCATCATGCTTGCCGGTTGCAAGGTAAGGGCTGCCGCTGCCCAGCCCCTGCCAGAAATAATCCCCCACCCGCTGCCAGTACCCCGCCTGCCGTTCTTTCTTGAAACCACCGCTGGCCGTGGCCGGCTCATCATGCACCTCGCTGCCGAACAGCCGCCATTCGCGTAGCGCCACCGCCACCGCTTCCTCGCGTGAAAACGGCGTGAATGGCTGGCGCACATACGGCATCCCGGCATCCTTATGCCCTTCTTCCAGCCACAGCCTCCCCGCCATGGCCAGAAGCGCAGCCGCCACAAAAGCTTTCTTCATTCCGCATCTCCCCGTCATTAAAATTTCCTCGAAAGCGTCAGCACCTGCACCTGCGCCACCCCGCCCTTCAGCAGCGCGTGGCTGCATTCGGTAAGCGTTGCCGAAGTCGTCTGCACATCATCCACCAGCAGCACCGACTTCCCCCCCAGCCGCGGCCCATGCCGCTGCGGCACCACGAAGGCATTTTTCACGTTATCCTTTCGCTGCGCCTTGCTGAGCGAGGCCTGCGGCTTGGTGGGCCGTATCCGCGAAAGCCCGTCCGGCAGCACCGGAAGCGCGCAATGCTTCGCCAGCGCATAGGCCAGCAGCGCCGACTGGTTATAGCGCCTGCCCACGAACCGCCAGTAATGCAGCGGCACCGGCACGATCACCTCGCTCGCCTCGATCAACTCCCGCCCGGACGTAGCCAGCCACCCCCCGAAGCTCCGCGCCAGGTGTGCCTGGTCGGCGTATTTCAGCTGCGTCACCAGCGCCCGGCTGTGCTCGTCATAGCGGAACACCGCCCGCGCCTTGGTAAAGGGCGGCCTTTCTGTCAGGCATTCGCCGCACAAAGCGCCTTCCCCCGCGGAATAATCGAAAGCCAGCCCGCAAATGGCGCAAAACGGCGCGCTGATAAAGCGGATATTGCCCCAGCATTCGCCGCATAAACTGCCCTGTGCCCCCACCTCGCCCCGGCAGATAAGGCATTGCGGCGGAAAGAAAAAATCAAGCAGTGCTGCGCCCATAAAAAGGTAGTGCTAGGAAATGCCAACCAATGCGTTATACATGATTTGACTGCCTAACCCTATGATTCTTTCTCATGAACCAGCCGCAACGTCTTTTTGACCGGGCCCGCGTGCGCACCCACCGCGACCGCGCCGCCCCCGCCTTCAGCCAGTATGATTTCCTGCTGCGCGAACTTGCCTTCCGCATGGCAGACCGCCTGCCCGACATCCGCCGCACTTTCCCCACCGCGCTGGAGCTGGGCGCCCACACTGGTTCCCTTGCAGAATATCTCGGCCCCGAAGCGGGTATAGAAACACTCATCCAGTCAGACCTTTCCGCCGCGCTGGTGACCGAAGCCCCCGGCCTGCGCCTCGTCGCCGATGAGGAATTCCTCCCCTTCGCGCCCGCCAGCTTCGACCTCGTCATGAGCGTATTTTCCCTGCACTGGATCAATGACTTACCCGGAACATTGGTGCAGGTTTTCCGCTGCCTCAAACCCGGCGGCCTCTTCCTCGCCATGCTCCCCGGCGGTGAAACCCTGAAAGAACTCCGCGCCGCCTTCGAGCAGGCCGAAATGCGCATCACCGGCGGCCTCTCCCCCCGCATCTCCCCTTTCGTGGATGTGAAAGACGCCGGCTCCCTGCTCCAGCGCGCCGGTTTCACCCTGCCCGTCACCGACAGCGAAATCCTCACCATCAGCTATGAAAATCCCCTGAAACTACTCGCAGACCTGCGCGGCATGGGCGAATCCAGCGCCCTGCTTTCGGGCTTGCGCCACTTCACCCGCAGGAGCGTCATTTTCGCCGCGCTGGATTATTACCAGCGCCAATACGCCGAGCCCAGCGGCCGAATGCCCGCCACGTTTGAAGTGGTGACCATGACCGCATGGAAACCCGATGCCCCTAAAGCCTGAGCTTCGCGCCCTCGCGTCGTGGATAAAAGCCCAATGCGCCGCGCAAAGCTCCCGCTTCTTCCTATGGACTCCCGCCGGGCTGATGCTGGGCATCTTCATTTTTTTCTCCCTGCCCACCGATCCTCCCGCCTTCCTGCCTTATGCCCTGCTCGCCCCCGCCACAATATTGTACCTCCTCACCCGCAAACACCCCGCCCGCTACCTCGCCACCCCGCTCTTCTTAATCATTCTCGGCTTCGCCGCCTGCCAGCTCCGCGTGCACGCCACCGCCACCCCCCTGATCGGTGAAGAACTCCACTACCGCGAAGTCACTGGCCGCATTGAACTGGCCGAGCCCTCCGCCTCGCAAGTCAAACTCACCTTAAGCCACCTCACCATCGAAAACCTTTCCCCCTCGCAAACCCCGCTCCTCATCCGCCTCAGCCTGCGGGGAGCGCAGCCCGCCTTTCAGGCGGGAGACACCGTGCGCCTGAAAGCCAATCTCTACCCGCTGCCCTC